>JAIEPU010000018.1 GCA_019748235.1 bacterium
CAGTAAACGCTTTATTCATCAGTCCGCGCAGGCGCGTGTGGTCGGGTGGATCGTGAAACACGGCCCAGCTAGAAATTGAATCGCGCAGCGTGGCGTAGGCCGTTTGCTTATCGTCCGGCAATTGGGCGAAGAAAGGTCGCATCCGATTGGAGGAAAATCGCTGATCGGAGATCGCCAGCTTCACATCGTCGTACCTTGTGAGCACCCAACCGCCGAGGACCGAGCTGCGATAGAGCGGAGCTTGCTCACGCAATTCTTGGAACACGGGGAAAGGATCGGCAATGACCTCGGGGCGTCTTGGATCGTAGTCAACGGTCATCTGTCAAACGCTCCTGGAAGGATGGAATTACCGAAGCTTCACGAACATTCGAGCACCAGCATGGTGCAGGCATTGGCGTCGAGTTCAAATTCGCCGGCCCCCATGGTCAATGCTGCGGCCAGTCGAGCACCGGGTTGCTGTCGCGGGCCCGCTTCACCGCGCAGTTGCCAGACGAGTTCGGCGATCTGAGCGATACCTGTGGCACCAAGCGGATGCCCCTTTGCCAGCAGTCCACCGCTCACATTCACAACGGCCGCACCGCCTCCGGGCGAGGTCGCGCCAGAGAGCACTAGTTCGCCTCCCTGTCCCCGATCACACAATCCCAACTCCTCGGTGTACAAGATTTCGCCGATGGTGAAGGCATCATGGCACTCGACCAAATCCAGGTCTTGCGGTCCCACGCCAGCCTGCTCGTAGGCCGCGAGTGCCGCTCGCCGTGCGGCACTTACGGGACGCGGACCATCGGTAAACACAGCCATCCCGGAGGTCAGCGACATTCCACGTATCCAAACGGGACGACTATTGAATCGTGCTGCGTAGCTTGCCGTGCACAGGATGGCCGCCGCGGCTCCGTCCGCTTTCGGACAGCACTGCAATAGAGTGAGCGGGTCGGCAATCATCCGCGAACTTAAGACCTCCTCAATCGTGACGGGCGATTGAAAATAGGCCCGAGGATTCATCGCAGCCAGCCGACGATTTTTTACCGCGACCGCTGCCAGTTGCTCTCTGGTTAGGCCGAACTGTTGCATGTGCCTGCTGGCTTGTAGGGCGTACCAGCCTGGCAGATTCAGGCCGGTGTCGAAAAACCAGGCGTCTTGCGTGGGCAACGGCCCACGAATCTCGGACAAGATTTCAACGCCAACAGCAAGCGCGACGTCACATATTCCGGCGCGAAGCCAGGCACACGCTTCGACAATTGCTGTCGAGCCCGAAGCGCAGGCATTTTCAACATTGACGATGGGACGGCCAGTCACGCCAATATTCTTAAGTACTCGCTGACCGGTTCCGGGCGGTGCGGTGGCCGCGCCACAGAACGAAGCCTGAATCTCAGATGCCCGCACATTTGCATGCTCGAACGCCTGTTGCACTGCCTCGGCCACCAATGATTCATAACCTCGGTGGGCCTGCTTCGCAAATCGGGTCATGCCGACCCCAAGAATGGCCACATCAGACATCTGGCACAAACCTCAATTCGTTTTCGTGCGGCGCAAACTCCACGGATGAGCCAATGTCAACGAGCTCGCCAGATTCGAGCCAACCCATCACCCGTGGGCCACTCTCCATGCGAATCTCGCAAACGATTCGCTCGCCAACCTGGGTGCGGCTTTCAATCTTACCCCGGTTCGAGAGGTCTACAATCGTTTGAACTGCTGAACCACAGACGATGCAACCATGCCTGGCAGGAAAACTGACGGCACCACAGTCACCGCAGTGGGCGCCTTGCAGTCGCGGTTGCCCATTGCGAAGGATCCAAAGCCGTTCTGACGCCATTACAATCTCGCCTGTCGATGTGGCCGTTCAATTAATTCCAAGAGTAGTTCGCGCGCGTCGCACGATGAGTTCTGTCAAATCCGCTCAATGACGGTGGCGGTCGCCTGACCGTGCCCAATCGTCATTACCTGGAGTCCTAACGTCCCTCCAGTGGTTTCCAGGCCAACCAGCATTTTTGCCAATAGCGCAACGCCGGTTGCCCCGAGCGCGTGTCCGTGAGCAATCGCGCCGCCCCATGGATTCACCTTCCGTAAATTGGCGCCCGTCTCGCGTGCCCATGCCAAGACGACGGTTGAGAAGGCCTCGTTGATCTCTATCCAGTCAACGTCATCGATTTGCAGGCCGCTGCGTTCCAGCGCCATCTTCGTGGCGGGCACCACGGCCATCAACGCCAGCGCGGGGTCGTCCGCTGCGACGACGCGTGAAAGGAAACGAGCGCGCGGTCGAAGGCCTTGCGCTTCTGCCCATTCCCTGTCGGCGAGCATCGCTGCCGCGGCACCGTCAGCGAATTGGCTTGAATTTGCTGCGGTCAGCACTCCTTGGCCAATGGGACGGTACGCCGGCTTAAGACTGGCTACCTTCGCCGCGTCCACAACATCGCGGATTCCTTCATCGCGGGTGAGCCGCATCATGTTTCCCTCCCGATCCATCCCTTCAAACGGGAGTAGTTCGCGGTGCAACTCTGCGTTTGCGGCACGGGATGCACGGCGTTGGCTTTCTATCCCGAACTCATCGGCATCGGCTCGAGTAATCTTCCATTGCTCGGCAATGCGCTCACCACTTTCGGCCTGATGAACCAAACCATAACGCGTACAGGCCGCAGGATTCAGATTCTCAAGTCCGCCGATGTCGCTGTAAACGGGGACTCGGGAAATGCTCTCGACTCCAGCCGCGATACAACAGTTGACATCGCCTGCTGCCACGCTCTGCGCCGCGTTGTGGACTGCCTGTTGGCCGGAGCCGCACCAGCGATTGAGGGTGACGGCTGGAACGCTGAACGGGAAACCGGCCTGCAGCACGGCCAGCCGGGCAATATTCGCGCCCTGTTCCCCGACCTGCGATACGCAGCCAACGACAACATCCTCTACACAATCGCTCGAGATTCCTACACGTTCGGTAAGTCCGGCCAGCGTCTGAGCCAGGAGCACATCGGGGCGCGTGTCTCGATACGCACCGCCGACACGGGCAAACGGCGAACGGACGGCGTCAACAATGACCGGTTGCGGCATGGTTTCCTACTCTCAGAGAGCTGTGGATGCACTTGAACGAATCAGATTAAATCGATGCTCAGCCTTCGATTCTCAATCGATGTTCCTCTACGTGATCGCACGCCAGATGTGACGCCATCTGTCCTCGTAAGGAATGGCTGGCGAATCAACATTCTAACAAGTGGCCGACGTAGTTGGCGTGGTTTGCTGTTAAAATGCACCCAGATTAATGGGCCTCAAATCAGCAAGACCAGCTAGTGAGGACGAAGCGCTTTGACGTCCATCCTCGGCGTTTTGCCTGAGCGTAAGATTGGCGTTGTTGTGATGGCTCGTTCAGGTAAGTATCGCGCGATCGCAATCGGCTGAGGGCTTCTCCTCGCGCTGTCGGTAAGCAGCATCATGGAGATGAAACGTGCGAATAACCGGCTTTCCATTTTCAGACACATAAAGAGCTGCGCCGTCATCGGATGAAGGAAGGGACTCAGTCCAGCCATGATGGAGAGAAGCTATCCAAAAATTCTTGAATCACGGAAGAAGGGACGGTAGCCTATCAACCATTCCTACCTGTAGGAATCACAAGGAATTTGTCCGCTCTCGTGGCCCGGTCCTTTCAGAAAGATCTCCGTTTTGATCCCTACCAGCGATGTCGCCATTCGTGTTCGAGGAGTCACCAAGAGTTTTGGTAGTGGAGAAGCTCGGGTCGAAGCGTTGCGAGGGGTGGACCTCGAAATACCGTCCGGCCAATTCGTCGCGGTCATGGGTCAGTCTGGTTCGGGAAAGAGCACATTGCTGCACCTTTTGGGTGGACTCGATTATCCCACTAGCGGCACCATTTCGATCGAAGGTCATGACTTAAGCTCTCTCGACGACGACGCCTTGACCCTCCTGCGCCGCCGACGCATCGGTTTTATTTTCCAGGCCTTCAACTTGCTCGAAGTCCTCTCGGCCGAGGAGAACGTCGCACTTCCGCTGGTGATCGATGGCGAATCGAACGCCGTTGCTGTGGCTCGCGCTCGTGAATGCCTTGAATTGGTTGGTATCTCCCATCGTCGATCGCATCGACCAACAGAGATGTCGGGGGGAGAACAGCAACGGGTGGCGATTGCTCGCGCTTTGGTCACGCAGCCGTTGGTCATCTTCGCCGATGAGCCGACCGGCAATCTTGATAGTCAAAACGGCGACCAGATCATGGCTTTGCTTCGCCGTCTCGTCGATGAGAAGAAGCAAACGGTATTCATGGTGACGCATGATCCGCGTCACGCTGCCTTGGCGGATCGGTTGATCGTACTTCGCGATGGTCGAGTGGCCAACGAGCAGCGACCCTCACAAGCGATGAGAACGGGGGAAGATTCGAGTCTCTCCAACTTACACGAGAACGGATAACGGATGAGGCTTCTTGGCTATTCGATCCGCGAAATTCTTCGTCGGCCCGGTCGGACCACGTTGACGCTCTTGGGAATCGCGATCGGCGTGTCTGCGATTGTCGCCATTTCGATCACGATCAACACCACGCGTGGTGCTTACCGTGAATTGTTTGAATCCATTTCCGGCCGGGCAAGCTTGGAAGTCGTTGCCGAGGGAACGGGCGGTTTCGAACTGCAAGCGCTAGATGAAGTCCGCAAGATCGATGGCGTCCGATCGATCGTGCCGGCCATTCAATCCTTTAGCGCACTCGGCAGCACCCGGGGCTATCTGCCGGTCATGGCGCTTGGAATCGACCCCCAAATCGACCGAGATACACGAGATTATTTCTTTCGCGAAGGGCGATTTCTGGAATCAGGCGATGAAGTAATGCTGGAGGCCGGTTTCGCCGAGTCGCAGGGTATTCACACGAACGATGAAGTTCGGATGCTGACGACCGCGGGAACGGCAAAGCTAAAAGTCGTGGGCCTCTTAGAGCCGCGAGGTCCTGCTGCCATCGCTGGTGGTGCAATCGTCATCGTGCCGCTGCCGACGGCGCAGCGACTATTCAAGTTGCCAAAACAGATCAACACCGCGCAACTGGTTCTCGAGCCGGGCTTCGATGTTGCCAGCATCGAAGCGAACGTCGCGAAAGTGTTGCCCCCAGGATTAGACGTGCAAACGCCCTCCGCTCGTGGTGGGTTATCGCAAAGCAGCATGCTAAGCACCGAACAAGGCCTTGCGGTGATGAGTGTCGTTTCTCTCGTGGCGGGCGCGTTCGTTATCCTGAACACATTCTTGATGAGCGTCGGAGAGCGGCAACGGCAATTGGCCATCTTACGAGCATTGGGGACAACGCGCTGGCAGCTTACCCGTATCCTGTTGGCCGAAGCCCTATTGTTGGGCTGCATAGGCACCATCGTCGGCATTGGTTTGGGTTTGTGTCTCGCGGTGGCACTGACTCGTGGAATGGAGGGAATTCTTCAAACACATTTGCCAGATCTGAAGTTGAGTCTCCAGCCATTTCTACTCGCAGCAGTGCTTGGTCCGGGGATGGCATTAGCCGCGACGTATGTTCCCGCCCGAAAGGCCGCCGGTCGTTCGATCCTTGCGGGCTTGTTCGACGAACTGACTCTACGTTCGGAACAAAAACGAAGCATTTGGCCTGGTTGCTTGGGTATCGCCTTGATTGCTCTTGCGAACGTCGTGGTCGCCGGGTTTCTGAACGATTGGTTTCCGTCAGAGATAATCGATTGGATTGTCCGTCCCACCATGGCAGCATTCTTAGTGGGAAGCGTGCTACTCATACCTTTCATTCTCGGTCCCCTCTCCAAAGTGTCGGCGATCATACTTGGGCCTTTGTTAGGTGTGGAAGGTCGGATTGCTTTTCGCCAACTCGATCGTCGTCGCCAGCGAACCGCGCTGACGGTTGGCGTGTTGTTCATCGCCATCGTCGTGAGTATTGGCATGGGTAATTCGCTGATGAACAGCATTCGTGATATTAGCGATTGGACGGAGCGAACGATCGTCTCCGACTTTTTGATTCGAAGCGTTGTGCCCGATACGGGGATTTTGATGGCTGCTTCGATGCCGGAAGAACTGGCTGCACAGTTCCAATCACTCGGTGGTGTTGAGCGTGTGGACAAGGTGAATTTTGTGCCAGCGCGAGTTTCGGGGCAACGTGTGTTGTTGATCGCGCGTGATTGGCCCGCGGATCGTCCCGTCGGACTCGATCTTGCCGAAGGTGATCCCAACGAGGTTTTGCGCGGCTTATTGTCGGGGGAAGCTGTGCTTGGAACATCCCTTGCCCACCGATTGGGATTGCATCGCGGCGATACGATCACGCTCGAAACACGGATGGGCCCAAAGCGATTGCGAGTTGCGGGAACATCGACGGAGTATACCGCCGGCGGCGCGTCGCTTTATGTCGACCGAGAGACGGTACGAAAGCTCATGAAGTTGAACGGAGTCGACGTGCTCATGATCAAGGCTACCGAAGGTCAGCTTGCGGATCTCAATCCGCGTCTGAAGGAATTTTGCGAACGCGAACATCTGCTCATTCAGTCACAATCGGATTTTCGAAAGATGATCGACGGAATGATGTCGGGGGTCGTCGGCTTTCTTTGGTTGCTGATGGCTCTTGTGTTCGTGGTCGCATCGCTCGGCGTGGTCAACACGCTGACCATGAATGCGATGGAGCAAACTCGGGAGTTTGGAGTTCTGCGTGCCATTGGACTGCTGCGACGACAAATCGGCAGGATGGTATTGGCCGAGGCTATTTCGATGGCGTTAATCAGCGTCGTTCCGGGTGTGGTAATGGGAATTGCCTTGGCGTTTCTCATGAACGCGAGTACTTATCCGATTGTTGGTCATCCGGTCGATTTCAAAGTAGAGGCAGGGTTTGTCATTGCGTGCGTGGGAGCAGCTTTGGCTATTTCCGTTTTGGCCGCTCTATTGCCCGCGCGCCGAGCATCGAAACTCAAAATTGTCCGTGCGCTGCAATACGAATGAGATCGCCTCCGCTTCCCATGGCGTTGGCAGTTACTGAGCGGATGGCAGTATGAATTTCACCATTTGAATTCTGCGACGCAGCTCATTGGTCGTGCGCTCATGATCGATTCTTTTCGTCACCTCTTGTTCGATCGATTCCTTCAAGTTGCTGACCGCTTCGCCGCACGACCGACCTTCCAAGTATCTTGGCCGCTGGTCTCACCCGAGGAACTGAGCCACCACTCTCGGAGCGATCTGCAGTGGCTCACGACTCCCACTCGCCGGAGCCTGCCGAGCAGCCCACGCACGGAGAACCAAATCTTGAGAGCCATGCGGGAGTGAGATGGAATACAAGCCGGAAGGCAAGTAAGATTGGCCGCAGCCATGGGCCGCACCTCCCAATTAGGTTCCCTGAATGAACAAAGTGGCAAGTGGATTGCGGAACGATGTTCTTCCGACGATTGCAGGATCGACAAGAAGCGGAGGGCACTGCTTACGCTTGTTTTTCCCAAGTTCTCAGTGAAGGAGTTCTCGTTTGGCAGAAGTACGATTCGGCCTGATTGGCTATGGAGCTTGGGGAACTCACAATGCTCGCAGCATCAACGCCGTCAAGCAGGCATCTCTTGTTGCGATTGCGGGCCACTCGCCAGAGAGTTGCGAGCGAGCTCGACAGGAACATCCTTCCGCTCGAATTTACGCCGACTACCGGGAGATGCTGCAGAAGGAGTCGTTGGATGCAGTTGATGTGGTACTTCCCTCTGATTTGCATCATTCGGTGAGTTGCGACGTGCTTCGATCAGGTCGGCATTTGCTTCTTGAGAAGCCAATGACATTGTCGATTCCACACTGCACCGAGCTGATTCAATTGGCTAAGGAAAACAAACGACTGCTCGCGATTGGACATGAACTCCGCATGTCATCGCTTTGGGGCAAAGTAAAGGAACTCATCAATGAGGGAGCCATTGGTGAGCCTCTCTACGCCTTGATTGAACTCTGGCGTCGCCCTTATCGGTTAGGCTCCTCCGGATGGCGTTACGCGATCGATCGCGTGGGAAGTTGGATACTCGAGGAGCCCATTCATTTCTTCGATCTTGCCAGGTGGTACTTCTCTGCCGTCGGCGACCCCGTTTCCGTTTACGCTCAAGCGAACGGCCGAGATCCCGGTCATCCCGAGCTTCACGATAACTTCTCCGCGATCATTAGCTTTCCACGTGGTCGATATGCGGTGATTTCTCAAACACTCGCGGCGTGGCAACATCATCAAACCGTCAAGTTAACGGGGACGAAGGGGGCTCTCTGGGCAAAGTGGAGTGGAGCGATGGATCGAACATTTGCTCCCACCTTCCAACTTGAAATACAAACCGACGGAGAGCCGAAACAGGTCACGATCGAAAAGCCCTCGGGGGAAGTCTATGAACTGGTGGATCAAATCGAGCGATTTACGGACGCCATCATAAACGTCCGACCGGTTCCGTGTACTGGTGAGGATGGCCGCTGGTCCGTCGCGATGTGTTTACGCGCCGAGGAGTCTCTTCGAACCGGAATGCCGGTTAGTTTAAGCGATATGGGAGTGCTTGACGCGTGAGTACGACCTCAAAGTCGCCTTGGTACTCTGATGTCACGCGGTATCAGTGGTTGGTGCTCGCGATCGCATCTGCCGGCTGGATCTTCGATACCTTCGAAGGGCAGATATTCAACATTACTCGTGGGCAGATGCTGGCCGAACTAAACAGTTCTGCCACCCCAGCGGAATTGAAGCGATGGGGAGATTTGTTCCTTGCCGTCTTTCTGCTTGGGGGCACGTTCGGGGGAATTCTATTCGGCACGATGGCCGACCGGTTCGGCCGGAAGCGAACGATGGCCGCCACCATTCTTGTGTATTCCGTTTTTTCAGGGCTGACCTATTTTGCGACCGAGCTTTGGCACGTCGCGCTCTTGCGATTTCTTGTCGCGATGGGGGTAGGGGGTGAATGGTCGGTCGCGGCATCGTTGGTGGCCGAAGAGTTTCCGGTTCGCGCGCGTGCGCGTGCTTCCGGGATATTTCATTCGATAAGTATTCTTGGAACCTGGCTCGCGGCCATCGCGGGGTTATGGGTCGGATCTCAATGGCGATACGCCTACTTAATTGGTGTTCTTCCCGCGTTGCTTGTCTTTTGGGTTCGTCAGAAATTGGTGGAGCCCGATCGTTGGCGTGATGCCGCGAGTTCGTCGCGCCCGCTGGGCAGTTTTCGCGACCTTTTCGGAACGCCGACTTGGGCATACCGGGCGTGTATGGGAATCTTACTGGCCGCCGTCGGACTCGGCACCTTTTGGGGCGTTACGGTGGCAGGGCAGGATCTGGCCGTGGAGATGCTTCGGAAAGAAGGTGTTTCGGAGGTCTCCGCACAGCAGAGCGGGAAGTTCGCTTACGGTATCGTGCAAACTATGGGGGGAGGACTTGGTCTCCTATCGTTTGGTCCGCTAACGGCGCGGATCGGTAGACGCTGGTCATTCGGACTCATGCAGCTTGGAGCCCTGATCGTCGTACCCGCCGTCTGTTTTTTGCCCTCTAATTATCAACAGCTTCTCTGGGCGCTCCCCGTATTTGGGTTTTTCACTGTTGGTATACATGCCGGTTACGCGATCTACTTCCCAGAGCTTTTTCCGAGTCATCTACGAGCAACGGGGGTGGGAATCTGTTTCAATGGGGGGAGGCTGCTTGCCGCTCCCATGCTATGGATGTCTGGAGAATTGAAAGCAAGTATGGGATTAAAGCCAGCGGTCGCGGCCATGGGGGCATTTTTTGCCATCGGTATCGTGATCATCGCACTAATGCCGGAAACTCGAGAGCAACAACTGCCCGATTGATCGAATATATCGTCGTGAATCAATCAGGATTCGTTGTGTTCACTGGCCACGATTGGAGAGGAAAGGGTTTTCGTGAAACGTCGCCGTTTTTTGCAGGCAAGTTCCACGTCTTTACTCGCCGCGGCAACTTGGGCTCGGGCGGCAGGCGCAAACAGCCGGCTCGGTCTAGCGATCGTGGGTGGGGGGATCCGAGGCCGATACATCGGACGAAAAATTTGTTCCAACGGCAGAGCCGAGCTACGCGCGATTTGCGATGTTTACGATGAGCGTCGCCGAATGACGCGTGACACGATCCGTCCCGCGGAACGACCGTTAGAAACGAATGATATTGAGGAAGTTCTTTCCCATCCGAAAATCGATGCTGTGCTGATCGCTGCTCCGGACCATTTACACTGCACACTCGCTCGTCAGGTACTTGAGGCAAAGCGACATCTCTATCTCGAGAAGCCGGCCGCACATCGTCTCGATGAACATGCCGTCTTACTTCAGGCCGCTTCGAATAGTGACCGAGTTATTCAAACGGGAACGCAGCAGCGAAGTGGAACCCACTACCGTCGCGCCAAAGAGGAGTTGATCGATAAAGGGGCTCTGGGGGAGATCCTGTTTGTACGTGGGGTATGGCACAACTTTCCTAATCAGCGTCGGCCGTTGGTGGAAAAGCCGAGGCCCGCTGGATTGGATTGGGAACGATTTCTGGGGCCGGCTCCCTCCCGTCCCTTTCATTGGCCTCGTTACGATTCGTGGCGTCTTTTTCGAGATTACGGCGGGGGCCAGCTTTCCGACATCCTCACCCACTGGGTCGATGTCGCCCAATGGTTCATGGATGAAACTCAGCCCGTGGACGCCGTCGCTACCGGCGGAATTTACAAGTTGAATGATGGTCGTGAAAATCCCGACACAGTCTCAGCCGTTTTGCGTTACAAGAACAATTGGAATTTCAATTTCGAATGTTCCATCCTTCCGTTGAGTGGCAAACCGCACGTTGCTTTTTATGGGACGAATGGGACTCTTGAAATCAGTCGAGAGGGTTACCTATTCCGCTCCGGACAACGAGAAGCGATTGAAGTCAAGGCAGAGAAGGACATTGACGATGAGCATACCACGAATTGGCTGGATGCCATCCATGAAGGCACCTCTCCGTCAGCACCGCTCTCAACCGGGCTCTCTGCTTGCCGAGCTATCCACCTCGCACAAGCAGCCTACTGGACTGGCAAACGAACTAGATACGATGATTCTGGTGCGAAGATCTTGGAGATGTGATCCGTGGCGTTAAAGGAAAAAACGATAACCCTCCGTGGCGGCTTGAAAATGCCCGCCATCGGACTTGGTCTTTGGAAACTGGATACCGGCCTAGCCCCCGAACTGATCAACAGCGCGATCGAGGTGGGGTATAGGCACCTCGACAGCGCAAGTGATTACGGTAATGAAGTCGCTGTCGGTGAGGGAATCGCATCGGCGATCGAGAGGGGAATGTGTCGTCGCGAAGACTTGTGGGTCACCTCGAAGCTTTGGAATACGTATCATGATCCCAAGCATGTTCGACCGGCCCTAGAGCGATCACTGACCGACCTGCGATTGGACTATCTCGACCTTTACATGATTCATTTTCCCATCGCGCTCTCGTACGTTCCTTTCGAAACTCGTTATCCCGCGGGTTGGTTTTTCGACCCTGATGCCGATGAACCCCGGATGAATCTGGCGTGCGTGCCATTAGCCGACACCTGGGGAGCGATGGAAGAACTCGTCCATTCTGGACTAGTACGAACCATTGGAGTTTGTAACTACTCCACCGCTCTTTTGAGAGACCTGCTGGCGTATTCTTCCATTCCCCCCGCCGTGCTTCAGATTGAACGTCATCCACTCTTGCGTCAGGCGAAACTCGTACGTTTCTGTCAGAACGAAGGTATCGCGGTCACTGGATTCTCGCCTCTCGGAGCACAATCTTATTTTTCATTGGGAATGGCAGCCTCAAAGGACTCGCTGCTTGATCATCCCATTGTGTCTGACATTTCCCGTCGGCACGCGCGGTCGGCGGCGCAGATCCTGCTTCGTTGGGGGATACAGGGTGGGACTGCTGTCATCCCCATGACATCTAGAAAGAGCCGGCTGCTGGAGAATTTGTCGCTGTTCGATTTCGAGCTGTCTTCTGATGAAATGCAGCGTCTGAATGATCTTGATTGCGGACAGAGGTTCAACGATCCAGGCGTCTTTTGTGAAAAGGCATTCAATACTTTCTGTCCGATCTATGAGTAAGTCACGCAATGGAGAGGAAGACATGGTGCTTCTCGGAGATGAATTGAAACTGATCCCCTTAGTTGGCGAACAGCGATTCGGAGAAGGGGTTTTTCCGCTTGCCTATGTATCGGGCGGCGACGAAATCTCGTGGGAAGTGGTTGAGGAGTGGATCGAAAAGAATCGTGAGACCCTTCTTGCTGAGGCTTTTCAGTCGGGAGCGGTCTTGTTTCGAGGTTGCCCTGTCCGGACCGCCGAGGATTTCGATCGGTTCATCAGAGCGTTTCATCTCGAAAACTTTCCGTACGACGAATCCTTGTCGAATGCCGTCCGAATCAACAAGACTCCGCGTGTCTTTACGGCGAACGAAGCGCCTCCCACAGTCCCCATCTTTCTGCACCATGAGATGGCGCAAACGCCTGTGTTTCCGTCGCGCCTGTTTTTCTTTTGTGAACAGGCGGCCGACACCGGCGGGGCGACCGCACTTTGCCGTTCTGATGTGCTTTGGGAGAGAATCGCGCGTGAGTTCCCTGAATTCGCGCATGATTGCGAAGAGAAGGGACTTCGTTACTCGAATGTGATGCCTGCGGTTAACGATCTTGAATCCGGCATGGGACGAAGCTGGCAAAGTACGCTTCGGGTTGCGACAAAGACCGAAGCGGAGGCTCGATTGACGACGTTGAACTATGACTGGACATGGTTAGAGGATGATTGTTTGCGGGCAACGACACCCGTTCTTCCTGCCGTTCGTTTGCTGAATGATGGACGCAAATCATTCTTCAATCAGTTGATCGCCGCCTTTAAAGGATGGAAGGACAAAAGGAATGATCCTTCGAAGGCGATTACCTTTGGCGATGGAACTCGGCTTGATCGTGAAACCGTCGATCAGATTACCCTTTGGGCCGACGAACTCAGTTTTGATCTGACATGGCAGACTGGAGATGTCGCGATCGTCGACAACTATGTGACGATGCACGGGCGAAGACCCTTCACCGGAGTGCGAAAAGTTCTCGCTTCTCTCGTGCTTGGATAGCTGAAGTGTGATTGCAAATCGTTCCCCTGATTTCTGATCAAAAGTGAACGTATTATTCGATTGATGGGTATAGGTACCTGGTTTTTATCCGGTTCCATCCGCTTGGGTAAGCCGGCGCGTGATATCGCGTGGCACGTCAGGAAAGTCGGTCACAATAATGTACTTATCTATCGTTGTTTCTTCTTGTCGTTCTCGGCAGGCGGGAGGTTGGTGTCTACTTGACGTGTCACCGGGTGGCGTGCGGCAGGAGCCCGAATATTCTGAAGGATGACGGAAGCACCAGGCTTCTGAGCCCGCGCGACTTCCAAGATAGCGTGATCAATCGAAGTAGGTCCACTCACCAGCATGCCATCGATTCGGACATCACCAGAATCAATCAATTCGACCGCCGCTGTCAATTTTCCGCAATCACGGAAAGTCAGATCGCGAAGCGACACGTTCTGACAGGACTTAATTTGGAGCATGTTATTTGAATGCTTCGATTCAGTCGGATCAAGCTGCCGCCGGATGATCCGCACACCCTCAATGATGACGTCCTTGGTATGTGAAATCCTTAGCGGAAGTTCACAGTCTTCAGCCACGACATTGCGGATGGCCAAACCCTCGTGACCATGGGGATCATTCGCTGTCCGAATCGCATGCCGGCATCTTCTCGCGCGAATATCTTCAAGGAGTATGTTGCGATTGATTTCGTGCGGCTCGCCATGGTCTTGTACATCAACGGCATAAACACAGCGCTCCGAAGTCACACTACGGACAGTGATGTCGGCCGCCCCATCACTCACTTCAACGGCGCCACGCAACTTGCTATCATACGCACGAACATTCTCGACTAATACGTCACGAATCACGCCGTCACCTGGACCACCGGACAACGAAACGACGTCTCGAATCACGTGATAACCGACAATGTCACGAATCACACCACCGACGATTGGTTGGCCTGAATTGTCAGGGTCGATGGTTAAGCCGTTCTTCGCGGAGTTTTCGAAAACACATCGCTCCACTCGAAAGTCGCTGGCGTGAATATCTAGCAGTGATGCGCGGACAGCTTGGTCCACCGTATCCCCATTTCCTCGGAAGTAAGAATCCGTGACGCGCACACCAGCCACATGTGTCACCAACAACGGCGTTCGGGCCAGTCCCGCAGGCAGTTTGAGCCTCAAACCCCGTATCCAAAGCGGTTTGTTGATTCGCAGGGTCGTGTTTACCTCGACATATCCTCTGAGGTCAAAGTCAACGATCGAGTCCGGTTCGGCTTGATCCAGAATCTGCTGGAGCTGGGCAGGCATCGGTTTTGCCGGATCAAGAATTGGCGAACCAGCGAAGGTTTTGATGGGATAAAGTCCAAGGATGATTGCAAAGCCGGAACACAAGGATAGCCGCCACATCCGCGAATGACTGCATTTCATCTCTTGTAAGGTCCTGCTGCCAATGTTGTCAGAAACCGATTCTCTTCCTTGCTCAATCTTCCAGATATTTTCCCGTGATCCGTCGTGTTGGAATCAGCGCAATGGAATGCGAGGACGAGTTGACGGAGAGTACCAGTGAGAGGTTTATCCCTCAACGCTTTTTCAATGTTCGAAAAGTTAATCATCGTTGTGGAGAGACTTATTCTGTCGCCCAGTACCGAGTCGGCGCTAACTCTCCCAGTAAATACGACGGCGGAGGCGATCGATGGAGTGAGTCCGTTTGTTCCCATTCTTGAAAGGATGTCGTTGCACGACAAACTGGTGATTGCTTCCAATAAATCACGGAAACGTCTCGTCGCCGTTCAATAGCGGACAAAGCGTGCAAGGATCGCCATCATGAGAGTACCGACGACGGCCGCCACGACGACGCTCGAGAGACCGGCGTTATAACTGCCGGTGACACTAACGATTTGACCGAGCAGTACCGTGCCGCCGACCGCACCAAACAACATACTCAATCCGTTGTAGATCCCTGCTGCCCGGCCAATGACGGCGGCTGGAAGGATTCGCTGAAGAATGGCGAATTCTTGCGAGATATATGCGGACTGAAAGAGCGTTGCCGCCGAGAAGGAGGCAATGGTGAGGGGGACGCTGAGATCAAACGTTACGAAATAAACGCTCAGTGCGGTGGCCGCGAATCCGATGGCGGCAATCATGACTCGGCGATTGGTCTTGTCGCCGAGTACCGCGCAGACCGCGAAGCCGACGAAGGCGGCAACATAAGGCAGGGGAGCCGCATAGGTGAGCTGAGCGAAATCCAGGTTCTTCTCTTGCACGAGGTAGGTTGGCAACCAGTTCAGAATGCCATACACGCAATAGTTGTTCGCGATCGCACCGATGACGGCAAGCCAAAACACCGGGTTTTGAAGGAATCGCCAATCAACATTCGTCGGCTCTCCTTGTTCAAGCTGGGATTCGATGTAAGTGACTTCGTGAGTTGTGATGAAGGGCGCATCTCTAGGGGAATCGAAGATGAATCGGTACAGAAGGGGGACCGTCACGAAAAAGCCTAGCCCACCGCATCCAACAAGCATCGCTCGCCATCCGACATGGGTGATAATGGGAACGAGTAAGAGTGGGGCAATCACGGTGGCGAGATTGGCACCAAATATCCAGATGGCGTTGGCACGAGAACGCTCACCCAGGGGGAACCAGTTCTTCATCAAACCGTTCATGACCGGGAAGTGGACCCCCTCACCAATCCCGAGCAGAACGCGTGTGCCAATGAATAGGGGGAGCGAAAAGCTCAAGGGTGCGCCCAACGCGGTGAATACCGAAAATGCGACGACCAGCGTTATTAGGCTCTTGCGCAGTCCCCACCTTGCAGCGATCCCACTGAGCAGCAGGTTCGCGAATGCATAGGAGACATAGAACGCCCCCAACAGCAAGCTCCCCTTGTCGGCGAGTTCTTCCTTCGTCCAGCCGTAGAACTCACCGAGTTTTGGCAAGGCGTAAGCGAGGTTGATGCGGTCCAGAAACGCGATGAAGAGTGATACATGCAGCACCAATGGGATGAGCCAGCGTCGATGATACGAGGTGCCGGCAATCGCATCTTCATTAATCATTCAACACCCGTTGCAAGGTCAAGCGTCCTAAGGTGCCGGCGGAACAAAAAACCGTTCTTCAATCGCTACTTCGACATGATGCTTTTGTGACAGTGAGTTGCTTGCCAAACGAGAACCCCCGTCGGCAAAGATCCGGCGACCGCGCATTCTGAGCCGGTAGCTACGTCAGTTTACCGGGCTGAGATTGCTTGTCGGTGGTACCGGTCCTACAGTTCGCCCAAAACCACCCTTATTGAACCAGCCATCAAGAGAATGCCAACTAGACGAACACCTTGTTCATAAAGTCGCAAAGCATGTACTCGGTGAGTTCATCAGGAAGTGCATCAAGAACCGAGTTGATGCGGGCCATCTTCGTCGGGAGCTGACCAGAAGTCAGTCCTGCCAACTCGCGGAGATTTGCCTCCACCTGATCGGGAGACTTCGATGTGGTGAGAATTTCAACCACTCGAGCTCGTATTGTCGATAGATTGATCGCGCTTTTGTCCGCACGAACTTCAGCAGTTGCTTCTCGCAAGACCTCCAAACCAGCATCGACCGAATCAGCGCAGCCCCACTCCATCGAAATGTGCAGGTTCGCAGGGGTTGGACCGTGAGTGAATTGAGGCTGCATGTAAAAGCCTTTCCCACGGATACGATCGGCGAGTTCGAAGATGTTAAAGTCATCGGCGGTGAACGAGAACATACACATGTCGGGTTTACCGAGCACGCGCAGGCCGTCGATCCGATTGATACCGGCGACGAAATTTTCCGTCGCATCCTGAACTTTCTGCACGATTCGGCGATAACCTGACTCGCCGAGGTATTGCATCAGTGCCCAAGCGGCCGCGTATGGTCCGCCGGACTTAGTGCTGAGAACGGCGGGGTTGACGAGTGCATAACACGTATTGCGTCGGTTGGCGAAGTATTGATGAAAGCGCAGATCGCTGTTTCGGTAGAACACTGTCGAGATGTTTTTAGGAGCATAAGCATACTTATGAAGGTCAGCGGAAATTGAGGTAACTCCAGGAACCGTGAAATCGAAATCAGGGAGAGAGTATCCCATTCGACGCATGAGCGAGAGATGAATTCCTCCCACGCAAGCATCGACGTGAAACAGCAGACCTGCCGCTTGCGCGACTTGACCGATGGCCGCAATAGGATCAATGACCCCCTGAGCGTATCCGGGGGCCGAGGCGACGATAAGGATCGTGTTTTCGCTGATTGCATTTTGGATCGCGGGAACATCCGCCCGAAATGTTTCCGTGTCATAGGGCGTTAGAACGGGTTTGATATCGAAGTAGTGACAAGCCTTATGGAATGCGCCGTGGGCGGTTTCCGGGAGAATCATTTCTGGCCGAGTGATGTGCGGTTTCGTGGCACGGGCGTAATCGCGAGCGGTTTTCACCGCACACAGAATGCTTTCCGTACCGCCTGAAGTCACACTTCCAACGACCTTCTGATCGCCACGGAGCAGGTCACGTACCATGTGGATCAGGTCGGTTTCAATCATGTGCAGTGAGGGAAAAACAGTCCAGTCCAGGCCGTTCTCGGTCAAATACCGAAGGTACGCCTGATGTGCGATCGCGAGGGCATCTTCACCGGGATCGTAGGTGTAACCGAGTAATCGACCAGAACGCCAAGGGACGTCATTCGCTTTGAACCCGTCGAGAGCGTCGAAGATCTCATTCTTGGCCAGACCTTCGAATGGAAGCGTGCCGGAAAGCTTTTGGATCGACTGATTGCTGGCCATCATTGTGCCTTTTTCTCGAACTGAAGTGCTTTTCTAAATCCCGTGAAACTCCCACTGACGGGAGATCCGCATCTACCCCCAACCATCGACTTGAGATTGTAGCAAAAAGATAGCCCCACTCGACTGCCGAACGAATCGATCCGTGGACGAATCGCAAGATCGATGCATCGAAGGGCGCCGCGGTGAGTTCGACTAATAGTATCTTTCGCGGCCACAGATCAAAAAACATTAACGACCGAATCCTGTTAAGCGATGGATGAAGAGGTCCATGAGCGAGATCCGTCGGAGGATCATTTGCCGTCGAGCATCTTCGGCGGGAGGACGGCTCGATGATTCTTCAAATCACAAAAAGAAATGCATGGAGTTGTAAGAACTGACCACCGCGATTGTTGTTCTTATGCTGGCACCTTCACATCGTTCTGCCAGCACCGTCCCAGAACCAGCAACACGGGGATAAATCATGTGCCTAACGAGCAGGCATTTCTGCGTGATCTTATTCTTTTGTGCCGTGCCACTTTCGAAGGTGTCGGCTTATGAGTTTGATCCTCGTTACGTGGATCAAATCCTCCAGCCGATTTCCACAACGAGCGGGGTCGCCGGAATTTCGGCCATCATTGTGGTAGACGGTCAGGTTGTTTACGAGAACTATTACGGCTCTCACCAGCGAGGAGATGTGCTCGATCTTGCCTCGGCTTCAAAGTATCTCACTGCCGTGACATTTATGACCCTTTGGGACAAGCTGGAATTAGGAATCAATCTAGATGCTCCGATATCCTCCTTCGTGTCCCAATTCGCCGCGTTACCAAGTAGCGATCCGAAACGAAACATCACGCTGCGTCAGTCACTTGCACACACTTCCGGTTTGGCGCCCGATGTTGCTCTGCAAAACCTTGTACTTCGTCGAGGAAGTTCCTTAATCGAAATCGTCGATCGTGTTGCCACGGGCACGGGCATCTATGACATACCACTGGAGAATGCACCTGGAACAGTATTCGCATATGGAAATCCTTCCTATCAACTTGTCGGAGGTATCGCCGAGCAGATCACGGGCATGACGTGGATTGACATCTTTAATCAGAACATGGCTCAGAAGCTGGGAATGTCGGAAACGTACTACCAGACCAATAATCTCGCGCCACTTCCACTGCTCGCTGGGGGTGGGAAATCAACCTTGGAGGATTACGGCGCCTTTCTACAGATGATTCTGAACGGCGGGGTTTTCAATGGGCAGCAGGTACTTTCACAGGATGCCATTGACGAAACGTTGAGGCAGAATACGCTCGGTCTCGACTATATTGGCTCTCCTTACGGCAGCACGTTGTACGGACTGGGAGTCTGGTTAGATGATTTCAACGACCTCGGTGAGCTCGTTGGGTTCACGGATCCAGGCAGATCCGGTTTTGTCCCGTGGATCGATTTCGAAACGAACTCTTATGGGATTGTGATGATCGACAAGGATGGGGCTGCGAACATCTATTCGACGGAACTCAATGACATTCGATCTTATGTAAAAGCGCAGTTTGCAGTGGTTCCGGAAGCCTCGAATCTGGCGATGATGTTTGCAGCCCTCTCCTTGATCGTGGTTTGGAAATCACGACGAATGCACCGTCACGCGTGACGCGTGTGACGTGCCCGAATGTGTCACGCACGTACCGGATCGGAGCGATCGACCATTGGCCCGAAAAGATGCGTCGGATCAAGACATTGACGATTGGATCAGGAAGACGCTTCCAGAGGCGGTCGCATTCGCCGCTGCGATGACGGGCAACCATTCGCTGGCAGAGGATATTGTCCAGGATTGCTACGTTCGTTTACTCAAAAGACGGGGCGAGTACGACTTGATTCAAGATGGTCGTAAGCTTCTTTTTCGCTCGATTACGAATGCCGCTATCAATGAGGCACGCTCCTTGCGAGTCCTCCGGACTGAGACGCCCTCGGGAGATATCGAGGATCTGCGCACGCCCTCTCCCTCGGACGTCTTGTCCGCTCGAGAGGTTGAGGCATCGGTCGCTTCTGCGCTTGATCAACTACCGATCCGCGAGCGTGCTGCCCTTGAACTCACTGTCGCGGGCGAAAGCGCTGCTGTCATTGCCGAGATTCTAGAGATAACAGCGAATCACGTTTCAGTCCTTGTGCACAGAGCACGTGCACGGCTTCGAGAGAGTCTCCGCACACTCACGGACACCACGCCATGAATGACCAAATCAAAGAACCCTCCGACGACGATATTGATCGAATTGTCGCTCGCGAACAAGCACGCCGTAAATCGCAGGTTGATGGTGAGTCCATTCGATCGCGCATTCAAGCACAGATTGCCCCGCAGACGATCAAGCACAAACATTACGGCATACGATTGGGCCTGCCAGCATTTGCCGCGATCGCCATCATTATCTTCATCTCGCTGATTGCGATTGATGAAACGCCCACCATGGAAGCGTCCGACCTCGTCAAGTACGCACTCGATCAGGCTCGAACGACCGCCGATAGGCACTACGACTTCTCGGGTTCCGTGCTGCCGCAGGTCTTCGCGAAGATGCCGGGCCTACTCGGTCGTCAACCATGGGAAGTGTGTTCCCGCGGTGACCGATTTGTTGTGCGTCCAAACTCGCCCACTGTATCCGTATGGGGCTGTGATGAACGAGGCCGGCCTTGGTTTGTGAAAGATCGATCGCTCGGAGTGCGCTATGAACCGGGAGAACTTGGGATGAGCGCCGAGCGAATCATCAAGGTTCTCTCGTTGCGAGTGGACGTCATCCTAGATGATCTGCTGCGTAACTGGAATCTGAAAATCGATTCCAAGCACGCCGAAGGTGAAAGTGTACGTCTTGTCGCCACGCGCCCCAGTTCCATCGACCGAGGAATGTTTGATTACATTGAGCTCTTCATCGACCCGTCAAGCCATGTCGTTGAGAAACTGATTCTCCATGAAAATGCAGAGCCGGCGTCAGGTCGATTCGTGTTCGAGTTGAAGAAGGTGCAAGAGGAGAGGGATGATCACTTTCGGGCCGAAGGTTATCTCGATCCCAATGCCGAGTTGCTCGACGGAGATCGTCCGATTCGACGGCAACGCGTCTGGCGATCTCTTGTGGGACTAGTCCGCGAACCGGACATCGGAGACGATCGAGCGAAATGACGCCGTCGGGATTGCGTCATTCACTTCCTCCCGTCCCACGCCGGGGAGATCAGACATCCACTTATTGTCCGAGGAAATAAGACTATTTGTTGGCTTCGGATGCTTGATACACAGTGAAGGAGTGACGATGCTTTCGTAGAGATCGTCCAGTGATGACCTCCGTTCAGTGTCATGATTCATGATGACGCTGGTTCCGATTGGACCAATTCTCTGGTCTGATGCCAACACTCTCCTCGTAGGCACCCTTGTCCACCGCAAAAGGCGTGTCCCCCATTTCCATGTCCGCTCCGTTCGAGATAATCATCACTTCACGGCTACCCTGCAGCATTAGCCTGGGCAACTTCCATCGATAGGGCGACGGGATAACTTGACGGGATGATATATCATTGCTTTTAATCGTCACTCATTCGACGAGTTTTGGTCGCGTCTATTCAGGTGCCTAGTGTTTCCGGATGCAAACCAGTTGTTCTTTCCGTTCGGCTCCCTCTCCTACGCCCACTCGTATGAATAGGTCGCTGCCGCTCACGGCAATGCTTGAATAGCTATCGTCCCCCAGATGGTTACGCGCGACTTCATGATAGGCATCTCCCTTCGCCTCGAAGACGTATGTATCGCCGGACAGATTGGGGACATAAATCAATCCATTGCAGAAAACCGGCGATGCACTGAACGAACCTCCCAAACGCTTGCTCCAGAGGACCTTTCCCGTCTTGGCGGCCCAGCACCAGGCAATTCCATCGTCCGTAACGGCAAAGAGATGTTCGCCGACAACGATCATCGACGGTTCATACACCTTTGTTTTGTTGCTCCAGACCGTCTCGCCCGGTCCGTTCCCCTTTACGCAGACCGTTTCGCGCTCTGGGAATCCGCCGCTTGCGAAAACATGAAAGCCATCCGTGACCATCGTTCCACAGGTCGCTTCGACGGTTGCCTTACAGTTCCAATGTTCCTTGCCATTAGCCGGATCATAACTGACCAGTTGATGGCATCCGCTGATCACAAGCTGGTCGCGACCGTCGATCGATGCCAATAGAGGTGTGGAATAGGTGGCGATGGCGGGTCGCTGTTTTCGCCAAATCACCTTGCCGGTGTCGCGATGAAGGGCGGCGATGAAGCCTCCTCCCTGGTTATCCGCTGCAATGATGACGAACGACTTATAGAGGACTGGGGAGGGGGCATAACCAAACTTGCAACTGAAAGGACCGAGGTCCTGTTGCCATACTTTTTTCCCCGTGGTGTCGAGCGCTGTCACGAATATCCGGCTCGAGTTCAAGAAAGGAGCAAACAAAAGCCGTCCGTCAGAGGCGAGTGTCGGATTCGCATGTGTGCTCTTCTCATGAGATTCGGCGGGGGAGGGAAAGCCTCCTTCGTGTACGATGGTTGCCCAGAGTTGTTTTCCTGTCGTTCGATCGAAAGCAATTACCTGTTGTTGCTGCTTCTCCTCGATTGCTGTCGCTAAAAAGACCGACGAACCGACCACGATCGGCGAGGAGTGACCGCGCCCTGGGATCGCTGATCTCCACGCCACGTTGGTATTGTCATCCCATTTCACGGGGATCTCTTTCCCAGTCGCAAGCCCATTACCCTTTGGACCTCGCCACGCGGGCCAGTCAGATTCACTCGTCTTCACGGGTGAAGCGTCGCTGATACTTGACGGATCAGTGGTCACTTCGGCGACAGAATTCGGGAGCGGAGTCGAGCGATTGGAACAACTGCCGAGGATTACGACGGTACCGATGATGACGAACCGTATAAGGTGGCTTGTCAAACTCGACATCACCTAGATCTCCCGTTCTGCTGACGAGCGGTTTTCGCGACTGAGCATTCGGCAACGCGATCCTGGTAGAATCACAGGAACATGATAAGAGATGGGGCAGCGGCACTCCATCTGTTCCTAGATCCCACTCCATCGCTGGGATTTTCAGTGAGGTTCTTGACGTGTCCCTTTGACGCGAATGGAGGGTAAATCGGTTCGTTCCTTCATGGTCACTTGGATGGTGTCGGCATCGACGGCCACATCGATTGACCAATGATTGATATTCCCCACTTCATCGAAATCGATTCGAAAAGTGTCCCCACTCCATTCACCACGGACCGCCGCAGTTTCTCCGTAACGACCGGTGCCCATTCGTGGGATGCCATCTAATCCAACCGGCAAATCCAATGGACTCATCCGATGGATGGAAGGAAGAACCAAGCGGAGCCGACCCACTGATTCATTATCGAATGTCAATGTCATCTCTTCGAAGTACAAGTTTTTGGACATCTTGTAAGACGTTCCAGAAATACGTTTCGCGACGGAGGAGAGCTCAGTTGTCTTTGAGTGGTTCGGTGGCAATAGGATGGCCTCGCATTGCTTACCTAGCTCTGCATTTGCCGATGGATTGGGAGGGAGCACCGGTTTGTTTGAGTCGACGGAATCGATGATGTTCCGGAGCACTTGATCCATGACGAGCTCACCCTCATCGCTGGTTCCGGCCGTGGTCACCAAAACGAGTTCCTTTTGGGGAATGACAAGGATCCTCTGACCCCCACGTCCTCGAAAGGCATAACCATCCGCCATCAACCAGATTTGGAATCCGTAACCGGTGAAAACCTTTCGCTTCGTCTCGACTCTTGGGGTGACCATTGACCGCACCCAATCGGGAGGGAGAATCTGTTTGCCATGCCAATTTCCCTCGTGGAGCAGTAACGAACCCAATTTTGCCATATCCGTTGACTTGAGCCGCAGATCTCCCCAGCCGTGAGTGACGCCTTGCGGATCCGTGGGCCAGCCGAAATCCGAGATCCCCATCGGACCAAAAATCTTCTCCCGTGCCAGTGTTGACTCCGTTTGTCCCGTCGCCGTTTGAACCAAGAGAGATAAGAGGTGCGAATTGAGGCTGAAATATTCAAATGCTTGTCCTGATGGTTTGCCGGAAGGGAGATTGAGGCAGTACTGACCCCAGTCCGAAGATTGAAACATTTGCACCTGGGATAGCGCCTCGGCAATATGCGCGAAACCGGATCGCATGGTAAGGAGGTCAGAAATCCGAATGGCCTCCTTCCGCTCGGAGAGGTTTTTGATCGTCCGTTCTTTGAAGTAGCCGAAGACGGGATCATCCACGCTTCGGATTTTACCTTCATGAATTGCCAATCCGACGAGCATCGCGGTGACCGTTTTTGTGCATGACGCCACATCATGCCGCAGGCCAGGCCGAAAGGGATAGAAGTACGCGTCAAGGCAAACTTGATCTCTTCGCGCGATGAGAAGGCTGTGTATTTCGATCTTCTCCCGCTTGAGTCGATCGATCGCTTCGATCAACTTCGTGGAATCAATGCCGACCTGCTCGGGTTGGACCAGGTGATCGGCCGATGCAAGCGAACTGAAGGTTATCAGTAGACCCACTGCCGAACGGACCACTTGTTGCCTCATTCATGTGTTCCTCTGTCGAGAGCTTTGTTGTTCGAGAGAACCGTTTGTCCGGATGCCTGGGATCGCCTCGTGCCGAAAATGGGGAAGGCGAGGTGCAAATCGCCGACTCCTAAAATGATCTCGTTGAAATGACGACAACACCAGCCGTGATATCCGCTGAAACAGGGATATAAGAATCCAATTCTGCTTGAGTTCTCAGTCTGGGATTGACGACGAAGTTGTTCCTATTGGTTGCAAATCTGTAACGATCTTGTCACCATGAAGCGGTTACCCAGATGGGAGATGTTTCTAGTCAAACTGGAATATCTGAACTTCGAAGTTGGCTGCTGTAGCATCCAAACCAAATAACCCGCAGCGAGTCTGATTATGTTCCTGCCACTGTGCATCGTTCCTCCTCGCCGACACAAGGGTCGTTCTCAGTACACCCGGCGATTCTCGATGGAACTTCTCGAAGATCGCTCGCTGATGACGGCGAATCTTCAACTCCTCTCGGTCAACGCTCCCAATCAGGTGAACCTCGATTCTTCGCCACCGGCTCACATTTCTTGGGAGGTCATCAATAACGGCGACGAAATTGTACCCAACGATTTCTGGTTCGACAGTGTCTATCTTTCCTCGGACCAGACACTCGATGATTCCGATACCCTCCTCGACTTTACCGCGCCAATCGCGCCACAGCTCGCACCCTTTGAGTCTTATACAGGGGAACTGAGTGTCACCATTCCCCATGTCGATGCGGGGACTTGGTACCTCATTGTTGCCGTGGACGATGACCAGTTGGTTGAAGAAGCTTCTGAGAGTGACAATGCGCTCGCAACACCCATTACAATTACATGGCCCGATGTGGATTTGACGAGCCAATTTGTTTCCCAGTCACCTCTCAACTCCGTGGCGGGTGATTCCCTGTTGGTGACGTGGCAGGTCAACAATCTGGGGAGTGACTATGCACTGGCCCCTCGCACGGACCGTCTCTACTTGTCGACCGATGATTTTCTCGATCTCGGCGATACCGTGATCTATGAAGAACAGCGATACGACGGCGTGGCAGGGGGAATTTTCACCGAGGGAACCGCATCCATCGCATTGCCTGGTGATCTTGGCAGCGGCACTTACTATCTCTTCATCGTCGCGGATGACAACAATGATCAGATCGAAACCGAGGAGTTCAACAACGGTAACGCGATTCAGTTGAATGTTGTCGATTCGGAAACGAACGTCGACCTCGTTATTTCAGATATTACTGTTCCGGTTACCTTGGTATCCAGCGTTGCAACGGAGATCAGTTACCAACTTCAGAATCTCGGTACGAACGAAGTCTCTGGAACGCTCGCTCAGTCGATTTATCTGTCTTACGACCAAACGCTCGACTTGTTTGACGATCAACTCATCTGGCGAGAGGATGAGAGCTCACTTCTCCCGATCGGCTCCGAGAGCGTCACCGTCACTCATGACTTCGTTGTCTATCCGACTCTGTACGGCGAACTTTACTTGCTGATCGTGACGGATTCACTCTCCAATGTGGCGGAGGATGACGAGACCAACAACGTCACGGCCGTCCCGATCAAGGTGATTGGTAACGATCTGACGGTGAACAATGTCGAGGCGCCGACCGTGGTCGGGGTGGGAACGACGACGACGCTCAACTTCAACGTAACCAATACTGGGTTTTTACCTTCAACTTCCGACTATTGGTCGAACGGCATCTATCTCTCGACGGACGATGTGCTTGATGGGACCGACACGCTCATCGGTTCGCAACAGGTCTATCACGGGAGTGAATCATCCCCCCTCAATCCGTCTGACTCCGACCATACATCGATTGATTGGCTAGTGCCGGACGTTCCGAGCGGCACCTATTACTTGATCTTTGTGGCAGACATCGACGGAGAGGAACCGGAGCGAGTAGAAGACAACAATTACGTTGTTCAGGCGATTGATATCGGAAATGGACCGGATCTGACGGTTAGCGATGTGACTGTCGCTAGCCCGATCTTGCTCGGTTCGACGGTGAATGTTTCGTACACGATATCGAATATCGGATCAGCAACTGCCGACCCTGTTTGGTTCGAACAGATCTTTTTGTCGAACGATGAGGTCTGGGATTCGTCGGACGTTCAAGTCACGAATCTAAACTACTCCGCGAATGCGCCGATCGCTGTCGGTGAATCGATTGAAGTGACTCGTTCAATCGCGTTCATCAAAGGAATCGTCGGCTCCGGAAAGTACTTACTCGTTCGAGTGATTGGTCTACCTGAGTTGAATGATGATAACAATGTCGGGAGTGTCGCGGTCGACACGGTGGCTCCCGATGTCGAACTACTCACCTTGAATGCCCCCACAAACGCCGTCGTCAGTCAGCAAGTCAACGTGTCATGGACCGGAAAGAATGTCGGAACGGTATCGGCAGTAGCGCAGTGGGCGGACGGTGTCTATCTCTCCACGGATCAGACGTTCGACGCATCCGACACGCTCCTAGCGAATTCTTTTACGCCTGATGTGACGCCGCTCGATCCTGGCGAAAGTTACTCGCGTTCCATCAACGTTTTTCTTCCAAAGGTCCCGGCGGGAACTTATTACCTCATCGTCTCGGGACTTGTCAGCGGGCAACCGGATAGCGACCGATCGAATAATGTGATAGTTAGCGATCCATTATCAATCACCGTTCCCGATCTCATTGTGTCGGATTTGATCGCTCCGACAGATGCAGTGCTTGGTGACACGATTGCGGTGAGCTATACCGTCACGAACTCATCTTCTTCCGCAATGGGATCAAATAGTCTTCTTGATCAATTCTACTTGTCAGACGACGCCGTTTATCAATCAAGCGACACCTTTCTGACGACCATCAACGTGGATAGCGGCCTTCCATTAGCGGCGGATGCATCGTACACGAAGAATCTATCGCTTCGTTTAAACATCGGAACGGCTGGTTCAAAATATCTGATCGTGCGGACGGACGTGGCGAATCAGCAGGGTGAAACGGATGAGACGAACAATTATCGAGTGATTCCCATCAGTCTCACCGCGCCGGATTTGGTCGTTTCCAATGCAACGGCGCCGTCAACGGCAAGCGTTGGTCGATCGATTGCCGTTTCGTTTGTGGTAAAGAACAACAGCGCGGTGCCTGCTCCCGTAAGTTGGACCGATTACATTCAAATGAGCAGCGATCCGGCTGGACTGCTCAACAATGTGTCTCTCCGTGCGATTTCAAATAACAGGACCACGCCGCTCGCCCCAGGTGAATCTTATACGGTCAACGCCAACATCACGATTCCCAATAACACCGCGATCGGTCAGATGTACTTGAGGTTTATCGCAAACTTCGATTCAGGACGGCAGCCGGAGACGGACTCAACCAATAACGTCTTCGTACTTCCGATCTCTATCGTACAAGATGCCGTCAATCTGGAGATTGTTGGGAACAACACTCCTTCCACCTTCATACAAGGTCAGTTCGTTGATGTTTCTTACTCGGTGAAAAACACAGGTACGATTCCAACATTTGCTAATTGGTTCGATAACGTCTATCTCTCAACGAATTCCACGTTTGACAACAGTGATCGATTCGTGCTGTCGAAGCCCTACTTCAATGGGCCGATCAATCCAGGTGAAACCGTCGTATTGACCGGTCAAGTCTATTTGAGCAATCTGACGGCCGGCCCGTACTACCTGCTCTACTTGATCGATGTCTCTAATTCACAGCCAGAGACGAATGAGAACGACAATCTCTTGGCGGTACCGATTCAGGTCGTGGGAGCAGACCTGACCATGGAATCTGTCGTTGCTCCCGCGACGGCCTCTTTTGGAACTCCTTTCGATCTCACTTACACCGTTAATAACTCCGGCTCCGCAACCGCCACCGGCTCGTGGACAGATCGAATCACCGTCATTTCGGATCTCGATGGTTCGGTCATTTACACACAATCAGTGGTCATCTCGAACGCTAATGTGGCGGCAGGGGGTTCTTACTCGAGAACGGTCGGACTCAACGTTCCCAGCGATTTCCCAAGCGGAAGCTACCATATCCGCGTTGATGCGGACTACAGCTTCAGCCTGGGCGAGACGGACGATTCCAACAATGTTGGCGCCTCCGACGCTATCACGTTAACACTTCCCCCCACCCCTGACTTGATTGTGTCAGCGGTGTCATCGCCGGCACAGGCGTTCTTCAACCAATCAATACTCGTGAGCTGGACGATTACGAATAGTGGCCCCGCTCCAGCCAACGGAACTTGGGTTGATCGCTTAGTCTGGGTGAGCGGTTCGGACTTCTATGAGGTCGGTGATTTCGCGATCACGAAGAGCTTGGGAGCGGGAGAAAGTGTCGATCGGTCGTTGATCATCAGTGCTCCCCCTGTTCCGGGTAATTGGAAGCTTCAGGTCAGGACGAACGTATTTCAACAGATTCCTGAAGGAGGGTCCGACGAGAATAATCTCAACCTCTCTGCCACGATGTCGGTCATTGCACCAATCCCGGATCTCACCGTCACGAGCGTCACTCCTCCGATTGATGGCGTGCTGACAGGGCAGCCCGTGCAAGTGACTTTCACCGTCAAGAATCAGGGAGCATCGGCCACACTGGTCCCCAATTGGTCCGATTATGTCCTGTTCTCGCAGGATCCAAATCTGACGTTTGGCGGTCTTGTCAATGGGTTGTCCGATCAACTGATCAACAATCAACCCTACAGAGCGATCCCATTCGAGAATCCCGTCTCTCTCGCTCCGGGTGAAAGTTACACTCAAACCGTCACGCTTCCCTTGCTCGATGACGCGCCTGGGACTTGGTACGCCTATGTCGCCACAGATGGTTTGGGTTCTCACTTCAACCCGTTCCCCGCCGTTCCTGAGTCGGATGAATCGAACAATTTCCTTCGAAGCGCTGGATTCAATGTGGCACAAGCTCCCACGGCGAATTTAGAGGTAACCTCCGCATCTGCTATCTCGACTACATTCTCCGGACAACCGATTTCGATTACGTGGACGACAAAGAATACCGGCTTTTCTCCGACACGAGTGTCGACTTGGACCGACTCGATTTATCTTTCGACGGACAATGCCTTCGACTTCTCGGATATTTTCATCGGCTCGGCAGGACGTGAGGGGAGTTTGGCCGCAGGGGAGTCGTATACGACGACACAGACCTTTAAGCTGCCGGAGGGAATTCAGGGAGAGTACTACCTGTTGATCGTGACGGACTCGGGCGCGAACGTCCTGGAGTCCCCAAGTGAATTCGACAATGTCGGTTCGACTCCTAAGGTTCAAGTGATTCTGACTCCGCCACCTGATCTCGTGGTTCAGAATCTGTCTACCGCTTCTTCGGGTAGTTCCGGCAACACGATCGTTGTGTCATTCGACGTGGCAAACACAGGGTCGACACCGACAACAGCCTATCTATGGAAGGATGCCATTTATCTATCGCGTACTCCCTCCTTCGAAACAGGGTCATCCTTGTTGCTGAAAGAAATCTCGCATCAGGGCAACTTGGGAGTCAATGGGTTCTACTCGATTCAGACCACGGTCGATTTGCCGGCCGATGCCGATGGCCAGTACTATCTGATTGTTGTCACCGATCACAATCAGTCAGTATTCGAACTCAATCGCTCGAACAACGCGCTTTCCAATCCATTCTTTGTTCAACTCGCGCCGGCGAATTTAGTGGTGAGCAGTGTCAATGCGCCTTCGAGCATTCTTGCTGGCGGCGCGGCAACCTTGCAGTGGACCGTCTCCAATACTGGAATCGGTAGCACCGGCGAAGGGATCTGGAACGATGCGGTTTACTTCATCGATAATGATTCAAACACGCCCGATGTGCTGCTCGCATCAGTGACGCAGATTAGAACGGTTGCTGTTGGAGATAGCTATACATCCAGCGTCACGGTTTCATTGCCTTTCGATTCCTTCGGTCAAGGACGAATCGTCGTTGTCACCGATGTAGACGACAATGTATTCGAAGGGTCCGACGAGGATGATAACTCCGGCAATTCTTTCGTCAGTATTACTCCGACATCGGCGGATCTCGTTGTAACGGCTATTGCCTCACCGTCGAGTCTACTCAGTGGCGATCAATTGTTCTTGTCCTGGACAGTGCAGAATGCGGGTGGTACAGCGGCGTTGGGCTCTTGGCTCGATGATGTTTATCTCTCAACGGACGATGTTTTCGATGATCAAGATACATTCCTGAAAAGTGTGTTGCACGAGGGAGGTCTGACTGCGGGAGGTAGCTACATCGCCTCTGCCAACGTCGAAATCCCAATTACAATCGAGACAGGATCCTACTACATCCTCATTCGTACGGATCATCCCACGGCCACCGTCTTCAACGATCGCTTTGTCGATCGTGTCTTTGAGTTTGGAGCCGAGGAGAACAATGTTGCCGCAGTGCCGCTTGCCGTTACGAGCGGGCCGACGCCAGACTTCGTTACGTCAGCGGTAATTTCTCCAAGCGTGGGCTATCAGCAAGGTTCAATCGACGTCTCGTGGACCGTTACCAATAACGGTAGCGCCTCGGCATTGAAGGACTGGGGCGATGCCGTTTATCTCTCATACGACCAGGTGTTCGATCGGGGACGAGATATCCTACTGGGATATGCGGGACGTCCCCTCACGCTGGGAGTGGGCGAGTCCTACACGAACACATTATCGGTGGAACTCAAGAATTATCCTGTCGGCCAAGCGTACATCTTCGTCGTTGCCGACGTCACCGACAACATCTTTGAACGGAATGGAGACGCAGGCAACACCGCTTTAGGAGCGACATCCCTTTCCATCCTTCCGGCGCAACCGGTTGATCTGGTCGTGGGAAATATCACCATTCCCTCGAGCGGCGTGGCAGGGACCAATGTTTCGATCACGTACACCGTCTCAAACAACAGTTCGAACGCTTCGACGGGACAGTGGACTGATGCGATTTATCTGTCGACCGACGGAAACTGGGACTCGGGCGATATCTTCCTGGGGCGGGTGAAGCACACGACCGGCGTAGGTGCGAATTCCTCGTATACGGAGACGTTGATCGCGCCTCTACCGGGGGTCGATCCAGGACTGTATCGAGTGATTCTGCGAACCGATGCGAAGTCCCAGATTTCTGAGACGAACGAAGCGAATAACCTCACAGCATCCATCGATACGATGGTAGTGGACGTCCCTGAAATCACCACCGGAGTTGTGGCGACCGGGACGATTGCCATGGGACAATATCGCTACTACAAGATCAATGTCCCCGCCGGTCAGACTCTCCGTTTCACCTTAACCGGCGCCGCGGCGTCGAGCGGCGCCCTCCTTTTCGCAAGCTACGGATCTCTCCCTTCCATTAGCCAGTTTGATGACCAAGCAATTTCGCGTGCTGGGAAGGCAGAACTTGTTATTCCTGCCACCTCTCAAGGGACATACTATGTCCTCGTTGCGACACCCTCCTCGGCTACGCGAGACTATTCTCTGGTCGCCGAAGTACTTCCCTTTGGCATTACTTCGATCAGCAATAGCACAGGGGGCGCGGGAGGTGCTATTACTCTGGAGGTGGAAGGAGCAGGTTTCACCACCGGGACGAAGCTCGAACTTGTCCGAGGCGATACCGTTCTCGTTCCTACCTGGATGTTCATTTCCGACTCGGCACACATCTACGCGACGTTTGATTTAGCGGGTCAACCACTCGGGAAGTACGACGTTCACGTTTACACCGATGCGTATCAACAAGTGGTTGATCCAGACACCTATGAAGGTGACTACATGACGGTCCGCGTCGCGGACTTTGTCTTGACGCAAGGGTTCGAAGTTGTTGCCGGAGAGGGGGCGCATCTGGAGACTCAGTTGTTGCTGCCTTCATCGGTACTTGCGAACAGAGTCTTCCCATTCCAATTCATCGTGCGTAACACTGGCACGAATGATGCGGAGGCTCCCGTCTATTTGATCGAAAGCCCAAGCGGCACCCCGGTCAGCCTCGATCCGAGCGTATCCAGTGATACCCCAACATGGGAACAATTTGTGGTGGCGGGTGGCCGAAGACGAATGGTGCTCGCGCCCGGCGAATCTGTCACGGTGACGCTCTATGCTCTCGCTAGTTCTTCGACCACGATGTATTTCGGCAACTATATCCAGTCGGAGAATATGCCGACCACTCCCATCAATTGGGATGAGCTCGAAAGTTATTATCGCAACGAGCAAACCGATGACGTTTGGGCCACGACATGGGCAAATTTCAAAAGCCTCGTCGGGACAACCTGGGAAAGTCTTTATGATGCCCTGCGACTCGCCGCCGCCGACCGATTAGGCGTTCTCAATCAAGTTGCTCAGGCGGTCAGTGCCGGTGATCTCGTTGAAGACTTGCTCGCACGAGCCGAAGCAGGTCAAAGCGATGCGAGTGGATTCTACTATCAACAATCGGGAATCGAGAGTGGGTTCCAGGTAGAGGATACGCCGCTACTGCCCACCCTTGAATCGAGTGACGCATTCGTGGCTCTCAAGATGCTGTCCGAGCCGGAAGCGCAAAGAGACGGAGCCACAGGATTTCTGCTCGACATCATTGAATCAGAGATGCGAAATGCCTTTGGTCCGACGCTCAGGACCGCCACGGGCTCATTCGATGTGAGCATCATCTTCAACAAATTCTTGGACGGTAGCAGCGCGAATCGGCCCTTACCTCAAGTGCTTAGAAACGGATCCGACTCTGTCGAAGGAGCGAATCTCCGCGGGTTCAAGAATTCTCAGACGACGGTGACTCTCTTCAACGATTACGTCATTCCTCTCATCCGGCAGAATATTCAGAAAGCGGTCGATGAAGGTAAGATCGGTAAGGGAGGCGGTACTTTCAAGGTCGACATGTTCTCAGAGGGGAGTGATTTCTTTCCGAATGGCTTTGGTGACTTCAAACTCAATTACTCGAAGAATTTCGATATTCCTGGTCTCCTCGCCGGTGGAACGGGGGGAGGGGTTTACGGACCCGATAAACGAAAAATCGAAGGAACGGTGACGCTGAAGCCCAAGACCGACAAATGCGGACATACGACATTCGACGCAACCTTTGATCTCCGCATCCAAGTCGACGATACGTTCGATTTTGTGGATGGAAATCTGGGAAGCAGTCCTCTTGTCCAAGCCGTGACATCTCAATTACGGCTGCTGGAGGAGAATGATCGAGCTTTCGGAGTTCAGATCTCCGCACAGTGGAATGTCGACATTGTTCCGATTCCTAACGTCGCGTCGATGAAGGATGATAAGAAGCCTCCGAAGCAGCCGCCGATGAATCAATGTCAAGCGGTTCCTCCAGATCCTGATTGCAATGCGGGGCCGTCCGCCGCGGCCGCCAGTTCGGGCGCTCCAAGCTGTCCAGATCGTCGTCATAAGCCAGACAACGGTGCGCCCGTCGATCCAAGAACACCTAATGACCCCAACGATATCACCGGGCCAGCCGGGTACGGTCCGGACCGATTTGTTTCTGCTGATTCACCTCTCGCTTACACCATTCACTTCGAGAACGTGGAGACGGCCACGGCCGCCGCTCGATCGATCGTGATTACAACTCAACTGGACAGTGATCTTGACTGGACATCGTTCAGACTTGGGTCGATTGAATTCTCCAATACCTTTGTCAATCTGTCGGGAGACAATCCCTATTTCGCGACTCGACTCGATTTGACGGCAACGCGGGGCATTTTTGTCGATGTCGCGGGAAGCGTTGATGTGACGACGGGTATTGCCACCTGGACGTTAACAGCGATCGACCCTGCGACCGGAGAATCTCCGAGCGATCCTGCGGTCGGTGTCTTGCCTCCGAATGAGTTCGACGGTGTTGGCGAAGGTTTCGTCACATTCTTTGTGAACGCGAAGGATTCGGCCGTCACGGGAGATCGCATCGACGCGCAAGCAACGATCGTTTTCGATACCGAGCTTCCGATTTTGACTCCCGCCATCTTCAATACCATTGATATCGATGCTCCGGCCAGCAGTGTTCAATCGCTTCCGGAAACGAGTGGCCCCGACATATTCGTGCAATGGTCAGGTATCGATGCCGACGGTGGTGCGGGTGTTTCAAGTTACGACATCTATGTGTCCGTCGATGGTAGTGATTATTCGATCTGGTTGGCGAATACATCCAATCATTCCGCCGTGTATAAGGGAGAAGTGGGGAGGAACTATGCGTTTTACAGCGTTGCCAAGGATGGCGTCGGAAATGTTGAGACCAAGTCACCCATCGCGGAGGCAAGTACTTCCGTCGATGTGGGTCTAAGCGTCGCGATATCTGGTCCGCAGCAACTGACTCCTTCGCAAGCGGCAACTTACTCATTCAACGTTTCGTTTACCAATCTAGCAACTCCGCCGGACCACTATCTTCTGGGAATCGATTGGAACAACGACGGAATCAATGATGATTACTCGTCGGACGGTGCACCCATCACGGTGAATCATTCGATTCCAAATACGACCGACGTCGTGATTACGTTCTACTCGTCAACGTTTGTGACGACCGTGCATACGAACTTCGCGATCAGCACGATCACCTCCGGCACAGCGGCTGATCCCGTTTCACCGGGTATTGTCAATCTTTACTGGAATGGCACGGCCAATGATGATTGGTACCAGTTCACCCAACTCGACTCATCAAGTATTCGTGTCGATACTCTATCGCCCGGCGGTGGCTCGGTGGTGGATTCCGCTACATTCACTGGGATTACGGGACGCGTGTTTATTGATGCCGGTCTCGGAAATGACCGTATCGATGCGAGCGCGGTCTCGACCCTGTCTCTCTACATCGACGGTGGTTCAGGTGATGACACGATCACTGGTGGTGCATCTGATGACATCATCGACGCGGACGGCGCAGAGGGGCAAGGGAGCGACTGGATCGATGCTGGCGGCGGCAACGACGTAGTCCATTCGGACGCGACGGATCATCGGACACCGTCACAGAATTCCGGTCGCGATACGGTGAGCGGGGGGAAGGGCAATGACACCATCTATGGTGACGGCGCCGAAGGCTCGAATAACGACTTCCTCAACGGGGATGAGGGGGATGACTTGATCGTTGCAGACGGAGAGTATGCAACGTGGTCACCAGCGTCAGAAGGCCAGGACTCCGTGGTTGGAGGAATAGGACGCGACGTCATTGTCGCAGGTATTGGAATCGATCATGTCTCGGGTGATCAAGACTCCGATCTCATCATCTCGGGACGAACGCGAAACCTCAAAATCGATTCCTTGCAGCTCATTCAATCTGAATGGCTGAGCCCTCGTTCCCTGAATGAACGGGCAGAGAATATTCTTGGCATCGGAGTTGGTCCAAGAGATAACGGCTTGGCATTTTTGAACGCCGCGACCGTTACTCTCAATGATAGCGCCGTTGACACTATCTTTGGCGGTGACGATGAGGACTGGTTCATTGCCGATGAAAGTGAAGATGACATCGAAGACTTTGACCCGATCGATGATCTCCTGACGAGCGATTTGTCGTGAGCATGGTAAACCTCATCTTTTGATCGCCGACTCATTTTCTTGCTGGCGTCTCCCACTCCACCCGTTTTGATGGATACAATCGGGTCGTCGTCGTGAATTGACAGCGTTTTGCCCAACCCAGGAGTTAAATAGATGAAGAGAATGAACTGGCGGGTCAGTTCGATCGTTCCGTTTCTCGTCGCCTGTTCGGCATTGCCAGTTCTAGGAGACGAGTATCTCAATGGAATCGAATGGCAGGAACCTCCGGTAGTGAAACCCGGAGAGAACGGAGCACCGCCGTCCGATGCGATCGTCCTTTTCGACGGAAAGGACTTCTCGGCATGGAATGGGGCGAAGAATTGGAAAATCGTTGATGGAGCGATGGTCTGCGGAAAGGGAGATCTCCACTCGAAACAGGGATTCGGTGATTGCCAATTGCACATCGAATGGTCTTCTCCCACTCCTCCTACGGGCGAGGGTCAAGGGCGAGGGAATAGCGGCGTCTTTTTCATGGACACCTACGAGCTACAAGTGCTCGATTCATACGAGAACGAAACTTACTTCGATGGGCAGGCAGGCGCTATTTACAAACAAACACCTCCAATGGCGAATGCGATGAAGCCCCCCGGAACCTGGAACGTCTATGATGTGATTTGGACCGCTCCCCGGTTCAATGATGATGGATCGTTGAAGTCTCCCGCTTATATCACCGCACTTCAGAACGGCGTCTTGATTTTGAACCATTTCGAATTGAAGGGAGATACGCCGTTCACAGCGCCTCCCAGCTACAACAAACATGCCGATCGACTTCCCCTTCGTTTGCAAGATCATGGCAATCCGACACGCTTCCGAAACATCTGGGTGCGAGAGATCAAGCCCGTGGTCGGCAAGCAAGTGAAGAAGCCCTTCATGCGTAAGCCAAACGGCGAGGAAGTGCCGATTCAGTAATGGAATTGATTTTCAACGGCTCGTGATTACCCCTCATGAAAACGACGTGCGGTCGGACAAATCCGGCCGCACTCGTTGTTTCCACTCTTTTTTCTCACTGATGCGTTATCGTCATAACGGCAAGAGTTGGGTTTAGAGCAATTCCGCGAAGGAGAATGTGGAAGAAATGAACTCCGGGGAATGACTCGTAAACTCATTCTTTCGGAAGAAGAACGGCATCTATCACGTGAATGACGCCATTACTCGTTTCGATGTCAGCTTTGATCACCGTCGCGTCGTTGATCTTGACACCGTTCTTCGCGTCGACCGTAACCGATTGGCCTTGCAAGGTCTTGGCTGAGTCGAGCTTCACGACATCGTTCGACAAGACTTTCCCCGCTACGACGTGATACGTCAGGATCGCGGCCAACTTCTCCTTGTTTTCCGGCTTGAGAAGCGATTCGAGCGTACCGTCAGGGAGCTTCGAGAATGCCTCATCGGTGGGGGCGAAAACGGTAAACGGCCCGGGCCCCTTCAATGTATCGACAAGTCCTGCCGCCTTGACGGCCTCGACAAGAGTTTTGAAAGACCCAGCATTCACCGCCGTGTCGACGATATCTTTTTCGCCTGGCAATAGGACCGCGTCGATTACATGAATGACACCGTTGCTGCAATCGATATCCGTCTTTACGACATTCGCTCCATTCACTTTAACGCCATTCGATGTGTCGATGGCGATCGATTCTCCTTGGACGGTCTTTGCTGATTTGATCTTCACCACGTCCGCGGCTTTGACATCGCCTGGGACGACGTGATAGGTCAGGATCGCTGTCAACTTTGCCTTGTTTTCCGGCTTGAGGAGCGTTTCAACAGTTCCTGCGGGGAGTTTCGCGAATGCTTCGTCGGTGGGCGCGAATACGGTGAATGGACCATTCCCTTTCAAGGTATCGACCAGACCTGCCGCCTTCACCGCCGCCACAAGCGTTTTGAACGAGTTGGCGCTGACAGCGGTGTCAACGATATCCGACTTCGTTTCGTGCTTGACGGCGATGGTGGTCACCGCACTTCCCGCGCACTTCTTGCCCGCCTCTGCCGCGGATGCCCCTAGCAGCAACAATGTGGCGGTACCATAGACGTAACGGGACTTAAATGCATGCAACATGCAATGCTCCTTGGATCTGGCGTTTTGATGGAAAGTAATGGAGTGAGTCAGTTTTCCGAGATCGTCCCTGTGTCAATCTCCGACCAAGAGACCGACAAGTTCCCGCAGGCGAAGGAGATGACCAGCACAGACAGCGAATGAACGCATCTGTCGCATCGGTCTCTTCTAAACTGATCGTGAAATTGTAGAGAGGAGCAAAGCTGCTGCAAAAAGAATTCGTGCAAATCGTTCGAATTGAGGTCCGCGTTCCTATTCGTATTCGAGGATCAGGACTTCGTGAACATCGGAGACCGTTGCTTCGATGTGACTCCCGTTCTGCTTCAATTGGGTCGATGATCCGATGGACGATGCTTTCCGAATCGGATGCTGGGTGTCGATAACGACGCGAAATGTCGGAGGCTCTTCCATAGGGGTCGGAAGGACGAACGGTCGATTGATTGCCGGTGTCGTTTGAGGAGGAGAATTGTAACCGAGAAGGTGTATGCGAAGGATGTGTTGTTCGCGATCATCCGTGACGACAGTCTCCACATTGGCTGGGGCGTTAATACGAACTCGAGGCGATGGATTTAGAAATCGAACCGCATCCACAAGAATCGCTCGTGCTTCGACAATCGCATGCTCGCTAGCTGTCGCATAATCGGGTGAACCCGCGAACGTGATCACCGTTCCTTGCCCAAGATTATTTCGGAGTATCGCTGGACCAACGACGGATTCGGCACTCATCGGCCATTCGGTCCCTTCCTTTCCTTCTTTTTGCCGGACGGTGCGAAACGCCTTCATCAAATAACCCGAGCTATTAGCATTCGTTGGTTTCCAGATAGCTGCCGGACCCTTCAGAAGAAACGGCCAATTGGTGCGGAGTCCGACTGTTGTCGATGCGGACCAAGGGATGGGGGAACGCTCATCCCATTTAACCCACTGGTCAAGTGACTCAAGTGTGCCCACGAGTTTGGCGCCAACAAGTTCCTCCACCGAAGAGGTAGGGGCGGGTCGACCCAACTCGTCGAAACAACCGGGCTGTCCGGTGAAGATGAGCTTTCCTCCCTGATCGACGTATTGGTGAAATAGAAGGACTTCTCGAGGTGACAGAATCACCGCATTTGGAACAAGAACGACGGGATATGAGCGTAAGCTCTCAAGCGTTAAGTTCTCATCGAGCAACACACCGAAGGGGATATGGTGGTACACCATCGCTCGATGAGCCCCTTGAAAGTGCTGAAAGTATTTGGCCGGCGCTTGGCGTCCCCACCAATCTCGGGTCCGGTGGCTAAAGTAGATTCCGACCTCCTGTACCGGTACGTGACCGAAGTGTTGTCGTTTCTGTCTCGCTTCTTCAAAGGCGGACCCTATCCGCTCATACGCGACAGGGTCAAGCCCGCCATCGAACCCAGTCTTATCGACCATCGTCACGAAGGCGCCATGTGAGAGCAGGGTGAATAGTTCCCACCTTAAATCGGCCAAGGGACGCGTTGTTTGATCGTGATACATCCGAACGCCGCGCTGCATGGCGACCTGCACAGGTTTGCCCGGTGTGGCAGCTCGATAAAACTCAGTATTCAATCCGACGGTTAAGGCGCTAAATCCCCAGACGCCGGTCTCACCTGTTACGAAGTCGCCGTTATTCGCGTGTTGCACGGGACGCTGACCAACTTCGAACGAGAAGGGGGGATTGCCGTGATAATTGAAATCAACGGTGGCCTCTGGATTTACCTGCCGTACGTGATCGGCTAGCGCTTTCTCGAACAAATCGCTAGATTGGTAACGGAACTGAAGCATTCGATCCCATTTCTCATCCCATGTGACTTCCTTCAGAATGGGGTGACCGAATTGCTCCTTAAACTGTCGTTGGCACGTTTCGCACCAGCATCCGTAGGGTTCCCCGAATCCTTGGTCAAGCATGTCGATGTGGAAACCATCGATGCCGTAAGAAAGCTGTTCGGAAAGCATCGTCTTCATAGCATCGAGATAGCCGGAGCGAAGACAGAACCTTCCTAGGGGTTTGCCGTCAATGCCTCGCATCTCGAATTCAGGATGATCTTTGAGGAAGTGTCCCGCTTGCTGTACGACACAATACGCGATGATCGGAATTTGGAGGCCTTTCGCTTCTGCCATCGCCTCGGCAAGTGGATCGCGCTGTCCCAAGCCTGGGGCTTTCCGAAGTAGCTTCGAATTGTAGTAGGCATAGTCGCCGTCGCGAACCCAAAGAACAAGGTACTCACTTCGAGCCTTGGCCGCCTGCTTGACGATCTCCTTGCCATCGAATTTGGCGGCATAGCGAATGTCGGTGGGATCGCTGTAGCCAAACTGAGCTCCCGTCGGCCCTACCTCCATGCCGACCAGATGACGCTTATACCATGGCATTTCGTCTGCTTTGATCGTGGCAGAGAAGAGCAAAAACGTCGTCAACAGCAGAATTGGCTTCAAGGCGATCACTCCTCAGAAAGACGAACGATCCAGGTTTCCTTATCGAGCATCGGCCGATGAATTTGTTTCGTGCGACGGGAAATCAATTCATCGGTGAACGGATCAATGAGCGTCACCGGACGAGGAAAAGAGATGTCCCGAACTCCCTTCCCGTCAGCATTAATAGTTAGGTACTGTCGGCTGGCATAGAGTGTGTCGTTTCGGTCACTGTAGAGGTGAACCCCCGCTCTTCGTGCCAAACCAGCGAGAATCGAGGCCGGAAGAACTGGATTGAGCGTGTAAACGCTCGTCCAATCATCCAATGCTTTCATCGCAAATGCGACATCCTTATTGCCCGCGAGTCGGCCCAAGGGAATGGCAGTTGGATCCTCGACAGCGAGTAAATCAAGCCAGATGTGAGGATGACCGACAGGAGATTCATTCATCGGAGGAGACTGCGAATTCGCAACCTCGAAAAGGGAGCGAGCTTCATCGCTTAATTCCAGGAGAGCTTGGACACGTCCCCGCGCTGGATGGCTTGCGAGATGGAATCTTGTTAACGATCGCAATCTATTGATGGACTCATTGTTGTTCTCAAACAAGCCGGTCGCGTAGCACCAGAGAACCGTTCTCCCTTTCCGAAGAACGTCTCGTTCGATCTGCTGACGCTGCTTTGCCGATAAATGAAAGCAGTTCAAGAAGATCACGAACTTGTATCTATCAAGATCGGCGTCACCCAAGTCATCGACGAGGATCGAATCATGAGGTGCGCCGATCTTCGTGAACTGCACTTGGGCCGGCTGGAGGGACTGTTGCAGGAACGGACTTTCGAAGGTGGCGTAACTGCAAGAGACTTCATCAGAGATAACGAGAATCTCCGCGACACTCGACGTGTCATGATTCGCTGAACGCTCCAGGGCTCGATTGAGTCGCTCAACTTCTTTCATGAGTTGAGGATCATCGAAATATCCTCCATGTAGATCGAAGAAGCTCTGATAAATCCCTTGTCCGAGGACGAATCCAGCGCTCCGTTGATATTGCCAGATACTTTCCTGAGGGGATTCAGTGACGCCGAGTTCCTTGCGATACCGTTCGACGACCTCGCGATCCGTTCTCGACTTGTTGATCTCATCGTAACGAAAAGAGACGGTGTCGTTATCGTGGTACCAAAGCTTTCCGTGGCGCGCGACCGAAGTGATGGGGGAACGAGCATAGTCGGCGCCTCTCCCGAGATGCCGATCAAAATAGCTTGCCGTCACAGCGACGAAATCGAGATTGGGCGATCGAAGTAGCCGGCTCAGTGCGTTATGGCCATATTCTGGATCACCGCCGAACTCAAACATGTAGCAGTAAAATGCACCAACGACCTTTGTTCCACCCGACGCATTTTTCGCGGCGCGGAGAAAAACCTCCATCGTGTCGGGAACGAGATCGTTGTAAAAGAGATACCAATCGATCACGGACATTTCGGATCGAGGATTGCGAAACGTTCGATCTCGCCCTTGCTGGCGGACTTCGGGTGATGGAATTGTCACCGCTTCAAAACTCAGATCCTTTTGATTCCAAGATTCTTGAAGAGCTTCTGAACTCTCGTACTTGTTACGAAGCCATTGTTGGAATGCTTTGACGGCATGAACACTGTAGTCGCTCAGCTGACCGGTGTGAATGCTCCAATGATACCATTCTTCACTCATCAGCCCGGTGATCACATATCCAAAAATATGATCGCGGTAATCGGAAGTGAGTGTGTGGCTGATGAGTTGCTGAAGTGCCTGAGCCGTCTCCTCTCGCCATTGAACGGAAGCGAGGGAGGGGAACGCCTTCTGATCTCGACCGTGCCCGACTCCGTCCGAGTACTTCGTCGTGCCATCGAAAAACCGTTGACACTCGTTGGAATGACCATCCACCCACCACGAGGGAGTCGTCACATAGATGCGGGGCATCAAGAGTGCTGCCGGCTGAACGTCGAGAATTCGATGAGCAACTTCATCAAACTTCGTGAAGTCGAAATTGTCTGGGCCTCGCCAAACCTCTGGACCAAAGCCAGGACCTAAGTTCACCGAGAAGCCAAATACTTTTGTCCCGGCATCGGCGAATTGCTGGAAGTATTTGGTGCTGGGGACGTAAGTCTCAAAGACTGGCTGGGAGAATGGTTGGCCGTCGATGAAGAAATGAGGCCGTCCCTGATGCAGGCCGACTCTTGTTTTGGGTCCGGAAATTGGCGAAGCCGCTTGGGCAATATTCGGTTGATTCAATTGCCCTGCGACCGCACCGGCAAGCGACGCATAGCTCAGAAACTCCCGACGACTGATTGATTGCATCGAATGGTGACCCTTGTTGCGGGAAGTTTGATCTCGCGGCCCGAAATGAGCATATTTGTCATGACATCCAAACAATCGTTTGGAATTTTCGCCTGCTCCGCACAGCAGTTCGGCGTCTCCGCCTGCGGCAATCATTGTTCACTTCAAGACGATTTACCTTGGTCCGCTTCTCTGGACCCATCAATCAAGGTGCAAGTTCGAGATTGTAGTTCCGAAAGTCGCAGCTTTCGACAATCAAATCGAGCATCTATGTATCGAGCTTATGGTTGATATCGAATCCACGTGGACGGGGTTGGAGATCGCCGCCAAGAAGGCAACAGCTTTCGAATGCTGAGTCGACTCCCCAAGAGCGAAGATGAATGCAGCGAGCAAGGTATTTGAACAAGTACGAAAGTTAACGATCGAATATCCATCTTTGATGAACGAGATTGAGCTGGCGGAGCATGATTTGAGATGGGCGGCGATGGCCGCTGCCAATGCAAAAGCCGACCTTTTCGACAGGAAAATGATTTCAGGGGACAAGTCGCGGCCTTCGAGCAGGGGCGGCGAGAGGCGGAGGGAACGTTCGAAGAGGTTCGCCCCCACCTGGAACATGCCTAATGATTATCTCATCAAGCCATTCCGGCCCGAGCAACTGTCGACCAAGATTGCTCGATTGACGCGCGGATCGGTCGTTTCATCGTAAGTGAACATTGATAAAGTGTCGATGTCCCAGTCTCGTTACAACAGCGTCATTCGCTGAGCTTGATCGACAAACCGCACTCAAGTCTTCGTTTCGATGCGTGTAACGGGCTCCGAGTTTAAGACCGCTACTTTGACGAAGTCTAGACTCGATTCCTTCTAAGTCGTGTCTATCCATCGATCGTCAAGTGTTCCCACCATATAAACAATTCGTGGCAATTTCGGGAGGATGCGGGCTATTCTCTCTGCTCCTTTTCCGAACGCCGAGTACTCTCTCTGGCTCGGAGCTTTACGGCTATCAGTATGAACCGGCGCGTGTGGATCGTTCTATTCATCTTGCTCTTAGCAGGGGTGCTTTGGGGGACTCATCTGTTCTGGTGGGATGTTCAGTCGATCATCGATCACGAGGATAAGATTCGTCAATTCGTTAAACAACGGCCGGTTGAAGCAACCTTCCTTGGTTTTGTTATTCATACTCTCCTCTGTTTTGTGCCAGGAGCGGGCGGGAAGTCGCTCATCATGGGGTGGCTGTTCGGATTCTGGTCGGCGCTCATTCAAGTGAATGTTGGATTGACGATTGCTGCGGTGTCAACATTTGAGCTTAGTCGATATTTGTTTCGTGATGCAGTGCGGCGTCGATTGGGTACAAGCCTAGATAGAATCGATCAGGCGATTGCGAGGGAGGGGGGATACTTCTTATTCGCACTGCGGCTGGCTCATGGACCGTACACGATCACCAATTATACGATGGGAGCAACGAGCATCAGTATTCGGTCGTTTTGGCTGGCGACGCAGTTCGGGATGATTCCAGGAAACATATTATTCGTTTATACGGGCTCTCAGTTTCCCACCCTCAAGCAACTCTCCGAACAGGGAGTCGTCAGTTTGTTGACTTGGCGTGTGATAGGAGCTTTTGCTCTTGTCGCGCTACTTCCCATCGTCATTCGAAGAATCAAGAGTGGGTACGGAGAAGTAAATAAGCAGTAAGTGCCCGGCGATGAATTACAGAAGCTGTCATTGAATGTCCTGTCCTGCCTGTCGAAAACGCCTCTTTGGTGTTCGGATGAGCATCTTTTCGGTCTTGAATGTTTTAAGCACTGATCAGACAGCTCGATTAATGATTGACCGCTCACCGGGTGGATTGGTACGGTGTTAAAGTCAGCTGTCGATTCGCCGTTCGGCTGGCGGCACTTCTCTTGAATGCTCGAAAGGCACATCCATGTCTGCAAAATGTCATGTTCCGGCGCGCGCTCGTCGGCAGCGCAACGACGTAATGGTCGCATCGTTCGTTCTCGCTCTCACGATGTTGGGCATGAATTCAACAACCGCCTGGGCGCTGGTGATCGAATTCAACGGGGGAGCGACGACAATCAGCGACAATGGGGTTGGCGACTTAAATCCCACTGCCGGCATTCTCGACTTCAATACCACTGTTGGACTCTACCAGGTTCAGGGAACGGTCGATCTTTCCGCTGGTCCGAACGTGATTTCCCTTATCGGCACGCCGACCGCGAGCGTTCGATTAACGAACTTTACAGCAGAGGCGCTGGGATCCTCACTCCCCGCGCTTGGAATCAAGTTCTATGACGCGGTCGCAGGGACCTTTCCCTCGCTGGTGGGAGCTGACTCGATCGATGCGTATGCCGCCCACGCCACGGGAGCACCGATTCCACCGGGCAACGATCTGTTACTCGATTGGCAAGGATATATCGATGGCTGGCCGATCTTTCCTTACTCTCCCGGCGGTCCTCCTTATCCAAGCCCATTTGTTCCACCATTCTCTCCTCCCGTTCCCTACACCGTAGTGACGCAAGGTTCCTCAACATTCACCGGTCCGTTTACCAATCCCGTGATCAGCGCGTATCTCACGATTCAACTCGGTTCCTTAGGGGACCAGTTCATCCTCCAGAGCAGCGCGGAGATTGGATTTGTTCCCGTGCCCGAAACGAGCACGCTGGTAATGGCGGGAATCGGTGCCATCGCCATGTTGATGTTGCGAAAGAGAAACCTCGTACGGCGAGCCACGATCAATCGATAGAGAGAAGGCTAAGGCTCGAAATCTCTATCCCATGACAATATCACCGAGCGAATGACTCCCAAACCATACGATAGTACTTCATGACTCGTATGGGATCGGAAGTCATCGCGCTTTCTTCCAAAAGCGTCCAGCCATCGAATTTCGATTGCCTCAAGAGCCGAAACAGCTCTTTCCAAGGATAATTCGAAATGAGTTCATGAATATGGACGGTGCCGATTCGATTTTGAACGAGTCGAAAGTTCTTTTCCAAACCATCGCCGGCCAAGTCCGTTTCGTTGCAGTTCCAACAGACGACCACTCCCTTATGATTCACCACATCCATGATTGACTTGATGCGTGGGAGCTCCGACGTTCCCTTTCCATGTACTTCGAGTCGAATCTGCACGCCGTATCCTTCGCCGAAAGCGGCGATCTCGTTTAGACTTCTTCCAATTTGTTCCAACGTTCGATCGATTGGAACCTCTTTGGGGAGGCCGTTGGGACGGACTTTGATTCCACTTGCTCCCACATCGTGCGCAAGCTTCACCCATTCTTTGGCCAGTTCTATATTCTTCCGAACCACGGCAGGATCTGGAGAATGAAACTCACACGTGGTGCCTAGCCCCATGAGCTTGACGCCACCCTCCTTGAACTGGTTTGCGACCTTTTGCCTCTCTTCGGAGGAGAGAGAAATTTCCACATTGTGTTTATGTTCCGTGCGGAGTTCAACCCCTTCAAATCCGGTGACCTTGCAGTTTTTGATCAAGGTCGGGATGTCCCATGTCGCGCCCCACATATATGTCACAAGACCGAGTTGCATGATTCCTCCGATTCGTTCTTCGTGGTATCGACAATAACATGCGGTCGCATCAACGTGTAGCACGGAGTTGTGGAACGGAAACAAGCGATTTATTCGAGTTGCAAGTCTTCCAATGCAGCAGGCCTGTGGAATGGTTCGTTGAAATCGCCGGTAAGTCTGGACACGATAATTATCTATCTGCGTCGATGGGGGCATTGGGCGCGGTGCAGTCAACAAGGAAACAGTTCCGTGGATGAATCGATTGGGATCGTGGGTCTTGGTCTGATGGGAACGGCGATCGCCGAGCGTCTTCTCGCTCATCATTATCGAGTTGTCGTGTGGAACCGCACACGAGAAAAGAGCGAATCCCTGCTCCGTCTGGGAGCGACATGGAGCGATAACCCTTTCGTGGATTGTGACTGTGTCTTGATCAGCCTCTATTCCACCGATGTCGTTCGCGATGTCCTGCAGCAGATGCAAGATGGAATGCGCGCGGGACAGATCGTGATTGATACGACGACAGGCGAGCCTGACGCTGCGGTGCGATTGGCCCAAGAGTTAAAGGAACAGGGGATCATTTATCTCGACGCACCGGTGTCGGGTTCAAGTGAGCAAACGAGAAGCGGTGATGCGACGCTCTTCGTCGCAGGAGACCAAAGAACCTATGAGAGGCTCGAGCCACTTTGGCGAGTTCTCGGCAGGGCCGTGTTTTACGTGGGTGAAAACGGAGCGGCGTCGCAGATGAAGCTCGTCAGCAACTTGGTGCTTGGCCTAAATCGGGCGGCGCTCGCCGAGGGGCTCATTTTCGCCAAAAGAATGGGCATCGATCCTATGCAGGCACTCACCATCCTTCGATCAAGCGCTGCCTATTCCCGCGTCATGGATATTAAGGGGGACAAAATGGTTACACGCGACTTTCGCGTGCAAGCAAGACTTTCTCAGCACTTGAAAGATGTGCGAATCATACTTCAGAAGGCGAATCAATTGAACCAGCTCTTACCTCTGACCGAAACACATCGTTCGATACTGGAACGGGCGGAGGAGGCAGGCTGGGGGGATGCCGACAATAGCGCGGTGATCAACGCGTACGAGGAAAGTCGCGATGAGTGAACCGATTCTTTCGATTCGAGCCAGGACGCTCATATTGGTGGTCGCGTTTCTCTCGCTCGTTTTCGACGGCGTGGAACTTGGTTTGATGCCCATCGCGTCGTTGTCTATATCGAAGAGCTTGCTGGGCGAAGCATTTACTCCGACTCTCGGTGGCGATTGGTTCGCAAGGTTTACGGCGGCTCTTATGCTGGGGGCGGCGATTGGTGGAATATTGTTGGGAGACTTAGGAGACCGTATCGGGCGTTCGCGAGCACTTGGCGTCTGCATTCTGTTCTACTCCGTGTTCGCGGCTCTTGGCGCATGGACTCGCACCCAAGAGGAGATGCTGGCTCTTCGATTTCTCGTTGGGCTCGGAGTCGGTGGATTATGGCCAAATGCCATCGCATTAGTGTCGGAATGTTGGTCGGGGGCATCGCGGCCGCTTGTATCCGGAATGATGATGGCGGGCCTGAATGGAGGTATTCTTCTTTTATCCCAATTGGCCAGAGTCTGGCCAATCACACCAGAGACGTGGCACTGGGTATTTCAACTGGCAGGGATGCCGGCATTTCTAGGGATCTATGTTTCGATCGCACTCCCCGAATCGCCCAAATGGCTGTCATCGCGACGCAAGAGTTCTTTGCCGGTAACACCGCTACGGGAATTGTTTGGAACGGAGCTCATTCGATTCACATTCGTCGGAATTCTTCTGAGCGCTATTCCCATGGTGGGAGCGTGGTCCGCGAGCAAATGGATGATCCCTTGGGCCGACCAAGTCGCGGGGGTTAGCAATGTTGGCTATAAGGCTGCGACGCAAGGTTGGTGGGCGCTCGGGGCGATCGTGGGAAGTGTGGCCGGAGCACAACTCGGAAGCTGGTTAGGACGACGAATGAGCTATTTTCTCATCAGCATCGTCACGCTGTCAGTCACCATGGCCATGTTTCAGTGGACGGCACCGCTCGAACGATGGTTTCATCCGATTGTCTTCGCACAGGGATTGGTCGCCACGCTGTTCTTCGGTTGGCTCGCGCTATTTCTACCGGAATTGTTTCCAACCAGGGTTCGCGCGACGGGGAGTGGATTGGCCTATAACTCTGGTCGTTTCGCCACGGCTTTCGGCGTTCTTGGCGCCGGATATCTGTTCACCCACCTCGGAGGCAACTACCCGAGGGTGGGGGCCATTTGTGCCCTTATTTATTCGCTGGGGATTTTTGCCATCTGGTGGGCACCGGAAATGACGCCAGCAACGTCCGAAGTGAGCTGACCTCCATTTAATTGTCGGCAGTTATATGCTCCGCCGTTCTCGATTCGTCGAGCATGAGAATGAGCCTCGATTCCGATGTCTTTTCATCGAACTCGTACTCCATGAACGAAGCCGCATGAACGGTCGCGACTGACTCCTTTCCCACGAATTGGACACGCCATTGAGAATGCCAGCTATCGGAAGGTGTTTCTCTCGGAACGGGCGATGTTTCCAAACGACGTGAAAGATGTTCTCCCAAACAATTGACGTGTCGACCGATGATCTCTTCTGCTGCGAGACCGGCAAAATCGGACGAATCGATGTGGGTGACGATTCCTTCCTTCGTCAGTGTGAAACGAAAGAGCTTCCCCTCAGGGAACTCATTGACGAGAGCGTTACTGACGGACTCTTGCAGTTTTTTCAACTGTTCGATGGAACGCTCATCGATCCTCAGCAATTGTGTGCTGCCGACGCGAAGTGAGTTACCGTATCGAGGGAGGATGGCCGCACGAATGAGAAGGCGACTTCTCTCCGGCGTGAACGTCATTAATTGATCGATTCCATTATCAAGCCGTTGATGATGAAATGCCCCGTGCCGCTCGATAAGACGTGTGGCGATCTCATGGATCGGTCGGCCCACTAGATCTTCCACAGGAACCCCCGCCAGTTCGCGAGAGTTGATGCTTTCAATGACATCGTCGAGATTGCATTCGATGCAAATGTTTACACCTTCGGGATGAGCTTTTTGAAGGCGAGCCTCGGCCTTCCGAAGGTATTCCGTTTGATTCTCCGCATTCATCCGGTTTGTTGCGATGAGGGTTGTCCATCCCAGAAATTGGCCATTCGAATCGAATTGCCGAATCATCATTTCTCGGATCATCAGGACGCTCTTCAGCGAACGAAATTCGAAAAATCGATCGATGCGGTGGAGCGTTAGCTTCTCGACCCAGTGGTCCTTCAATTCGCCGGTAATCTTGAGGTCGCGCATGATGAGGGGGGCAAGCTCTTGGAAATGCTTCCCTACCCATTCGCTCGGATTGAGTCCGAAGGCCTCGATATCTTTCTGCTCAAGTGAATGAACGATGTCCTGTTGATCACGGTGGAGAGTGAGAATGGGCTGGCCATCTGCCCATTCACGAAGTTGCTCTTCTGCTTCGTGACGTTCCTTCTCACTGGTGGGAGACACATACCGACCAATGGCGACCGCATGCGATCCACCGTGCAGCCCGAAATCGTTCAGGACCGGAACGGAGATCAATCGGACCGCGAATAATCGGTTCGCCTCCTGAAAGTCAATCAATCGATCGACATGCTCTCCAGTACTGAAAAGGTCAACGACGATCCCCGTACCCAGGCGCGTCCGCATGCCGTCCACTACAGACACGAAACGTTCGCCAACGCACTCATCGATCGGAATGCCGAAGAAATGATCCTCAGCAGCGTGAATCTCGCGAATTCGGTCGTCTGCATCCGACGAGAATCGCACGATCTGTCCAGAACCAGCCCACTGCTTCAATTCTTTTTCAGCTCGTTCGACGGTCATGCGGCGATCAGCCGGGACCGCTTCCAGCCCCGGAATGTCGATGATGTACAGACTCAACGGAGATTTGAATGGTGCGCGTGCCGATTCTCGCTCGTTCTCCACCCGCAAGCGAAGCGCGGAAACATGGGTGTTCCAAACATTTCGATTTCGTCCAAGCCGTGGAAGAAGCTCTTCACCTTGCTTTTCAAGGGCATCGACAATTTTGGCAAGGTCCTCCACCGGTAGCCGATAAAGGGAGCAATGAGGTGGCTCACGAACCGTGTTCACGACTACCTCGCAGTCGTGCTCGTCCGCGAAAAGCAGGTAATCGCCGAACTCGTGCCAGTTCTGCACCATGAGACAGTACGTGAGGCCGATATACGTTCCCCTGGAGCGAGCATAGGCCAGGAACTTGAGGAAGTTCTCACGGACTAATTCGAAGGGAGCATTGACGCGAATACTCTCCACCGTCTTCTTCGTGAAGCCGTCCATGGAGATAGAGAACGAGCAAGGAATATTTTCGAGGACACGCTCTACTCGTGAATTCCACTGAGTACCATTGGTGGTCACGTGGCAGGGAATCTTGAGACCATCCTCAATCATCATGTCCCAGATGCGCAAGGTCTCTTGAGCAAGGAACGGTTCTCCTCCCAGAAACTTGGCGAACTTGAGATGAGGAAGGTACTTGCGAAGTTCTTTGAAGAAATCGTCGGAATACGGCTTCAAAAGGGGAGGCAATCCCTCTCGTCGAGCCCGGATCGATGACGAAAAGGTGCCATTACACATGATGCATTCGAGGTTGCACGTGTTGCTGATCGAGAACTCCATCATGGAAGGCCATTCAGGTTCTTCCTGTAACACCGGGAGCAATTCGAAATTGCGCGTGAATGTGCCGAGGTAGTTCCCGACCGAAATCTGCCATTCGCAGAATTGGCATCCCGCGGCGAAATTATCTTTCGCGAGCGCCTTTCGAAGGGAGGCGATCTTTTTCCCTTTCCAGATCTCATCAATGGTCTGATAGGCGACGTTCCCAAGCGGAAACTTAGTGTTCTGGCAGCAGGCCTGCACATTTCCCTGTGTATCGAAATAAAGCGACACCCACGGCGCATAGCATGCGGCGTGCAAAGACTTTTGGGAAAAATCGCGCGTCTGGTTATACGCGGCCAATACCGAATCTTTGATCGACATGTGCAGAGAGCTTCCTATGGGATATGACCTCTACAAAAGTATCCTTATCAGGGGGCGGATTCAATTGGTTTTCCCTCTCGACTTGGACCGCAAAGCGTTGAAAAAGGATTGAATGAGGGAGAGGAACGTCGGATTCATGCAAACAGCCGTGATCAAACCCTGTCGGATCAGTTTGATCGCATTCCTGACTCGATGATCCAACTCCATGGTCGCAATGATGAAACAACCCGCCGATCTTCAGATCAGGCGATCAAGAATTGTTCTGGTGAAAAGGTTCACTTGTGGATACACCCTTCACACGTTCTTCGGACATCGCCCAACAGTTGGTCCGAATCCCCAGCGTGAATCCTTCCTATGATCGCTCGAGTCCGGGTGAAAAAAATATCGCCGATTGGTTGGTCGAATGGGGGAAAACTCATCAGTTTGAAGTGATCACTCAACCGGTCACTCCAGACCGATTCAATGTCATCCTCGTTCTGGATAGCGGTCGGCCCGGTCCTCATCTCATGTTCAACGGCCATACCGATACCGTGAGCGTGGAAGGAATGACGATCGATCCGTTCGCGGGGGAGATTATCGACGGCCGGCTCTACGGTCGCGGTGCTGCGGACATGAAGGGGCCATTGGCTTGCATGATGGCTGCCCTTCTTCGGCTCAAAGATTGCACGTCGTGGAACGGTAAAATTTCGTTGTCTGCTGTCGTCGATGAAGAATACCGCTTCCTCGGAATTCGAAAACTTCTGGAAAACGGCGAGCCCGTCAACTTCGCCATTGTCGGTGAGCCGACCATGCTTCAAGTCATCAGAGGATTTAAGGGATGTCTCCGATTTGCCGTAACGACGCATGGACAGGCAGCTCACAGCAGTCGACCGAACGAGGGCGCCAGTGCCATCACGGCCATGGCGCGCGTTATTCCCGAACTCGAGGGATACTTTGCCCGTCGATTGGAGTCGATCACTTGGCCCGAGTTCGGTTCGAGCACAGGATCGATTGGTCTGATTCAAGGTGGAACAGGAGTGAATATTGTCCCGGATCAGTGTGCGATACAGGTCGACGTTCGACTGTTGCCAGGACAAGATGGATACGTCGTTCACCGCGAAGTCAATGAATTGATTACGATGGTGTCGTTGCCGCCAGGCACTTATGCGACATTAAGCGAGCCTGGGCTTGTCGACCCGGCCTTCGAACTCCCCGCCGACCACCCCTTCGTTCAGACGCTACTCGCCACTTTGAATCTGTCAAAGGCTAGCGTCGCGTGGTTTTCATGTGACGCGAGTAAAATCGCGGCCAAAGGCATTCCATGCGTGGTATTCGGCCCCGGCAGCATTCAAGAGGCTCACACCGCGCGGGAGTCGATCAGCCTCGATGAATTGGAGAGTGGAACCGAGGCGTATGTCCGTATTGCAAAAGCCTTGCTAAAATAAATTGCCGTGGGCTCTCAAATCTTCGCATCGGCGATCCAAGTCCGAAAAGGAGATTCGTCGATGTTTCGTCCGCTCAGGACAAAGACGATATCCCCATTTCCTTCGAGTCGCGCTGGTTCTCTCAATGCTGCCGCGATAGTGATCGCTCCCGAGGGCTCACTTCGCAGCCCGTGCTCTTCATACAGGTAAGCCATGGCTCGTTTGGTTTCCAAGTCAGGTACGGCGACGGACTCCTTGACCCATTGCTTTAAGATCGGCCAGTTGTGAAGACCGACGTCATATGAAAGAAGCCCGTCGCAGATTCCGGATGGATGATCAAGGCGTACTCGCTCATTTGCCGCTAACGATTGTCTGAAATCATCTGCCGTATCTGGTTCTACTCCGATGATCCTTGCATCGGGGAACGCGTCCGCTATCGCGAGAGCGTGTCCTGCCATCAAGCCCCCCCCACTGACAGGGCAAAGAAAATGTGACAGTGATCGTTCCATTCGCTTGAGGTCAGAGGTGATTTCAAATCCCCCCACACCGTTGCCCGCAATCACGTCGTTGTCATCATAGGGTGACGCTTGCAGGGCACCTTCGTCCTCTACGATCGCGCGAGTCATCTTGTCGCGAATGCCGGTGAGATGATCATTCGTGATATCGTAGGTTCGAATTTCCGCGCCAAATGATTTCGTCATTTCAAACTTCACCCGGGGCGCGCTCTCGGGCATGACGATGATGACTTTCTTCTGATACTTCATCCCCGCGAATGAAATGCCGCAGGCAAAGTTCCCCGACGAATGAGCCGCGACCGGACGGGTTCCTATCTCTTGCGCATGACGGTCCATCCATGCCAACGCCCCCATCACCTTGAACGATCCGACGGGGGTCCATCCATAGTCCTTGATCCAAACTTGCCGGTGAGGCGGCAGCCCGAGGCGCTTTTCCAGAGCGTAAGAACGGAACAGGGGGACTGGGGTGACATAACGATGCACGATGGAAGCTGCACGAAGTACGTCATCGATCGTTGCCGTTGTCACTTGGGCCATTCGATTCTCCTCGTGCAAACACTTTGACGCGGATTTGATCGTTTACAGGCAAAGTTGGATATAGGAAGCTAGCGTTCTCGTCGAAACGACGTCCGTGAAATGAATTCTTGAACGAAGCCAGGAGCAAGATGATCGATGAGCCCGCGATCGCAACTCTCACGAAGAGATTTCACTCGGTATTCGATCGCGGGAGGGATGGTGTCGGCCGCAGGTCTGAGTCATGCATCGGAGCCTGCGACGAAGGGATCGATCGATGCGCACGTTCATGTCTGGACGCCGGACGTTAAGAAGTATCCGCTCGACTCCAAGTTCACCATCGAGTCCATGCAGCCCAAGAGCTTTACTCCTGAAGAGTTGTTGTCCCTGTGTCGTCCCGCTGGAGTGGACCGGGTCGTCCTCATCCAAATGAGTTTCTACGGGTTCGACAACAGTTACATGCTTGACACGATCGTGAAGTATCCAGGGACATTCTCCGGTGTCGGTATCGTCGATCATCATTCACCCAAACTCGAAGAGACGATGAAGGAACTCGGAAAGGGAGGAGTTCGAGGTTATCGAATCCATGCACATGGAAACGACGCGACGGATTGGACCAACGATGAGGGGATGGGACGGTTGTGGCGGATTGCTAACAAGAACGGCTGGGCCGTCTGCCCGTTGATCAACCCCACCGATTTGCCCGCGATCGAGAAACTCTGCCGTCAATATCCCGGAACGCGTGTCGTCATTGATCACTTTGCCCGAATCGGAATTAGCGGAACGATTGACGAAAAGCAGCTCGACACATTATGCGGGCTTGCTCGCTTTCCCGACGTACACGTTAAAACGTCGGCGTTCTACGCCCTCGGAAAGAAGAAGGCTCCCTATGACGATTTGCTCCCGATGATTCACCGGTTGGTCGATGCCTATTCGCCGTCGCGATTGATGTGGGCGACGGATTGTCCTTATCAAGTCCAGGACGGGCACCAGTACGAGGACTCGATTGCGCTGATCCGCGACCGCGCTGACTTTCTATCGCCGTCCGAAAAGAAGCAGATTCTTCAGGGAACCGCCGAACGTGTCTTCTTTTCATGAGTCGCTCGATGATGGAATGCGGATCAATTTAAACTTCGGTCGCTGAAATGAAAGAGAAGCTTTGGTGAGTTCGATAGCTGAGCATCGATCGAAGGAGGAACGCTCTTTCCTCCCTTGGGTGATTTGCGGGATACTTCTCGTCGCGACCCTACTCAATTACATGGATCGCCAAGTTCTTGCCGTCACGCTGCCGACTTTAAAGCAGCAGTTTCATCTGACCGAAGGCCGGGTCGGAATGATCGAGGGATCGTTCGGCTACGCGTTTGCCGTCGGTTCCATTCTTTTCGGTTGGATCGCGGATCGTGTCGGTCCCCGCTTTCTTTACCCGATCCTGTTGTTTGGTTGGTCGATTGCGGGAATCGCGACCTCTTGGGCTCCGCAGCCTTGGGTGACGGATCTATTGGAACATCCCGGGGATTCAGAGGGAACGGGCATCTTCCGATGGATGCTGATCTGTCGAATTATTCTCGGGGCTTGCGAGGCAGGGCATTGGCCCTGCGCTCTTTTAACGGTGCGCGCTATCCTCACTCCGAAGGATCGAACGCTGGGAAATGGAATACTTCAGAGCGGCGCGTCGATCGGCGCGATCATCGTTCCCATTTACGTGGAGTTCACGGATCGGATGGGAGCCTCTTGGGAGTTTCCCTTTTGGTCGATCGGCGTTGCCGGGATGACGTGGATTCCCCTTTGGTTCTTTTTCACCGCTCGTCAGAATCTCCGAGAGCCGCTCGTGGGGCCTATGCAGGGAGCGTCGATCCATACGCAGGCTGCTGAGGAATCGATCGATGCGAACTTCATTCGCCGACTCATCGTGCTGGCACTCATCGTGGCGAGCATCACCCTGAGCTGGCAATTCCTGCGTGCTTGGATGGCACTCTTCCTTCAAGACTATCACCACTACACCAAGGAAATGACTCGCGCGTTAATGTCGGGCTATTTCATCGCGGCTGATGTCGGATGCATATTGGGAGGCGTGCTCGTGACCATGCTCGTCACGCGCGGATGGGAAATTCACTCCGCTCGAAAGCTTGGCTACTTTTTGTTTACACTCATGACGGCGTTTGCGGCGCTGATTCCCTTTGTCGGCAACGGCTGGCTCATGGTGACGTTTCTCTTTCTCGCCGGCGCGGGCATCCTTGGCCTTCATCCTTTCTACTACGCCATGACGCAAGAGATTTCGAAGTGGCGGATGGGAATGGTGTCAGGAGGACTTGCGGCCTTCGGCTGGGTAGTCGCGAGCACGGCTCAGATCTATCTAGGTAAACAGATCGAAGCGACGAAAAGTTACCAACTCGGACTCATTATGGTGGGGTTGGCACCCTTTGTGGGACTGATCGCGATCTTTACTTTGTGGCCCAGATCACGACCGGAATCCCCTCTAACCACGTGACAATTGATTTGATCCGTAGGATCGGCCTCTCCTCAAAATGCGCGACCCTGTCGGCGCTCAATCTCTAGCTTTAGAAGGTTTCAGTTCGAGGAATGAACTGTTAAAATAGGGCGAAGCTGGGGTGACCCCCTCCGGCTAGAGCGCGACGTCTCAGGGGAGATGAATTGTTTTGCGATCTGATTTAAAGCTTCGAACGATTTGGTTGTCGCGAGGGGAGGGGGGAGATCTCTTCGCTCGGGCTTTAATTTTCCTCTGTGCTACCTCTTCTCTTTATTCAATTGCGTTCACATCGCCTTTAATCGCGGACGACGCCGATAAAGAAAAAATTGAGTTCTTTGAAAAGAAGATTCGTCCGCTCCTCGTGGCAAAATGTTATGAGTGCCACTCCGGGAAAGAGGCTAATGGCGGCCTTCGGCTCGATACCAAAGACTTTGTGATTAAAGGGGGAGACACAGGGCCTGCTCTCACGCCCGGCGATCCGGATGAGAGCTTGCTGATCGAAGCGATTCGCTACAAAAACACCGACCTGCAGATGCCTCCCAAGAATCCGCTCTCCGCGGAGGAGATCGCGCTCCTTGAAAAATGGGTCGGGATGGGAGCACCTGATCCGCGCGACGAGGCAACTCCCGTTGTTTCGTCCGGTCCGTCCGGGATGAGTATCGAGGAAGGACGGCAGTTCTGGTCCTTCATGCCAATCAAACGAGCAAATCTTCCGCTGATCAACGAAAGGGATTGGATTCAAACTCCTGTAGACGCATTCGTTCTTCATAAGCTTGAAGCCATCCCTCTTCGTCACGCACAAAGAGCCGACAAGCGAACACTGATTCGCCGTGTCACGTTTGACCTCGTCGGCCTGCCGCCGACTCCCGTCCAGATTGAAACGTTCCTTGCTGATGAATCTCCGGACGCCTTCGAACGTCTCGTCGATCGGCTGCTGGCAGACCCCGGCTATGGAGTGCGATGGGGACGGCACTGGCTCGACGTCGCTCGATACGCTGATTCGAACGGGCTCGATGAGAACTTGGCCTTCGGAAATGCCTGGCGCTATCGCGACTATGTCGTTGATTCTTTCAACGTTGATAAACCATTCAATCGATTCGTTGTCGAACAAATCGCGGGAGATCAAGTCGAAGGGGCGAACCTAGAGTCTCGCACCGGAACCGGGTTTCTCGTGCTAGGGGCAAAGGTTCTCGCGGAGCCTGATCGTGAAAAGTTGATGATGGACACCATCGATGAACAGCTCGACGCGACCGGCAAGGCATTTCTGGGGATGACGCTCGGCTGCGTCCGATGTCATGATCACAAGTTTGATCCGATCAAACAGACCGACTACTACGGTTTGGCGGCTCTTTTCAAGAGCACCAAAACATTCGGCGATACCAACTTTGGGGCGATTAAACATTGGAATGAGTTCTCATTCGCATCGAGTGAGGAACAAGAGAAATTGAAGTCCATTGATGCCGAGATCGCGAAGAAGAAGGAGGCCGCGACCGGGTATCGAAATCAAGCAATGGAAAAGATTCGTAGTGAGGCCCGTTCGAAGGGGGCAGATTATCTAATGGCCTCGACGAAGGTGGATGTAAATGCCTCACTCGTCGAAATGGAAAAGGTGGCGACTGATCGGGGACTTCACCCTCGTATTCTCTTTCAGTGTCGTCGACACCTCGAATTTCATAGAGACGATCCCTTCTTCGAGCCTTGGCACCGTTTCGCGGCAGTTTTAGATGAGAAGGGGATTGAAGCGCACTATCGTCCCCTGTTCGCGGAGATGGAAGAGGCTCTGGCGAAAGAGCGAGCGAAGACACCCCCCGTGCAAACGTTGGTCGACCCGCGTTTCGAAGCTGCTCGCGCGGCACTTTACGACACTTCTGGGTTTCTTGCCGTTCCTCCCAAACCAGAATTTGCTTTCGATGCGGCGACACTCGCGGAATATTACCGTCTTTCCGAAGAGGCCAGAATCGTTGAGAGCCGCGCGCCCGATGAACCGTCCGCGATGAGCGTCATCGACGGCACGGTTTTGACAAGCCTGCCGATTCACATTCGCGGGAGCCATAACAATCTCGGTGCTTCTGTTTCCCGACGGTTTCCAGAGGTAATGACTCGCGACCCAAGTTCATCGGAATTACCGGCTGATAGAAGTGGAAGGCTTGAATTCGCGAAATGGCTTACGAGCGATGATCATCCCCTCACCGCGCGAGTGATAGTCAACCGGATCTGGCGTTGGCACTTGGGCAAGGGAATCGTCGCATCGACGGACAATTTCGGCAAACTTGGCGACAAGCCCTCCCATCCTGAATTGCTGGATTGGCTCGCAAGCGAATTCATGCATTCAGGGTGGTCGATCAAGGAGCTGCACCGGCTAGTTCTTTCATCAAACACTTATCAAATGGACTCGGTCCATCCAGACGAAACGACCGCTTCGACGATCGACCCTGAAATCAATTACCTGTGGCGATTCCGGCGGCAACGACTCGAAGCGGAGGAAATTCGCGACTCGATCCTCTTCGTGGCCGGTTCGCTGGATCAATCAATCGCCGGGAAGTCGGTTCCGCTGAGAAACAGGCAATTCGTCTTCGACCATACGTCGATCGATCACACGACGTACGAGAGCACACGACGAGCGATCTATTTGCCGGTGATTCGAAACAACGTGTACACGCTGTTTGAGCAATTCGATTTTCCTGAACCGACTTCACCCACTGGTGACAGACATACGACCATCGTGGCACCGCAAGCTCTTCTCCTGATGAATTCCGATCTAGTCATGGATTCGGCAGACGCGATGGCTGACCTGTTACTCACTGAATCAATACAGGATGCAGATCGCATTCGAGCGGCGTACCGCCTCGCTTTGGGACGATACCCTAATGAAGAAGAGACGGAGATGGCGCGGAAATTCATCGGCGACGTCGTCTTAGGATCAGATTCGAAAGAGGGGCACGGAAGAGCGGAGGAGAAAAAGGCGTGGTCACTTTTTTGCCAAAGTCTTCTTGCCAGTAACGAGTTCATGTATCTGAGGTAGCAATGGACGATGATCGCGCGCTCCAATCTCGGCGATGCATGCTCAAAACATCCGCCGTTGGATTCGGCCATCTCGCGCTGAGTGCTCTGTTGGCAGATGAAGGTCGCGCGAGTGAGTCTGTTTCACTGAATCCATTATCCGCGAAAAGCCCACATTTTCACGCCCGTGCGAAGCGAATCGTCTTCCTGTATATGAAGGGTGGTCCCTCTCAAGTCGACACGTTCGACCCCAAACCCCTTCTGGACCTAGATCATGGC
>JAIEPU010000122.1 GCA_019748235.1 bacterium
TTGGCCATTGTTGCCGAAATAATAAATCCGGCTATGCTCCAGGAATCGATCAACGATTGAGACTACCCGAATCGACTCGCTGACCCCCTTCAAACCTGGCCGCAGAGCACAAATGCCCCGACAGATGAGATCCACACGGCATCCCGCCTGGCTTGCTTCGTACAGGGCATGAATGATCGACGGCTCGAGAACCGCGTTGAGCTTCGCGACGATCCGACCCTTCGTTCCCAGCGCTCCTTCTTCTCGAATTCGATCGAGCAAGAACATTCGAAGCCCGGTCGGAGCGACCTTAAGCTTTTTCCATGTCGGCAGATCACTGAATCCGGTCAGATAGTTGAAGAGAACGCTGACATCATCCGCAAAATCACGGTCACAGGTCAGAATTCCCAAATCTGTGTAAATTCGTGCGGTGTCCGGATTGTAATTCCCCGTCGAAAGATGGACGTATCGGCGTATGCCATCCTCCTCACGACGCACCACGAGCGCGACTTTGCAGTGCGTTTTCAATCCAACAAACCCAAAGACAACATGTACCCCCGACCGTTCAAGCGCCCGAGCCCATGCAATGTTTCTCTCTTCATCCAGCCGAGCTTGCAACTCCACGAGCGCGGTCACCTGCTTACCACGCTCCGCCGCGCGCTGAAGCGCACGAATGATCGGCGAATCGGAACTCGTCCGGTAAAGCGTCTGCTTGATCGCCAAAACATCGGGATCGTCGGCCGCCTGAGAAATAAAATCAACGACCGGCTTGAACGACTCATACGGATGATGCAGGAGCACATCCCCCTGTTTGATGGCATTCCACATGTTTCGCGCATTCTGAATTCGCTGCTCGACGCGGGGCACGAACTCTGGATCTCGCAACGTTTGATAGCCGGGAAGCGAGGATATCTGCCAGAAACTCGTCAGATCAATTGGCCCAGGGAGCTCATACACGTCGTTCGTTTCGAGATCGAGTGCATCGCGCAATTCATCGATCAGTTCGGGAGACGTTCCAATCTCAATCTCCAGACGAGTCGCCACGCCATGACGTCGTTGTCTCACCTGGCGTTCAATCGTCTCCGCGAGATCCTTGATCTCTTCGTAATCATCGAGATCAAGATCGCTGTCGCGCGTGATGCGGATAATCGCGCTATCGAGAATCTTCATTCCCGGAAACAAGTCACGAAGATGTCGGCGAATCACTTCTTCGAGCGGAAAGAGTCGATGCCCCTTCCCATCGCGCGGCAAGACAACGAAGCGCGCGAGCACCGCGGGAACTTGCACGAATGCCAGCCGTACCTGTTTATCGTTGGGGCGTCGCAAGCGAATCGCGATGTTCAGCGATCGTTGAAGGAGGTGCGGAAACGGATGACTCGGATCGACCGCGAGCGGAGTGAGCACCAAAAAGATTTCACGATGGAACAATTCGTCGACGTACTGCGATTCCCCTTCCGTCAGGTCACCCTCATTCAGAATTCGAATGCCGGAATCAGCGAGCGCGGGGAGAATCTCTTCTCGCAAGCAAGCTACCGCCCGGAGATACAGATCATGCGCGGCCCGGCTGATCCGATCGAGCTGTTCGCGCGGGACCATCTTGTCACCGCCCGACGTCGTTGAGATCCCTTGGGCGAACTTCTCCTTCAAATTGGCCACCCGGACCATGAAGAACTCATCGAAGTTCGAACCGAAAATGGAGATGAATTTCAATCGTTCCAGCAGCGGCACCGACGGATCCTGCGCCTCTTCAAGGACGCGCCGATTGAATTCGATCCAACTGAGTTCACGATTGATGTAAAGATTGGGTGCATCAAGCGGATCATTGCCGGACGATGTTCGGGCCGTCGGACTTTCCACAGAAGATTCCTTGGCTAATTGCCACTCGATGCGAAGTCGATCGATAACACCTTATTGTAGTCGACGAGAACTCGATACACCCGTTCTCCGGTAAAGTGCGACAGCTGTCGAACTTCGCCCGATCGAAGTCACGAAACCTTCCGTTCGCAGGCATGGCTCCCCGAATAAGCCAGCGATCGAAATAAGAGGACGAACCTCTTCTGTAACTTTATGGGATTCCCCGAAGTGACGATGGCATGTCACTCTCTCGATTGATCAGGTGGGAGGGGGAAAGGTGGGAAAATGACGAATTTCCGACCCGAAGAGGTGCGAACGAGCACGACCCGCAAATTCTAATTTTGAAAATAGTTCACCGCATTGCGGAAGAGTCGAAGACCGTCCCCTTCGACCGGTTGAGCCTTGCGACGAGTCCAGCGCGGATGCTGGTAGGGTGAAACATGCCGTTCCGGATGAGGCATGAGCGCGAAGACGCGGCCCGTGCTGTCGGAAATCCCCGCGACATCTCCCATCGCACCATTCGGATTAATCGGAAAATCGCCAGCATTTCCATCGGCATCGACATAGCGCGCGACGAGTCGATTTTCACCCTGCCACTTTTTCAGAAGCTCGGCTCGGCTGACCATGAAACGCCCTTCCGCATGAGCGACGGGCATCGTGATGACTTCACGCTCTTGCACGAACGCACATCGCCCCGGTGACAATTCGATATGTACCCAACGATCTTCAAATCGGCCTTGGCGGTTGAACGCAAGCGTCGCGGGAATCTGACCTGTTGATGGATCGGGCTCGACGAGCAGTCCCGTCTTCAGCAGGACCTGAAAACCGTTACAGATTCCAAGGATCAATCGATCGTGATCACGAAACTGACGAAACGCATCGCCGAGCTTCGTCTGAAGAAGCGTTGCATAAATACGACCGGCAGCAATGTCATCACCGAAACTGAAACCGCCCGGAAAACAAAGGATCTGGAATTCATCGAGGAGGGAAGGATTCTCAACGACACGCTGGATATGGATTCGCTCGGCACTCGCCCCCGCCAATTCAAACGCATGGGCTGTTTCATTATCGCAATTCGAACCAGGCGCCCGCAGCACGAGCACTCGCACATTCGCCATGAGTATCGATCCGTTCGTTTTCGAGTCGAGCCGTCTGTCTGAGCAGCTCTTATTCAACGGAATCGCACTCGATTCGCAAGTCCTTTTGAATGCAAGCGACTTGCAAAGCACGAGAGTTCGACCTACGTGGAGCGGGCTGGGGAAAAGATGAAAATCGATACCGACCTTAGTGGTTCTCTTTCACCAGGTTGCGGTTCCACGATGGAATCTCAACCACGACATCTTCGGCCCCGTTCGGAACACATTGGCAACCCAGTCTGCTGACAGGTTCCAAACCACGTGCTTGATCGAGCATGTCTTCTTCATCATCGGTGGCGGGGTTACAGCTCTTCAAACCCTCGCGAATGTAAACGTGACAGGTGGAGCAAGCGCAAACGCCGCCGCAGGCATGATCAATCGCGACGCCGGCAGCCTCGGACAAGTCCAGAATACTCCCTGGCAAACCGTCACGGCTGTACGGCAAATCGGCAGGATCGACCTCAATGGTGACATTATCGGGCAAGAACGTCACTTTGTACTTCTTTGTGGGCAGATCCACTTCCGCCTGTTTGATGTAGGGGTTCTTCCCACCCATTGATTCACGTTCCCGTTTTCAATTCACGTCCACGGAATGCCAGCAAGGAGGCATCCCAACTCATTTTCCCATTTCTCCTACCGGCTTTATTCTAGGCAACTAGGTCCGGTGGAGAATCCATAATTAGCACAAAACAACTACTCAATCACAACTGCCTACAAATAAACCGTTTACATTATTTTGTCTGAATGGAGGGGCTTCCGAAATTGACGCCGTCCGCCGGCTCGAGGCGGAATCGAAATTGTTGCGGACCTGCTTCCGTCGCCACCTTGACCAGCACACGATTCCACCCTGATTTCAATGGAAGCACCACGGAGTTGCCGACGTTTATTTCGGTACCGTCGAGCCAAATCCGCGCCGGGCCACTTGCCTCGAACTGAGCAGTGACCGTCTGTTCCCTGTCAGATTTTAAGTGGGCCAAACCGTACGCCACTGATGAATCCCGATTGTAGATCTTCCGAAAATCAACCGACCCATCGACGGTAGGAAGAGAGGGTTTCCACCGAAACGATTCCTCCTGTTCGGGTTCGATTCGTTTGGAAATGTCCGTCTGTTTTTCGGGAGCAAAAGGCTTATCAACTTGCCCCGTGAATGGTCCCGCCACCCACCATTCGCCCGGATATCTTCTTAGTCCTTCCTGTGCATCCCTGCTTTTGAGAAATGCCACCAAGTCGATGAACTGCTTGTAGTCGAGGTTCGCCACGACACCTTCAGGCATAAGTGAAGTCTTTGTCTCCTTGAGTTCATCGATCTGATCTCGCGCGAATTTTCGATCAACTCCCTTCACGTCCCGAAGAGTGACAGAATCATCCGATCGTGCGACTAGCAGTCCCGTCCAAACCGAACCGTCGCCATCCACCAACGTGTAAGAGCCGTAGCCTTCCTTGATCTCCTTGTTCGGTTCAAGGATCGATTCGAGCAGTTTCGGCAACGAATGAGTTTCCCATACTCTTGTCAGCGCTGGCCCCGCCGGCGTCGCAGGCCCTTGATTCTCAATGGCGTGACAGGTGATACATTGCAGCTTGGTCGAATCCATGTATAGATTTCGACCGGCCACCGGGTTCCCTTGCTCCTTCAATAGTTTTTCGATCTTCTCGATTTCCGCCGAATCGAGACGAATGAGAAGCCCTTGCTTCATGACTTGCGGTATGAGCGCCGCGATCGTCGGATCGGAGTCAGCGTATTTTCGAAGAACGTCCGCGACCGTGTCGAGCACATCTCTGGGCAATCGTTCCGCGAGGAATTCTTCTGCAACGAAACGTGCGTCCACATCCTTGCTTCCAAGTTGTCTGATCGCTTCCCGCACGAGATCGACGTTCGACTCGGACAACCATGTAATGGCAACGTCTCGCGCCTTCGAATTTGAGATCACTGCTAACGTGCGAAGCGCTTCGATCCGAAGCGTTGGATCCTTCTCTTGCTTGGCGAGCTGATCAACCTTATCTGAAAGGTTCACGAGCTTCTGATCACGCACAACATGAAGGGACTCAATTCTCTCCTCGACAGGCCGATCACTAACTAACCCTCTCCCCAATGCCTCCCCAATCGCGGGAGAGGCCACTGAACCCGCCGCTCGAATTGCCGCCATGCGAACCTTTGGATTCACATTGTCCGCCAATGCCCCGACGAATCCCGATGCTCCCTTCGTTTTCGCATGCGCAAAGATGCCGATCACCTCGAGTGCCGCAAGCTGAACACCGACACCGGCCTCTGGATGTTTCTCCACATAAGTAACCATCGGCTCGATGTTGAGCGGAGGATCGAACTGGTAGTTCCGGTAGGAATGAATTAATGCTTCCCGCTCATTCGAGCTCAGAGTGTCGTTTCCAATGACCTCGTTCAAGGCGTCTGCCGCCGCTCGTGAGCGGAAACGAGAAAAGAGATCGACGGCCGTTTCACGATCCGCTGGCTCGTTGCTGACGAGTAAAGCCTCCACTTCCTTCATGGCACCGGGACCAATCTTTTCCAAGGCGCGGACAAGACCGTCACGCTTGTAGGAATCCGATCCATCGTCCTTTTTCGCTACGGCCAGGATCGGTCTCGCTCCCTTTTCGCCACCAATCTTCGCCAATGCCAGCGCCGCCGTTCGAACTACAGCGGGATCGGCATCACCTAGCATCTTTTCCAGCGAACTGATGACGATGGGGTTATTCTTTTCCGCACGGCGACCCAAAATCTCCGCCGCCAGACGGCGAAGATCAGCAGAAGGATCTTCACAAATACTCAGTACCGTCGATGTCGAATCTCCTCCCCATGCGGGAAATTGAGCGACAAGGGCGTGAATCCGAGCTTCGATGGGCTCGGACGGGTTCTTCAGGATCTCGAGTAAGGATTTGTTCTCACCACGACGGGCAAGTTCTAAATGTGCTGCTTGCCGGCTCGAAAAGTCGCTGCCGTGTAGTGCGGCTCGCAGATTGTCGTTCGTCGATTTCAACAGATCTCGGCGCGAGGTGAGTGATCGAAGCGGCAGTGCTGGTGTTTTTCCATCGCCACCCCAGTGGATGCGATAAATTCGCCCGTGTTGCCCATCTCCGCTCAGTCGTCCCGCACCACCGGAATCAGTCCGCCAATCGACGACATAGATCGCGCCGTCAGGTCCCATCACTGATTGACAAGGGCGGAACAAAGGATCCGCGCTCTGCATGAACTCAAACTCTTCCGCGACTTTGAACGTCGCACCCTCTGGGGCGAAGCGGTAGGCCCGGATCATTTTTCGATACACATCGGGATAGAGGGCGAGTCCTTGATACTCCTTGGGAAAGGTGTTCGACGTGAGCATGAGCAGCCCGGCCGGCGCCCCACGTCCTGTCTTAAGCATGAATGGTAGCTTGCCTGGTAATTCTCCATTCACTGCTGCTCGCAATGGATCTGGTCGGCAGCAAATCGCCCCTTCGTAAAGCCGCCAGCCGAAATCGGCTCCCTCCACCAAATGGAGCAATCGGCAACCCATGAATTTGCTGCCATCTTCGTTGTCATTGTCGACATGGAACAGGTTGTAACGATCATCAAACACGAGATCGCGGTAAGGATTTCGAAAGCCGATCGCGAATTCTTCCAGATTCGTTCCATCAGGATTACAGCGAAAAATCACCCCTGTTCGAAGCACCGTCACCCGTGATCCGTCTGCACCCTCGCCGTAGTTATCGTTGTCCCCGGCAGTAATGTAGAGAAGCCCGTCCGGCCCGATGGTGAGCCCAGAAACTTGATGATGGTGATACCCGCAAAATCCGCGAAGGATTTCTTCCTTCACGTCGTAATTGCCGTCATTCGTGCTGCTCTTGTAACGAAAAACGCTTCCTCGGCCGGTGAGATAAACCCAGCCGTCATGGACGAGAATACTGGAGGGCAGCTCGGCATCATGAATGATTTCGCTGAAGGAGTCGTATACACCGTCGCCGTTCGTGTCGCGGAGCACTTTCACGATGTCATTTCGCGACTTCTTCATCGTCAAGAGATCGCGAACAGTGCCATCCTTATAGGTAAGCTTTTCTATCTTCTGCTCTTGCTTCTCCGCTTGCGGCCATTCAAGCACATAGAGCGTGCCATCATCGTCGAACGTCATCCCCACAGGGTTGATGACGGTGGGCGCGTCCGCCGCGATTTCGACCTTCCACCCCTTGGGCATGCGAATGCCCGCAAGTCCCTGGTTCTCACTTGCTAGGTCGACCATCTCAACCCAAGAGGGCGCCGGACGTGTGGCGGATTGCGGAACGAACGTTTCCTCATGACGGGCTGCCGCCATCAGCGATGCATTTCCCACGACGAAAAGAGCAAGCGCCAAAGGTCCCGTCAAACGAAAGGTCGCCAAACAACACCCCCTAGGATTTCAGATGCCGTCCACCATGGTCATTGTCGAATCGTTGGAGCGATACTGATTGGAATAGCTTTCCCTGGCCGAACCGCCGAACGATCACTCAATACTTCTTCATGGATGGATCGATCTTCTCTGCCCAGGCGAGAATACCACCCGTGAGGTTCTTCACGTCTGAGAAGCCATGTTGTTGAAGGAAGATTTGCGCCTGCGTGGCTCGGCCTCCCATCTTGCAGTGAACGACGATCTCGTTGTCGGGATCAAGTTCCCGGAGTCGCGCGGGAAGTTCACCGAGCGGAACCAGCGTCGAACCGCTGATTTTGCATGTCGCATATTCGTCGGGATTGCGAACGTCGAGGATGAAGGGAGCCTCTCCCTTATCGAGCCGTGCCTTGAGTTCTTCCGGAGAAATCTGTGAAAGGATCTGATCCGGCATCTCTGTTCTCCCGTGCCAGCGACCGTCGATTTGCAGCGTGCAAAAAACCGGAGGCAACGGACCATGTCGCCCCGAACAGGAGCAATTCTAGCGATTTAGATGCCTGCCGCTCAAAACTCAAACAGGGAGAAATTGAAGGCGCGCGAAATGAGAGATGCAATGAAGTCGAGGGAAACTAGCCGATCGCCGCGCGGTGGCCATGCCGGCGAGGGACGTCGATGTTCCAGGACAAATCAATCACCAGCATGCGTCCCACTGGCGCGTGCCCGGCCGGTTGCCCGTCGAGGCGAACCGACAATCCCGACCTCTGGTCCCACTCAATGTCGATCTCATGCTCACCGACAAGAGCTCGCTCGAGCCGAAACCACTCCACTCCGGAGGGCAATGGATCAACGATGACATGACCTTCTTCGCTCGGACGAAGCCCTGCCACATAGCGAATCAAATGATCGATCATCCAGCCGCTCGGAGGACTTTGTCCAAGCATCATCGAAGGATAGCCACCGATCGGATGATAGGAATCGAAACACGCGGGCTGGTCGAGGTCGCCTCCGACGAAAATCAGGTTCACTATCGATCGGAGGGACTGCATGAGGAGGAGCCGTTCCTGGGGCGACTTCCGTTCGATGGACTTTCCCAGCGATTCAATCGCAAGGCTCACGAGCGCCGGACAGACGCGCCCGTCGAGTCCATCGAACCCCTCCGCACGCGGACGAAAGGCGAGGTCGTCTCGGCTCACACTCGGAAACGGGGGTGCCGTCCAGAACCGCTCCGGATCAAAAACTTGTTCCCTGATCTGTGATGCTTCAGCAGCATTCACCATATCGATCAACAAAGGCAAGAGACCATAGATCGTTTTGCTAGCGCGCTCCGCGCTGTCGTGCTGAACCAAGTCGATGAACCAACCCTCGGCGTCGGACCAGTGATCTCGTTTGATGGTCTCTTTCAACTCAGTAGCCAAAGCGTGCAAATACCCACCGTCGATATCGGACGCCTCAAGAATTCGCTGCGCGACTGACGCGAATTCGACAGCGAATGTTTGCTGCCGCAATCGCGACCGAATTCCGTCCGCGGACTCCCGAATCGTTTTCTCGCCGGCGATCGAGATGAGGTCATTCGCCACACGTTTCAGTCGTCCCCCACGTGCCGCCAAATCGGAGACGAAGTCCGCATCGGGATGAAGCCCCATCGTCCTACGCAGAACGAGGCCGAGCGGATAATCCGCAAGTTCGCCGGCGTCACCTCGGAGCAGATCCTCGATCGCAAGTTGAGCTTCTTCTCGATCGAGTCGCCAGCAATCCTCGATGCACCTGCCTCCATCCGAAAGCACCTGATCCGCTGGAATTCCAGGACGAATCGCTTGGTACCAAATGCGCCGCTGAGCCCAGCGATACCAGTAGGCTCGCTGCAGCATACGGTCGCTGCACTCGAAGGACGGAACTTCCTCAAACCAACCGATCCATTCCTCCTCGCTGGTGTGAATCGGATCAATCAGACCGACACACTCCTCGAGCGACCCCCTTGCCGCTTCCGCGTCAGGAGCAAGAGCCGCCATGAAGTTCAGCTTCAGTTTGTCGCCCGGAGGGACCGTGACGGGATAAGCCAGAGCGAAGAAAAGATATCCCTCTTCCTGCTGATCAAAGCCGGGAGGAAGCGAGCCGGGCAATCCGGTACGGTTCATCACTTGAACAAATGGGGTGCAGGGCCAATCGAGATCGACACCCGCGACCGACGCGTGATTGACCGACCAACTATCGGCATCGAAGCTTGATCCGATCGCACATCCCCAGCGAGACGCGTCATGTCCCGTTTCCAGGAAGGATATTCCTTGCGGGTTGGCATCGATGTCAACGACTGCCTGCCCATCGCCCGATTTACGGCGGGTCCAAAGAACGATCCAGAAGTCGCGTGCGGAATCACCGGCGTGCGAAAGCATGAGTTGGCTGGTGAAAACATCTGTCGACAAAACGGCGCGCCGCTCCGTGACGCTCAATTCCGGACGATGGTATTTCAATTCAAGGCACGATGGAGTCCAGCGGCGGCTTTCAGACTGCAAGGGAAGGAATCGACCCTGCGAATCAAGCAGAGTAATGGCGAACACTGGATCGAGCCATTGGCCGTCATAGATGCCCGCATCTCGAAAGCCGGGCCGAGACCAATGAACGGGACAGGTGGGGGCCCAAACGGCTTTTCCTCCCGCACCAAGTTGCCACTGCGATTCGAGCGACAACTCTTGCGTGACTACTTCCCAACCCGTCATGGATCGCCGATCTCCTAACCGCGTAAACTCGCTACCCTGATCGGGCAGGAAATCGGCTCTTAACCCATTTCACGACCTAACCAAAGAGCAAATCCGCCGTGGGAGGGAGAATTCTGTCAAACTGACGACCAGAGGATGTGGAAGTTAGGAAAAATGAACATTGCCCGGCAAGCGACAGGCATCACGAAATCATGAAACCAATCTCAGTGACGGCTACGTGTCACCGATGTGGCTGACCGATGAGATGCCGTCCGGTCTTGCGCAGGCGACGCTTCCTTTTGCTTACCCTTCTTCGACTGAGGGAGTTCAAAAGGCTCGTTCGGAGGCGGGGCCTGCGGCGTTACGTTATCGATCTTGTCGTACTGACGGCGATAGGGATCGGTGCAGGGGTCGTAATACTCCTGCGGCGGGGGCTCCGTTGGATGGAAGTCCCACGTATACCGGTAGGGAAAACGATCCGACTCCACCGTGCCGTTTGTCAGGCAGGGCTCAATCGGCTGCCCGTATTTGTACCGGCCATAATGCTGGAAAGGATGCAGCCGGAATAAGAGTGGCCTGTCACCGGGATCGAGCGGGTAATCCTGCAAATAAGCACGCGAATAGTACGGGCCGGGATAGTAGTTCCCAATATAGCGACGGTAGTGATGCTTCTCGTCGCAGTGATATTCATCCGCGACCGCGCACGGAAGCAGGGCGAACAGCAGAGCTGTCACAATCCAACCCTGTTTCCCCATCGGATCCCTCTATTCGGATAAGCCATTCGTCGATCAGTCGGTAACCCATTCCCTGTTCGAGAGGTCGGCGTTTCCGATGACTCGGACTGAGAGGATCGCGGGATCCCTTCCGCCCTGGATGAATATCGGGCTCCAACAACCGTCCAATGCGTTCGTGCAGGCGAACTTCACCCCGCCTTCCCCGTTTATCCAATCGGTACAACTGGGCGGGTGGAACCGGGCCGAAATGCCGTAGAATGATCGGCTCAAACAAGTTGGGAACGGAGAGATCATGGCGAAGGCTTGGGGTGGACGGTTCGAAGGGGATACAGACGCCCGTGTCGAACGGTTCACGGAATCGATCAGTTTTGATCAACGACTTTACCGCCACGATATCGCTGGCAGCATCGCTCATGCAACCATGTTGAGCGAAGTCGGGCTGATCTCAGCGGATGAGGCGAAGGCTATCGAGACGACCCTCCGGGAAATCGAAAAAGAGATCGACGAGAACCGTTTCGCCTTCGACATCTCCAAAGAGGACATCCACCTTCATATCGAAAGCGAGTTAATTGCTCGGCTGGGTGACACCGGACGAAAGCTTCACACGGGGCGAAGCCGAAATGATCAGGTTTCACTCGACCTCAAACTTTGGACGCGCGACGAGCTGGACGCACTCGAGGAGAACCTTCGCCGCTTGCAGCGTGCCCTGGTACATGCGGCTGAGCGGTCGGTCGATCTGATTATTCCGGCTTACACTCATCTTCAACGCGCTCAACCGGTCCTAGCGGCCCACTATCTGCTTGCTTATGTGGAAAAGTATGAGCGGGACCGTGAACGGGTAGGCGATGCCCGCCGCCGATTGAATGCTCTTCCTCTCGGAGCAGCTGCCCTTGCGGGAACGAGTCTACCGATCAATCGCCAACGAGTCGCGGAGTTGCTCGGCTTTGAAACCGTGGCGGCCAACAGCCTCGACGTATCGAGCGATCGTGATTTCGTCCTCGAAACCGTTTTCGTCCTGACCATGATCGCGGAGCACCTGTCGAGTTGGGCCGAGGAGTGGATCCTTTGGACAACGACGGAGTTTAATTTCATTCTTCTTCCCGATGCCTTCTGCACGGGGTCGAGCATTATGCCGCAAAAGAAGAATCCTGACGTTCTGGAATTGATTCGAGGCAAAACCGCCCGTGTGATCGGCTCTCTTCAGGCGCTTCTCGTCCTGGTTAAGGGATTACCCCTCGCCTACAACCGGGATCTGCAAGAAGACAAACCGCGACTCTTTGATGCGATGGACACGGTACAAGCTTCGGTGGAGCTCGCGGCGGCGATGATCGAAAAGGCAGAGTGGAATCGGCCGGTGATTGAGTCGAAACTTGAGTCAGGATTCCTCGACGCCACGACGCTGATGGAACTACTCATTCGCGCCGGCACACCGATGCGGTCCGCCCACGAAGCCGTCGGGAGACTCGTTCGAGAGGCGATCGACAAGCAAGCGACGCTGGCTGAGCTTGACGTGGAGCGATTCGAGTCCCTTGCCCCCGGAAAAGGATCAGAGATTCGGAGTCAGCTCGGAACGAAAAAGGCGGTCGCGGCCTTTCAAAGTGAGGGTTCAACCGCACCTGCTCTCGTTCGGCAGCAAGTTGAGAAATGGAAGTCCCGACTCGCGTTGTAAGATTGACCGACTCTCACCTTCGCCAACCCCTCTCCGGAATGGGGCGTATGGAAAGGTGCGGAGTGTAGGATGGTGAAATTCGACTCGAACGATGCTCAGTTTCTCGCAACGAGATCTGAACATTCATGAGGCGAGTCAACTGAGGCGTTGGTGATGATGCGAAAAGCATGCTTGGGGCTCATCGTCGTCGGACTTTTTTGTTCGACTCCGCTCATGGCTCAGAAGAAGAATCCTGAGCTGGCCACACCACGCCCGGCAAAACTTCAACAGCCACGCCCTCTCTCCGACATCGAAAAACTTCTGGGACGTCCCCCCAGCACCGAACTTCTTTGGCAAGTGACAGAGCGGGACCTTGCCTATGGTCTACTTGACGAAGCGAAGAAGCATCTCACTGAACTCGTAGCGAGGAACGACCTCACCGAAGAGAAAGTTCTCGAACTCCGCGAGACACACGGGGTCGGCCTTTTACTGCGCGTGCAGAAATTCCCGGAACTTGCCGAGATCGCCCAGCCACTCTTCGAGAAATTGACAAAGGCCTCCGCGACACAATCAACGAATCCAGACAGAATTCGCTACTTCATTGGTAAGTTGGACGACTCGGCAAGCGAACGCGCTTACGCGATCGAGCAGCTTGCCCGTTCGGGACCCTATGCGATCCCCTACTTCATCGAAGCATTCGAACAGGAGCGACTTGAACCGACGGCGCTCATTCGCGGACTGATGGCGATGCCGGTTAATTCCTGGCCAGCTGCCACGGCCGCTCTCGACTCGGGCCGTGAGCCGCTGATGAGCCTGATGCTCGATTTACTCGCGAAGCTCGGCGAACCGCGAGCGACTCAATTCATGTATTACGTCGCCGCTAATCCGAAGTATTCGAAGGTGATCCGCGACAAGGCCATCAAGACAATTGCCAAGCTATTGGGCGTCGACCCGACATCGCTCCCCTCACCCGTCCGAAGCCTGGTGTCGGTTGCGCGCGAGTATGATGTCAATCCGGAAATCCTGGGCCTTGACACTGAAATCGTTCCCGTTTGGTCGTGGAGAGGCTCGAATGTCGGCGTCGATGAGCTACCGGTTCCTCGCGCGGCGGAGTACTTCGGCTTGCACGCCATCAAGCAGGCTCTCGCTCTTTCGCCCGACGACCGTGAAGCGAAAGTCGTCTTCCTGAAACTCGCCCTAGACACCGCCACGGATCGAAACGGAATTGCCAATCCTTTCGCAGCGATCCCCAACGGGGCACTCGAAACATCTCTGGCCGCTGGATCAGGCCTTCTCGCCGAAGTTCTGGATGATGCCATTAAGACGCGTCGCACCAGTATCGCGCTGGCCGCGGTCCGTGCACTGGGGGCGACGGCGAGCCCAGCGCATGTCTCAGGCGACCATCAAAAGGAATCCCCTCTCGTCCGGGCACTCGACTATCCCAATAGTCGAGTCCGCTTCGCTGCTGCATTAGCGGCACTCGAGGTCCATCCTGATCAGTCGTTCTCCGAGTCGGAGCGAATCGTCGAAACGCTCGCCCAAGCGATCGATCCCAGGCAAAGGCCCGCAGTGGTTATCATCGATGCGGATCTTGCGCGAGGAAACGCGCTGTCGGTCCCTTACAAAGAGATCGGCTATGAACCGCTCGTCGCCACGAACGGCAAGGATGGTTTCAAGCTCGCCCTGGAATCGGGTTTGGTCGAACTCCTCGTGATTGATTCCGCTTCACACGATCCCAGCCCGATTGACACGATCAACACGTTTGAGAAAGATGGCCGGACCGCCGGTGTTCCCGTCGTCGTCGTCGCGCGTGAACCACTTCCGGAGGAGATGTCGAACGAACTCAAACAATTCGAGCACGTCGTGGTGCTCGCACCGATTCAGGATCCAAAGAAACTCTCGGAAGCTCTAAGCATTTCACTTCCGGACCAAACTCTCGCTCCGTGGTCGGAAGCGGAGCGAAACGAGAATCGATTGATGGCCGCCGATTGGCTCGTCCGCGTGGCGAGAGGAGAACTCAAATACCTTGATCCACGGCCTGCCATCGATCCACTCACCAAACTGCTCCGAGACCAGGAGCTAGGTCCTCGTGCAGCCGAAGCCCTCTCGTATCTTCCAAGTGCCGATGTTCAGGAAGAGCTCGCGAGTGTTGCGCTCGATGGCACGCTTGATCCATCCATCCGTGCTCAAGCAGCCCGTGCGTTAGGGCGGAACATCGGACGTGGAACGAATGCCCTGACTCAGGAAAGATCGAAGGCGCTCATCACGGCCTTATCTCGGGAGAGCGATCCTCTACTCCGTCTCGCGTTCGCCAAAGTCGCTGGAGCGATCGATCGAGACGGGAAGACGGCCGGTAATCGATTCCTTCAATACACCCCCGATGCCGAGCCACAAATGCCTCCCCCTGGAGCGAACCAACGATCAGGCGACAAGATGGGCCCTACTCCTTCCAAGGGTGCGGAGCCCGCGTCCACACCGGCCACTGAGTCGGCTCCAGCTAAGGAAGAGTCAGCCCCAGCAAAGGAAGCCGAAGAAAAAGAAGAGCCCGCGCCATCGAAAGAAGAACCGGCGGAAGAATCTGAGAAGTAGTTGAGACATAAACATCATTTATCGTGCCGAGCTCTCGCCCAGACAAAGTCCCTTCGCTCCGCCCCCTCCTTCGCTCCTCTTCCTCGCTCCTCTCCTTCGATCCTCTCCTTCCATTCCCTTCCTTAATTCCCTTCCTCGATCCACTTCCTTGATCCAATCATTCTTTGATTCAATCGCTGCCGAGGGAGATTCGCCCGGAGGGCGCACGGGGTGTTGCCAGGGAGTTCACTCCCTGGTGGTGGATCAATCCACCCATTCTATCTTCTCGCCCGGAGGGCGAACGAGTGTGTAAACTTTCTTCTAATAGAAAATGATTGCTATGAACTACTATGGCAAGTCGTGGTTTCCGCTTGGAAGTAAAGTAGATGCCCAGTACCTGGTGCCAGAACTATTATCACGCCGTTTTCAGCACAAAGAACCGCGCGGGGTTGATCACTCCGGAGATTGAGTCGCGACTCCATCCATTTCTCGCGGGGATCGTGAATGACCTGGGATGCCAGCCGGTTGCCATCAATGGTATGACGGACCATGTCCACCTGCTGGTCCAATACCGGTCGGACTTGTCGCATTCGGAAATGCTCCGGCATGTCAAAGGAAGGTCATCCAAATGGTTGAATGAGACGTTTTCGAGTATCAGACCGTTCCACTGGCAGGAAGGTTACGGCGGGTTCACCGTTAGCCGGTCCCTCGTGCCAAAGGTCAAGGCGTACATCGAAGGTCAAAAGGAACATCACAAGGAAATGGATTTCGACACTGAGTTCAAGAAGTTGCTCGAGCTTCACGGATTGTCGGTTTAATAACCTCTCGTGCGTCCTCCGGACGCGAAGAAAGAAATGGGACTCACCTCCAGGGAGTGAACTCCCTGGCAACACCCCGTTCGCCCTCCGGGCGAAAGCAAACTTCAAACTTCAAACTTCAAACTTCAAACTTCAAACGGCAAACGGCAAACGGCAGATGGCAAAGTTAACGGTTGCCAGCTTCGAAAAATGGTCAAGGCGATGCGTCAATCGAATCGAACAGTGATGTCCGATGGGATCGCTTAGTCCCAATTCCGCTCTTTCAGCGCATCATAGTCCGCCGGGACATCCAGATCCTCTAGCACCGCCAGATCATTGACTTCAAGAGCGATGACTCGCTCTTCATTAGTTCGAATGAGACTATTCAGTCCTTGATCGGGGGGTAGATTCTCCATCGATCGAAGTAGCTTCCAGGGTAGGAGCGAAGGGTGCCCTCGTTTTCCATGGAAGCTCGCAACGATGATGTTGCCTGAATTCACACGGTAACAATCGCAGAGTTGATTCACGATCGCCGCTCGAATCGTCGGCTGATCCCCGAGCACGACGAGCACTCCGTCTTCATCGTTTGGCGTTTCGTCACGCACCAATTGCTGAAGGCCTTCGGCAAGCGTGCTTCGCATGTCACTCGTTTGCTTAGACAAGTTAAGCGCGGCCGCCGGCGGAGGCACATCTTCTGACTGATCGCGCGCCGTCGGCCCGAGAATGACCATCACACGATCGAGAGCCGATTGATTCAACTGATCGACGATGCGCCGTAGTACGGACTTCCCCCCGAGCGGCAGGGCCAGCTTGTTCGTTCCCATTCGCCGAGACTCTCCTCCCGCTAGCACGATCGCGAAGATTCGAGCTTTTGGCATCGGATTGAATCTCACGGTGTTTGTAGGCTGGGTCGCCCCGACCCAGAACGATCATCGGCAGGCACAACACTGGTTGGAATCGATCCGCCCTCTGGCGACAAAACGTTGATCGGTGGAAACGCTGCCGATCCACGATTCCGGTGTCCCACCAGATGCGCCACGATACTGATCGCGATCTCGGGAACCGTCTGCGAACCGATATCGAATCCGAGCGGAGCATGAACTTTCGATAACGACTCGCGAGCAACCCCGTCCTTTTCGAGATCCTCGAAGATGAGCTTGATCTTTCGATTGCTCCCAATCAGGCCGATGTACCGTGCCGGCTTGCCAGCGAGGTGAAACAGCGCCTCTTCGTCGTTCGAATGTCCTCGCGTCATGATCAAGCAGTATGTGTTCTCGTCAGGTTCAAAACTCGCGAGCGCGCGGCCGATCTCATCGACCCATACCCGCTCCGCCGTCGGGAACCGTTCGGCGTTCGCATATCGCTCACGATCGTCGAGCACCCACACGTCAAAATCGACGCGAGCCGCCAGCGCCGCCACTGCTTGGCCTACATGTCCAGCCCCAACGATGAGTAATCGGCACCGAGGCAGAATCGGAATGAACGCGATTCCCTGCTGCGCATAAGGCCGAGGACGTTCCCGAATGTCGGTGAGTCGTTCCTTCATCGCATCCGAAACATCATGTGCAAGATGTGATGCCGCCAGCTCTCCTTTTTCGTCGAACAAGTAACGCGCACCCGCCTCTAATCCACTCTTTTCGGCATCGATGACGACCGCTTCCGTTCCTCCGCGCCCACCATGCAGAAGCTTCTGTAACCGTCGGAAGTAATCCACGGCCCCTGGCTGACGGATCGGCTGGGCAAGAAAGGTCATTCGCCCACCACAAATGAGTCCGTCATCCCAGCCGTAGTTATCGTCGAGGGTGAAGACAAAGAGTCGTGGCTCAGGGGAATCGAATTGAGTGAGAGCTTGCCGACGAACTTCCGCTTCCGTGCAACCGCCCCCCAGCGTTCCTGCCTGATCACCATTCTCGAAGACGAGCATCACCGAGCCGGGCTTTTGAGGGGTCGATCCTCGCGTCTCCACCACTTCACAGTGAACGACATTTCTCCCCAGGTCGTGAGCCAACAGGAGCTGATCGACGAGTTCTCGCATCGTGATTCCGAACCCCTCGCCGGGTGAAAGTGTCTCTCAGCCTGATCTTTTCCGTCATCTTATCCATCTTTCGGGGAAAATGACGACTCTCCTCGCGATGAGAGGGAACTTCGCGACGGTTCCGGGGCAAGTTGCTAGGATAACCGCTGGAACCAAAGGGTACGCTGTCCCGCCTTGGGAGGGGAGTTCATGCAACCGAAGTCGGCCCCGCAGCCGGCCGAGAATCAATCGCGCACGCACTTGAAGCCGACGGCCAAGCCGAGACTTTCCGCGCGTGATCGAGCGATCCTTTGCGCCCGCACCGCCGAGGACAATCGTGCCAAAGACATCGTCGTGCTCGACATGACCGAGATCCTGAAATGGGTCGATTATCTTGTCATTTGCACTGGTGCCAGCGGACGCCAAATCGGCGCAATTGCCGACGAATGCGAAAAGGCAATGAGTGAAGTCGGCGACGTCAAGATTGGTGTCGAAGGTTATGAAAAGGGAGAATGGGTCGTCGTCGACTTTGCCGACGTCGTCGTCCATATCTTCAACGAAGAGAAGCGAAACTACTACGAGCTGGAACACCTCTGGGGTGATGGAAAGCGCGTAGCCTGGGAGCGGCCTGCCCCGGAAGCATGAATACGATCGAATTTCTCCGCCGTTCCTATGTCGAAGCACTTCGGTCGGTCACTTCCGATCCCGATCGATTCGCCCAACTGCTCCGGCCGACGCAAGATCCTAAGTTCGGCGACTATCAAGGCAATGCCGCGATGTCGCTCGCCAAGGAGCTCGGCGAGAAGCCGCGCGACGTCGCGCAGCGCATCGTTGATGCCCTTCCACTGGGAGAAGACTTCGAGTCGGTCAGCATCGCCGGTCCCGGATTCATCAATATCCGTCTCAGCGAAAGCTTTCTTCGAAGCGAGCTTGTCAAGAGATGGAGCGATCCTGCCGATGGCTTAACGCCGCTTGATCCGCCTCAATCGATGATCGTCGATTATTCGAGTCCCAACGTCGCTAAGCCGATGCATGTCGGGCACCTTCGCAGCACAATCATCGGCGATGCCATCGCGCGCATCTATCGCGCCCTGGGCTGGAAGGTCACGGCCGACAATCATCTCGGCGATTGGGGCACGCAGTTCGGCATGCTGATCTACGGCTGGCGAAACTTGCGGGACGACGAAGCCGCCAAGAAGAGTCCGATTCAGGAACTGGCCCGGCTTTACAAGCTCGTCAACGGGCTGTCGGAACAAAACCCCACGATCGCCCGCGCGTGTCGTAACGAAACCGCCAAACTGCATGAGGGAGATCCGGAAAATCTCGCTCTCTGGAAAGAGTTCATGCCCTGGTGCCTCGCGGATCTGGAAAAGATCTACGAACGGCTCGATATTCACTTCGACTCTTATCAAGGGGAAAGCTTCTATCAGCCGATGCTCGCCGAGGTCGTCGCGTCGCTAAAAGAGCTTGGAATCGCCAACGAAAGCGAGGGGGCGATTTGCGTCTTTTTCCCCGACCCCGATGAAAAGGTCGACAAGGAAGGGAATCTCGTCCCTCTCTTTCCACCGACGATCATTCAGAAGGCGGATGGCGCGTTTACCTATGCGACCAGCGATCTTGCATGCATCAAGCATCGTGTTGAGCATCTTCATCCTGATGTGATCGTTTATGTCGTGGATGATCGGCAAAGCCTCCACTTCGAGCAGATCTTCCACACCGCCGGCCGCTGGGGATTTACCGGAGCGGAACTCGTTCATGTCGCTTTCGGCAAGATCACCGGCAAGGACGGCAAGCCTTACAAGACGCGCGAAGGGGGGACCGTCGGTCTCGAAACGCTGCTCGACGAAGCTGTCGAACGGGCCCGGAAAGTCGTCGATGAAAACTCTGGGGATCTCGACGAAGAAGAGCGAGCCAACGTCGCTGAAGTCGTCGGCCTGGGAGCGGTCAAGTACGCCGATCTCTCGCAGAATCGGATGAGTGATTACGTCTTCGATTGGGACAAGATGATCTCGCTGCAGGGAAACACCGCCACGTACCTGCAGTACGTTTACGCCCGCAATCGAAGCATCTTCCGAAAGGGAAATGTTCTTCCCGAAGAACTCGATCCCTCACGGACAGAGATTATTCTGGCGCATCCGAGCGAGCGAGCTCTCGGCTTGAAACTGTTGCAGTTTGGCGAATCGGTCGCGCAAGCCGCCGAAGACTATAAGCCAAATGTGGTGACCAATTACCTATTCGAATTGGCGAACGCCTACAACGCATTCTTCCGGGACTGCCACGTTCTGAAGGCGGAAACACCTGAATTACGTGATAGTCGGCTGATCTTGTGCGAGCTCACCGCGCGAACCATTCGCCGCGGCCTTGACCTCTTAGGAATTAGAACGGTCGAGCGGATGTAAGAAAGGCGTGAAAGGTCCTTTAAGCTGGGTCGAGTCCGCTGAGCCATCGGCAGAGAACATCGGGTTTGAACCTAGCTCGATGATTCGACGGGAAAATGCTGGATCAGAAACGACGCAGCCTACATGTGATCGGTGGAAACGATTTCGAATTGATGATTCAACGAGTTCGTCTTCGTTCGTAAAATAACTGCTTCGGAAACGTCAAAGAGAGTGCATCATGGAAAAGTTCACCAAGCTGACTGGATTAGTTGCCCCCCTCGATCGCGTCAATGTCGACACCGATCAGATCATCCCCAAGCAGTTTCTCAAGCGAATCGAACGGACCGGCTTCGGTGAATTCCTTTTCTTCGATTGGCGCTACAAGAACGGCGATCCCAAGAACGTCGATCATGACTTCGTTCTAAATCTACCCCGGTACAAAGGGGCGACGATCCTCATCTCCCGCGCCAACTTCGGCAGCGGTTCCTCACGCGAACATGCCCCGTGGGCGCTCTCGGACTATGGCTTCCGCGCGGTGCTCGCCCCCAGCTTCGCGGACATCTTCTTCAACAACTGCTTCAAGAACGGCATGTTGCCGATCCGTTTGTCTGAAGAGCAGATCGAAGAGCTCTTTCAAAAGACCTGGAAGACGCCGGGCTACGAACTCACGATCGATCTTCCCAATCAGAAAATCGTTTCATCGGACGGCATCAACTGGAGCTTCGACGTCGATCCCTTCCGGAAGGAATGCCTCATCGAAGGGCTCGATGACATCGGCTTGACACTCCGGCATGAAGCGGACATTGCCCGTTACGAAAAGGCGCATGGCATCGCTTAACGTTGTTCGCCAGACCGAGCGAATGGGAGCGGGTGATTAACGAAAGGGCTTCTCATGCGTCAGTTCGTTTTATCCTCACTCCTGATCGGGTTCGCGACCTTCGCCATGTCCCCTCACGGTGTTGCCGATGAAACTGCAAATCCTGACGATCGATATGAATTCCGCCAGGAACACGATCCGAACGGGATTGGCAAGTTTTACATGGGCCGAGAAATCGCTCATGTGATGGGACATCAGGGAGCCGATTGGCTCGAACGCCCCGAGCGTGAAGAAGAAGAGCAGCCCAAGAAGCTTGTCAACTTGCTTAAGCTCAAACCCGGCATGAACGTTGCCGATATCGGCGCCGGCACGGGTTACATCACCTTTCCCATGGCCAAGAAGATCGGCCCGGACGGCAAGGCCTATGCCGTTGATATCCAGCCTGAAATGATTGACTTGCTTCGCCAGCGGATGAAGAAGCGGAAAGTCACCAACATCGAGCCGATTCAAGGGACCGAGAAGGATCCGAAGCTTCCGGATTCATCCATTGATCTAATCATTATGGTGGACGTCTATCACGAGTTTTCCTTTCCCTTTGAAATGACGGAAGGAATGGTCAAGGCGCTCAAGCCGGGTGGCCGACTCGTCTTTGTCGAATACAGGCTCGAAGATCCAAACGTTCCGATCAAGCTCGTTCACAAGATGTCCGAAGCTCAGGTGATCGCGGAAATGAAGCCTCACCCGCTTCGTTGGGTCGGCACAATCGGCAATCTTCCCCGTCAACACGTCATCATCTTCGAAAAGAACGGCGGACCGGAGGATAAAGAGAAGCCGACTTCAGATTCTTAGACAACCCCGCGATGAAACGACAAATCTTTACTCGTCGTCGTCCCGTCCCGACTTTGGTTCCGAGATGTTGCGCGAGTATTGAGAGAGAATGGTGAGAAGGGCTTGGACCCGTTGCCAACTGGAAATGGAAAGTTTGGCATCCTCCGCACCGAGCGGAATCTGCACATTACTAACGGCGTCCGCCAGACCGCGATGGAGGAATTCGATCACCTCTGCCAATTGAGCGGCTTGGGCGGGTGAAAGTCGCATGGGAAGCGGTGGAGGGTCATTGCGGAAAACGTCAACCTGACCCTCTTCATCTCCGAAATCGAACTCATCGGAGCCGGGATTCGTTTGAAGCTCGATGACGTCTTCGTCCCCCTCTTCGGTTGGGCCGCTTTCGTCCTCTTCTTCGAGCTGTCTGATCTGCGCTTTAATCTGTTCGAGGGTGCCGTACACCAGGGTCGATCGGCCGAGGTTAATACGATCACCGACCCGCATCAATCGGAGCTGGACCGTCTCACCGTTGACTCTTGTTCCATTCGTGCTGTCCAGATCGGTGAGAACGAGCTGTCCGTGATCTTCTTGAATCTTGGCGTGAAAGCGACTGACACGATCATCGTTCAATCGGATGGCGTTTCCTTCTTCGCGACCAATGGTGACCGGTGTTTCCAGGTTTAGGAAGCATCGACCCTTGTCGACTCCCTCGATAACCTGGAAAGAAACCCGCTTCATCGCCGACACCACTCCCTACTGAAGAAAGAACCACACCTGCCAGCCTACGTTCCTGGTTGAGCTTATTCAAATCGAGCAAGGAAGAGCATCACAATGAGCAGAATTCGGAGCCAACTCTCTCATCTCGACATTCCCGGAGCACAATCATTATAACGCATCGTCGAGTACATTCCCTAAAGCCTGAGCTCCTTGGAGCGGTTCCTGACAGGTGAAATTCTCACAGATATAGGTCGTCAGTCCCGACCCCGACTCTTTCTTTCCCGCCAAGAGTGCGATCGATCCGATCTCTTCTTCCGATACGCCAGGCCGCCGAAGCGCTACGACCTTATCTGGAATGAAACGATTCCGCAAAATCGCCAGTCCGTCTTGCACGTCGTTCGAATGAGGGTCCCCGACCAAGACGATCTCTCGCGTCGGGCCTTGATGAATCGAAAGCGCAATCATCATCTGGGCGGCCGCCATCGGAGATTGCTTCATCACCCCGCTGAAGAGTCGTAACGTCCGATCAGTCTTTTCGAAAAGATCCTCTCGCCCGGTCAACTTCGTGAGCCGCGCCAAAGCGGTGGCCGCCATCGAGTTCCCCGAGGGGATCGCGCCGTCGTGAGGATCTTTTCCTCGCGCGATCAATTCCTCGTGGGTCTTACCCGTATAGAAGAACCCTCCGTCCTCTTCGTCCCAAAATTCATCAATCATTACACCCACGACGGCGAGTGCCTCATCGATCCATCGGCGATCGAACGTTGCCTCGTAAAGGGAAACGAGCCCATTCGCGAGATAGGAGTAATCTTCCAGGTAACCATTCAGCCGTGATCGGCCGTCTTTGTAAGTGCGGTAGAGTTTCCCTTCCGGCGTCCGCATCTTGTTCAGCAGAAAGTTTGCCGCGTTGATCGCCGCTTGAGCATAGGGTCCGCGTCTTCCTCCATCGACGACCGCCAGCGTGTCGATCATCATTCCATTCCAAGACGTCAACACCTTTTCATCTCGTCCAGGGGCAATCCGTTTCGAGCGCACCTCGAAAAGCTTTTCCCTTCCAACCTTCAACCGGCGGCTCAAATCCTCCTCAGTGATACCCAACAACTTCGCGGTTTGATCCATCGGCTTGGCGAGGTGGAGGATATTTGAGTGCTCCCAATTACCTCCTTCACTCACGTCGTACGCGTAGCAGAATGTGCTTCCGAGATCTTCACCCAATTCACCGATCACCTCGGCACGACTCCAGACGAAGAACTTTCCTTCCTCTCCTTCACTATCCGCATCTTGTGTGCTGTAAAACGGTCCTTCGGGAGATGTCATTTCGCGGAGCACATAATTCAATGTTTCCTCGACGGCATTCGAAAAGGATTGCCGTAGCGCGGGATCTTCGGTCGCCTGCGCGGCTTCATGGCAAGCGAGCGGAATCAATGCATTGTCATAAAGCATCTTTTCGAAGTGTGGCACCAGCCAATGAGCATCGACCGAATATCGATGAAATCCTCCCCCAAGCTGATCATAAATCCCGCCGCGGATCATGTGATCGAGTGTCAATTCCACCAGCGAACGATAGTCGTGGTCCTTGGTTCGCGCGGCCGCTCGAAGGAGAAGCCGAAGTTCGGTCGAATGAGGAAACTTCGGCGCGGTGCCGAGCCCTCCATAGCGTCTGTCGAAATAACGTTCCAGTTCGCGAGCACTCTCCTTAATCATCGATGTGGTGGGCATATCACTCCCGGCGGTCACTTGATTTTGCAAGTCCACTCGACGAGTAACATCGTCCGCCGCTTCGAGCACTTCTTGCCGACGATTCATCCACGCATCCGACAAGTACCGACAGATCGTCACGAATGCCGGCATCCCATGTCGCGGCTCAGGAGGAAAATAAGTCCCTGCATAGAACGGCTTCAGATCCGGAGTTAGCCAAACGGACATGGGCCAACCACCATGCTGCGTGATGAGTTGAGTCGCGGTCATGTAAATCTGATCCAGATCGGGCCGCTCTTCACGATCAACTTTCACATTGATGAACAGCTCATTCATCACCTGTGCGGTCGCGGGATTCTCGAAGCTCTCCCTCTCCATCACATGGCACCAATGACAGGCCGAGTAGCCAATGGATAAAAAGATCGGCTTCCCCTGGGCCCGTGACACTTCAAGTGCCTCTTTCCCCCACGGATACCAGTCGACCGGATTATGCGCGTGCTGAAGCAGGTAAGGACTCGTCTCATGAGCAAGGCGATTCGTATGCTTCTCGTCCGACATAAATCCCCCTAAGCCTCCCACGGGATGAGTTTCAACGTCTAATTCTATGGTTCCATTGCTGATGACACGGAATTTAGCGATATCCTTGAAGTAGCGAGCAGCAGACGAAAATGCGTCCGAGAGCGTCCAGACGAGAAGAAGTGATGACGAACAACGCGGATGATCGAACAACACCGAGCGCACGATTTGCCATCGCGGACTTTTCGCAGATCGATCCCGTGCGATGCCCCTGTGGTTGGGCCCGACGAGCATTCGGTAATATTCCCGGCGCCCCCCTCAGCCTTCATACTGTCGACATCGAGCTCGATGCCGAGACACATTTCCATGAAGGCCATACCGAGGTCTACTACATCCTTGAGTGCGATTCAGAAGCACAGATGGAACTCGACGGCCGCCGAATCCCCATCACGAAGGGTCAAAGTATCTACATTCCACCAGGCGTTCGCCACCGAGCCATCGGGAAGATGAGAATTCTGAATATTGTCCTACCTCCGTTTGATCCCGCCGACGAACACTTCGACTGAACCTGCAAAATACACTGTTAAACTTTGTCGGTTTTTCCGGGGACGACGCTCCTGTCGCACGGCCGAGACAGATAAACGTATTTCTCTGCGGCCACAATCTACCGCCCGTCCGTTCATCGCGCATGATTCCGAAAACTTCGGAGACCTACCATGCGCCGTTCCCTCAAAGACAAACGAATTGTGATCACTGGCTCCTCGAGCGGCATCGGGCGGGCACTGGCAATGGAGACTGCTCACCGGGGAGCACGCGTCGTATTGGCGGCGCGAAGCGTCGGTGAACTTGACCAAGTCGCTGAGGAAATTCGGCGTTCGGGCGGGACAGCGCTCGTCGTTCCCACCGATGTCACGAATCCGGCCGACCGTGAACGACTCTTTGATGCGGCCCAGCAAGAGTTCGGCGGGCTCGACATCCTCATCAACAATGCCGGCGTTGCGGCACATGGACACTTCATTGACCTTTCGCCTGAGATCCTTCGCCAGACGATGGAGCTCAACTTCTTCGCGACTGCGGAGAACTGCCGTCTCGCCATTCCGATCCTCGCACAGGGTCATGAACCGATGATCGTGAATGTCAGCTCCATGGCGGGGCGACGGGGTGTGCCGGCATGGACCGATTATGCCGCCAGCAAATTCGCCGTCTGCGGGTTCTCTGAATCACTCCGGGCGGAACTCGTCCGTTTTGGCATCGACCTCATGCTGGTCGTCCCTGGACTGACGAAATCTAACTTTGGAAAACATCTTCTTGCCCGGCACGGACGTCTTCCCGCGCAATTTGACTCTGGAGTGACACCAGAAACGGTCGCTAATCTGGTCTCCAACGGAATGGAACGAGGCAAGCACGAGCTCCGCATCGAACGTGATGCTCGATTGCTCCTTTTCGTGAATTGGCTCGCCCCTCGATTCGTTGATTGGCGAATGGCGAAGATCGTGAGACGACTCTATTCCAAGGAAATTGCTCAGCGGACACCCGTTTCCGTCAGTTAATACTCAACCACCAAAGCACCCAAATCACCCATTTCGCCGGCATTCCGGCCCTTCTATGGAATGCCGGCGATACCAATTTCCCTTCCGGCAAAATGAACAGACTGTTACACAAGGTCTATTCAGCGGGCTTCGAAATCGGGAAGTCTTCTTTCCCTTCGACAGCTCTCGGGGCGTAACTGCCACTCCAGGAGGGAGTGGTTTCTTCTATTCGTGGGTCGGAATGGACGCCAAATCGCTCGGGTCTTCGTGCGAAACGGATGAAGCCAATTCATTCGCATCGATCGACATTCGTCCTCCAGGCGAGGTCGCGCTCCTTGCCGATCAAGGTTGGCGGCATTACCTCCCTCGGCGTCAGCTCCTGCTTCACTCTTTCGTTCTTTGTTTGTTAGCCTTCGCCCTCCTCTTCGACGTCCCAGTCGCGACCGCATTCAATGATTGGTACAACGGCCCAGAGCCTCTCTCGGGCGAGCTCCACCAACTCATCATCTCGCTCGCTCAGTACGCGCAGCCGATCGGATTCATCACCGCCGCCGTTCTCATGTGGATCTTTGACAATCGCCGCCGCGGAAGAATCGTCGTGCTCGCGACGGTCCTGCTCGTATCAGGAGTCGGTTCGACGCTCATCAAAGCGGTCACCGGTCGCGAACGTCCGTGCGACAGCAATTGTGAAGTCGTATTTCACGGGCCGGTGCACCGTTGGTCCGACAGTAAAGTAGCCTCGTTCCCATCGGGTCATACCGCCACTGCCTTTGCACTGAGCTGCGTTTTGGCAAGCTTCTATCCTTCGGCGCGCAGGCTGATCTGGCTTTTGGCGTTCGGCGTCGCCATCAATCGACTCGTCACCGTGCGGCACTTCCCGTCAGACGTCGTCGCCGGCGCTTGGTTCGGTTACTTCACGGCCGTTTGGACCATGCAGGCCGAATGGGTCTGGAAACTTGCATCGAAGTGGAACCCGCTGCTCAGTCGCCCCATTCAGATGCCGAGTCTCATGCCCAGGAATCCGTGGCCCTTCTGGCGACAACTTTTAGCGAGTCAGTGGATTCTCATCGCTGCCTGTCTAGCGATGTATTGGACAGGAAACGGCGAATACAGCCTGTGGGATCGAGATGAACCTCGATTCGCCACCGCCACCCGTGAAATGATCGCCAGCGGCGAGTGGCTCGTGCCGACCTTTAACGGAGAGCTTCGTCCCGACAAGCCGATCCTCATTTATTGGCTTCAGAGCATCGCCTATTTGTTGCTTGGAGATAACCCTTTCGCTGCACGATTCTGGTCGGGAATCGGCGGTACCGTCGCTTGCCTTGCGACTTGGCATCTCGGCCAATCGATGTTCGACCAGCGCGTGGGGCGAGTCGCCGCCTGGGTGTTATCCCTTTCGCCGATGCTGATCATCGAATCAAAGCTTGGCACGGTCGATGCCGTGCTCCTCGCATTCATCACCTTGTCGATCGCATGGCTTTGGACGCTCTATAAAGATGGCCCGTCGACCCGGTGGGCGGCCGCCTTTTGGGTGTGCCTTGGGCTCGGGATTTTGACCAAAGGTCCGATCGCTCTGGCAATTCCTGGAGCATTGGCCGTCGCATTTTGCGCCGTACGTCGTGAATGGAGTTGGCTTCGAAACTTGAAGCCGCTTTGGGGGGTGCCGCTCCTTTTCGCCATTATCGCTCCCTGGTGCATCGCGGTACAAATCGCAACCAATGGTGAATTCCTTGCTCGCGCTCTTGGACACCACGTCGTCAATCGCGCGATGCGGCCTCTTGAAAGCCATTCGGGATTCCCAGGTTATTATGTGGTGAGCGTGCTTGCCCTCATGGTTCCATGGTCATTCCTGTTCCCCTGGGTCTTCTGGACCCATCGTTATCGATTCCTCAAACATCCAGCAGTCACGTTCCTTGCCTGTTGGACATTCGTGACGCTCATCATCTTTGAACTCGTCCGAACGAAACTGGTTCATTACTTCCTTCCGGCTTACCCGGCTCTCGCGATCTTGTTCGCCTCTTCGCTGGTCGGAAGATTCGCCGACGAAAAGATCGGCATTCAAACGATTTCGCGTGTCCGAGTCGGCTGGGGAATGATTTCCATGGGAGCATTCCTCATCGTCGCGACCGCGACGTTCGCGATCATTGCCATGCCGCAGAATATAGGCGTTCCGCTCGGCATCGCGGCCGGGATCGGAGGGCTCGGTCTAATCCTTGCGGGAAGACTCTTGCGCGACGGCCGATATCGCATGGCCTTCATCACCCAAACCGCGGTCGGAACTCTCACCATCGTGCTCGTCGGCGCCCAAGTGCTTCCGGCACTCCACTCATCGCAAACGATCATCGATGTCGCGGACCGGCTCCGGCAGCTTAGTCAATCCGGTCACTCGGTCGCTCTTTGGCAATACCGTAATCCCAGCCTGGTCTACAACGTCGGACATCCCCTCTCGATCCTAGATGAGATGCGAGGTATGCCCCCTTTTGAGGACGCCCGAAAATATGCTCGGGAGCATGGCCCCTTCTATTGCCCGATGACCGATCAGGAGATGAGCTTTCTGGCGGTCGATCCTGCCCTTTCGTTCCGGATCGTGGAACGATTTCCCGCGAATGAGCTGAAGATCTTTGGCGACAAAGATGTGAACCTCGTCGAGGTCAAACCAGCCGCCGTCGCACAATCACCGGCGAAAACCGTCGAGAAGTGACTCCCTTCGCCGAACCAACCGGCCTTTTGATTCGTACAATATTGGACATTCGAGCTTCGTTCGTCTCGCCAGTAGTTCGCGGGCCTTCGCGGCCTCTGACTCATCGAAATGAGACCGTTTGCTCGAATCGAATGAGAGTCATCTCTCACTTCGCGGGAACCAATCGTACGGCAGATCGACATCGAGGAGTGACTCTTGCTCGCCGGACCGCTCTTCGCTCGCGAGTGGCAAACGGTGCCACGACGTCCTCGCTTTTACATTACTCGTGCCGCCTATGTCGGCCTCTTCTTTGTTCTGCTCTGGACGACCTGGCAGGCAATGATCGGATTTGAGCGGGAACCCTCGCTCGGAGAAATCGCTCGATTCAGTGCCGTTTCCTTCGAACTCTTCAGCTACACGCAATTGGCACTCGTCTTGTTTTCGGGCGCGCTCTTCGGAGCCGGCACGATCAGTATCGAGAAGGATCGACGAACTTTCATCCTTCTCTTAGTAACGCGTCTGGCGGACAGTGAAATTGTTTTAGGAAAATTCGCTGGAGCATTGCTGCAAGTCGGTTGCGTTCTGGCCGCCTCGCTCCCCGTCTTCTTCGCCATGACGCTTTTTGGAGGAGTCAGCTTCGTTCAAGTAGGCCAAGTCTTCGCCGCGACGGTGGGAGGAGCCCTCCTGAGCATCTCTCTTGGCGTGCTCATCGCAACCTGGCGAGACAAAACATTTCAATCGATCGCGCTCACCATTCTAGGCGTCGTGTTATCGCTCCTTGTCGTTGAAACGGTAGTGACGTGGGCCGGAACGACGCATGTCAATCCGCATGAAGTGACTTACTGGGCCGCGAATTTTTCCACGATTCGAGCGGTGGCCACTTCGATGAATTTCGATCCCGCGGTCCATCACTTCATTCTGCCGGGCGTCGGGCATCTGTTGTTTGGAATCCTCTTCTCCTGCCTCACGCTCGGAACGTCCATTCTCTACTTGCGACGTTGGAACCCGAGAGGAGAAGCGATTCAACAACGTGAAGCACCCGATGCCACCAAACCAATAGCATCGAGCGGCTTTGTTCGGCATGCGTGGTCGAATCCGGTCCTTTGGCGAGAGATTCGTACTCGTGCCTACGGTGCGCGTCCATTCGTTATCAAGCTCGCCTATCTAGTGATCGCTGGACTCCTCCTTGCCGGCCTGGTTACGGATCCACCCCAACATGATGACCCTGATCTAGCATTTGCCCTGGCACGTACGATCGTCCCCGTCGGCGTGCTCAGCCTAATCTTGATTAATGCGCAAGCCGTCGCCTCGATCACGACGGAGCGAGACCTGAAAAGCTTGGATCTGCTTCTTGTCACCGATGTGACGCCGCCGGAGTTTATCTTTGGAAAGATCTGGGGAATCTGTTTCAACATCAAGGAGATGTTAATTGCCCCTCTGGTAATGTTCGGCGTCGCGACATGGATGGGATTGCTCGACGTGCCGAATCTCGTCTACACATCGATCAGTTTTCTGACACTGGCGGCTTTCGCCAGCGTGCTAGGAATTCATTCAGGCCTGAGACATGACACAAGCCGTTCGGCTATAGTCAATAGCCTTGGCACCATCTTCCTTCTCTTTGTCGGCGTATTGATTTGTCTTTACTTAATCGTCATCAGCGGTCGATTCGAAGCGCAGTGGGCCGCTTTCGTTCTATTCATCATTCTGGGAAGTATCGGACTCTGGGTGTCGTTGACCGCAAATGCTCCTTCGGGCGCGATCACGCTCACCGCGTCGATCGCACCCGCCGCAACGTTCTATTGCATCATCGCCTTTGTTGTCGGCGATCGCTTTTCCCCGTTCGCGGTGGTCGTAGCGACTTATGCATTTGCCGTGACCGCGATGCTCGTCCCCATGCTCTCTGAGTTTGACGTCGCCACCGGCCGAACAAGCATAGAGGGAGACTGAACCGCCTCCTTCTTTTCCACCGGCGAACGATGGGGGGCATAACGCATCATGCTTCCCAATAGGATGATCACGAGCGCTAAGCCGACGTTGATATTTAACCACAGTCGCGGATTCGCTCGCATCGGCGCCAAACCCTTTGATCTTCCCACCAGCGCGCTGGCGATAAAGAAGACCACGAGCGCCAATAAAAACTTCAATCCAAAGAGTGCGTGATACGGCATCGGCTTTACTTCATGAAACCGCACATAGAAGTTGTAAAGACCGGTAATAAGTGAGATGGCAATGCCGGAATGAATAAATACTTTCCAGCGACCGATGATCGCCTGTGACAACTCGCTCCGGTCCCCCGCCTCGCGGGCCTCCAGTACGGGGAGAAGTGCGAATCGCATGAAGATTGCCCCCCCCGCCATCACGGTCGCACTCAAAATGTGCAGCCAGCGAGAGGTAAGCATCAACAAAAATTCACCGTCCATTGTTGCACCTTTTCAAGGAGATAGTCATGACGAACCCGCTGATTCGATGGTAGCGAGTCAAAGCGACATTGGCTCCTCCCTCTTGAGGTACCTCGTCGATTCTGAGCAAAGTTCCAAGTGTTCGTCTCCCTCCAAACGTCCGCGACAGCGGTCAACATCATGTCCCGGTGAGATGAAAAGCCGTTTATTCAGCATCAGTCTTCTAATTCTCGCGATCTCTTCATGGAACAGGCATGGGAATCGCTACCACAAAGAGGTAATATTGTCGCGGGAGTGGATAGTCCGCTCTCTCGCCATTACCGCCGCGTTTCTTCGCTGTCGCCCCCCGAGCGTGGCTCACCCTTTTCAGGAGCAACTCGCATGCACTTGGACGTGCAAGACGGCATCACGATCATCCATCTTGATTCGAACTACAGTGCATTCAACGAGCCCCATCTCGATGAACTTCAGGACAGACTGCTGAAGACAATCGCGGAAACGCCATTACCGCATCTCATTCTTCATTTCGGCGAAACCGAGTATTTCAGTTCTGTCTTCTTCGAGGTTCTGTTTCGAGCGTGGAAGCGAACGAGGGAGAAGCAGGGACGATTCGCCCTTTGTAGCCTTCAACCTAGTTGCATGGAGATTCTAGAAACCGCCAAACTCGACACGTTATGGGACATCTATCCCGATCTCGACGCGGCTATTCATTCTTCGGAAGTAGTCGGCACGTAACGGCATGACCTGAACTGCGAGCGGGACTACTTGTTGACGTGGATCTGGTACTCAACATGGCCCGAATGTGTATCGCCCGGCTCGACGATTTGAAGATGGGCCGCTCGTGTCAGTTCATTCGCATAGAGGTTGTGTGCGTCCGTCGAGCATGTTTGATTCTCCACGCAAAACGCTGGTTTTCCATCGGGAGAGAAGACCACCGCGTGAGTGAAATCCTCCGATACGCGAATGGAAAGTGTCGCCCCTGCTTCGCGATGTTCGATCAAAATCGGCTTACTCGGATCGATGCCGAAAAAGACATCGTCCGCGAAGAAGCCCTCCAGCGATCGCGCGGTCCGTAAATCGAGCGGGGTCGTACCAACATCAACGAGTCTTCCCGTCGGCATGCACTCGATGGCTTCCATCCAGTAAGACGCGGGAAGTGTCAAAAACGTCGTCGATCGAGGACCGAGATAACGGAAATAGGTGTGTATCCCAAAACCAAATGGAATTCGGGTAGTCCCTGCCGAGTTATCAACCGTGTACGTCATTCGGACTTGGTGAGCGGAAACACGAATCACCAGCCGAAGGATATGAGGGTGCGGAAATAATTCGTACCGGGGTGTTCCCGGCAAAAAGGGAAGCTCACATTCCAGCTCACAAGCCGGCTCCGTATTCCCTCGCCGATCGATCAGCTCCCTTGCCTCTAATACAGTCCACGGCACGCTATGCAAGAGCCCGTGAATAAAGTTGGGTCCCTTATTCGGCGTGAATCGATAGTCTTTACCCTCAAAGTTGAAATGACCGTCTCGAACACGGTTGGGGGTCGGATAGAGAACCGGCGTGCCGAATTTCGTTCCTCGCTGCTCGATAAGGGTCGGCGGCTGAAGCAAGAATTCCTCTCCACCGACGTTAATCGAAGCGACGTTACAACCAGCGTCAGGCACGACGCGCACCGAAGTGTCTTCGACCGTCAGGGTGTAGACATTCCAGCCCGTTTCGATGTCACGACTGGATTGGATGTCGAGCGACGTCGATGACATGAGGTGTCACTCCTGACGAATTGATTCAGTCTCTATCGTGATTGTTTCACATGGCCGAAATCGCGCAAGTTGTACGGAATGCCGACATAGTCCAGCAGTCGGCAGAGCGCCCGAAGCGCGACTCCCATCCCATCTGGTCCGCTGAAGCCGCCGAACTGACCCCCTCCTTTGAGGTGGGGTTCGAGCTCGACCAGATATCCCGGCGCACCAAGTGATTGCATCTTCGCCGTCTTCTCAGGCAGAACCGTCTTGAGGTCACGAAAGATCATTTCGTGACCGCTATCTCCCTCATCGCACGGCACGAAATTCTTGAGCCGTTCCTCGTCAACGAAACCTTCCCACTTCAGCGCAGGGTCGATCCTATAATCTTTGACGTGCATCCAGCCGACGCTGGAACGCATCGCCTTGAACTCAGCGAAACATTGCTCAGGCCCAAGGTTTTGCGAGGAGAGGTTCCCACCGTCGAAAATCGTCACCATGGCAGGTGAATTGACTCTCTCGCTCAACTCTTGAAGGACATATCCGCTGCTCCCGACCAGGTTGGCTTCGATCTCTAGTCCGTACACGACCCCCTCGCGAGCGCATCTCTCCGCGATCTTAGCGATCTGATCCGCCGCTTGCTGGACATGCTTCTTCGGATCCTCACCGCGCGGGGGATAGAAGGAAAAGCCACGAACGAGTTTCGTCTCGAACCGATGGGCGAGATCGATCGCCCGCATCACGTCTTCTTCGAGATACTTCGCGAATGGAATGTACGTGTTGTGACTACCATCTTCCTTGTCGACAAGCTTGACCTTACCGATCGGCGAACCGATGGTCGCAATGCGCAGTCCATACTGTTGATTAAGCTGCTTGAGCTTCGCGATCTCCTCGTCCGTGAGTTTCATGACATTCTTGACCCCGCTTCCAAGGTCGATGAAGCGAAGACTGTAGTATTCCAGACCGAGCGCCGCGAATACGGCCAATTGCTCGACGGCCGTTTTCTGATTGGCACATTCGTCGGCAAAGCCGCTGAGGATGACGGGCGGACATTCAGACATCGTGTTCCTTCCTCACCTGAACAGGAATCGCGGATTGGATGCGAGCGAACTCGTCGAGCTATTTACTCAGGGGCGAGCTTCTGCAGTTTCCTTTGTAGGGATCGTCGGTGAATGCCCAGACGCCGGGCCGCTTCCGAAATGTTGCCGCTGCAGTCGGAGAGGACACGATGAATGTGTTCCCATTCGACGCGCGCCAGCGAGGGAGTCTCGGCAGCTTCACTCGTGCGCTGATTTTGCGGCGTGAATGCATTCACCACATCATCCGCGTCAGCCGGCTTCGTTACATAATTCGTCGCGCCCAGACGCATCGCATCAACCGCGGTCGCAATGCTGCCGAACCCCGTCAGAATGACGACTTGGGTCGATGGATCGATTTCCTTCAGATGCTTCAGGAGTTCGAGTCCTCCCATTCCCGGCATCTTCAGATCGACGATCGCATACTCCGGCGATTCCGTCCGCGCGATCTGGATCGCTTCATTACTGTCAGACGCTGTCCGAACATCATAGCCGCGATCACGAAGCGCTTTCGCTAAACGCTCGCGAAGTGCATCATTGTCGTCAGCTAACAGAAAGCTTGAACCTGGCTCGACACCCATCGCATCGATCTCCCGCTCCCCCGTGGACTTCCGTTTCCAACAGTTTAGTGGTTCGCGGGAAGAGACCAAGCGTCAAGCGGAAGGCAATGCGTGATCGGCGGCCAATCGGGTGGGCGCGCGGGGGAGAATGATCTCTGCCGTCGTCCCCACTCCCGCCTCGGAATGGATCTCAAAAACACCCCCCAACCGATCGATCACAGCTCGAGCAAGAAACAAACCGAGCCCTGTCCCTTCCCCAGGTTGCTTGGTGGTGAAGAAGGGTTCCCCCGCCCTTTTGAGAATTTCTTCAGGCATTCCAGGCCCGTTGTCACGGATCTCGATCCCGATGTTGGGACCAATCGTACATGTTTTGATTTGGATCTGTCCGTTTCGACCCGCCGCATCAATCGCGTTTTTCACGATCCCACGAAGTGCTTGACCGATCGCGACGCGGGGTAGATTCAACGACAAATTCGGCTCATTGCCGTGCGAAATGGAGACGCGATCCGTGTGAGGAAGGCCGGCCAGCATTTCCTCGACGAGCCCCGCGACCGTCATTTCCGTCATTCCTTCGCCGACACTCTCTCCCGCTCGGCCTGCCATGCGATCGAGAATCGTTCGACATTGCGCGAGTTCTGTCCGAATAAGTCGAGCATCCTCAATGCAGTCGTTCGTCGCGCCAGACGACTCGAGGTGTCGCTCCAGTTCACGGGCGACAACGGCAATTGTGGATAGAGGAGTCGCAAGCTCGTGAGCCGCCCCCGCCGCCAGGGTGGCCAACGCATCAAGCTTTTCGTTCCGCTCTTCTCGAAGCCGCGCCGCTGCAAGTTCCGAATCCCGCTCGCGAAGCTCGCGCGTCAACCGAGCAATGAAGTAACTAATCGCGATGGTGGCCGCCGAAAATGCCACGATCTGCCCTTCATAGCGAACGCTCAACAATCCTGAAAAACTGGCGAATGTCTCCCGATCGTGAAGCACGTCCAGCGGGACATACCAAGTGTTGAGGAGGAAATAACAAAGAATCGCGAGTCCGCCGATGAACCAGATCCATTCCGACTGTACGACGACTGCCGCTAGAGCCAAGTTCACCAGGAAGAAGACACTAAAGGGATTCTCAGCACCGCCGGTGAAATAGAGCAGCCCCCCCAAAAGCAAGACGTCGAACGTCATGATGGCATCGACGATCCAGTTGCCACGGACTCCCCAAGCACTCCACTGCTCGGTTCGGCCCAGGATCAGATACCAAAGCCGGAGGAGGAGATTCGTGAGCGCCGTCAAACCAATAATCACGAAGAGCGGAATGAGTGGCATCGAGACGTTTAAACCGAATGCCACGCTGAGCACCGTCACGAGTTGTCCCGCGACCGCCGCCCAACGGAGTTTGATGAACCAATTGACGTTGATCCGGAGCCGTTCGTCGGCCCGGAGAATGCTTTCCTTCGATTTGATCGTGCTCGCGTCGAGGCTCATGTCACCTCGGATCAATGGAGAATGGATTGGGATTCGTTAGAAGTGCGGCAGAATCACTTCGAACACACCGAAGTGATTCACCACGCCTTTTCTAGTAATGCAAATGGCCCGAGATCACCAATCGATCTTGGCGGGGAAGAACTCGCCGATCAGGTCTTCATAAAAGGGGCGGAGTTTGGTGATGTCAGGCCGCTCATGGCTCTTCGTGTAAAGGTCGTACTTGTTGAATGCCTTTACCCATTCAAACATCTCTCGATCATGATCCGTCATCAAGTACTGATACGCCCCTTCTCGATGAATCGGATAACAGGAGTGATAGCGGAGCATGTAGAGTGCCGGCTCAGGAAGATAATTCTTCGTCACGTGATAGAGATACTCGTCATGTCCCCATGACATCATCACATTGTCGAGCCCGCATCCTTCCTGATAAATGCCGAGCTTCGTCGAATAACGTGAATCGTTCACGTCCGGGTTGGCTTGGAAGAATTCGGAGAAGACAATCGTCGGGGAATAAGCGCACCCGACCGGGAAAGTGTCTCCTACCACCGCCCATTGCGGCTCATCCCAAAGGCAAAGGATCTTCCCCAGATCGTGCATCAATCCCGCCAAGATGAACCATCGAGGATGACCATCGCGCCTGATCGCTTCTGACGTTTGCAATAAATGTTCGATCTGCGGAAGATTCGTGTCCGGATCACTGTCATCGACCAGCGTATTCAGATATTCCATCGCCTCCCAAATACCCATTCGGCGATGATTGAGTCCGATGTACTCCTGCCGTTTTCGGCGGACGAAGTCAACGGTCTGTTGAGTGTGGTTAAGCCGATAGAACTCTTTCACGGTGGGCCGAACTTCCGCCTTATAGTCGCGGAACTTGTCTTCGGTTTTCTCGGGGTCGATAGGATTGAACGGCACTCCCGGTTTCGGGTACCTCTTTTTGAGATCGTCTTCCCATTCATCCAAATCGTCGAGCGGCCCGGCCGCCTTATTATTGTCGATCATCGAATTCTCCCCCCGCAAGTTCGATCCGCTCCAAGATTCATCATGTCAGAACTACCCGGTCGCGTCGAGGTTTACGGCAGAGTACGCGACGATCCGTCCAATTTTCTTCCTATCTCATTTTTTAGCGACACTTCTACCAATGTAACGGGTTAGAACCCCTGAGTTTGTGTCGAAATAGGGAAAGACCGCATGTCCCGAGCGATTCGTGCGGTAACTCCCCGAGGAATTGAGATTTAACGCAATAATTTGAACCGGCTGGGCGTCTTGCCTGGGAGAGACCTCGGCTTGTAGGAAACAACTTGAAATCCAGCACGCGTGGGTGGCCAGATAGGGCGCTGGGGAGGGTTCTACCGGCCTCTCGCACGAGCTTGGGTTAGGGGTGCTCGTGACATTCCGACCGTCACGAGTGTCCCGCTTGACCGGTCCGCTTCCACTTTCGTTCCGCGTGAACGGGGTGGAGCGGACCGGCTTTTTTGTTTACCCACCTTCTCCGAATCACCCCACCCGAAAACGAAATCGCTTGCCGTGAATTTCGTTCCGTGTTACCAAGTCTTCGGAATTCGTCGTAAGCGCAAATGGGAAGAGAACAAACACCCATTTCCGACGACGCGGCTCACCCGAGCCACCTAGTGATTGTGTGATGCAAGGAAGCACCACCGAGGTTCATACATGGAAGTGGTTGCCCTGGTACCGGGAAGAGATCACGCTTCGACCCGATACAGGATCATTCAATTCGCCGAGCAGCTCTCGCGCGTCGGTCTCCATCTCACGATTGAGCCGGTCGCTCGCGATGCCGCCCGTCGGTTCAAGCAACTTTCCCGCCCTCGGTACGATCAGGTCGTCATCCTGCAACGAAAGCTCCTCCCGATCTGGCAAGTCCTGCTTCTCAGGCAATCGACGCGAACTCTCGTCTACGACTTTGACGACGCGGTCTTTTACCGTGATTCGTTCCACTCCAGCGGCCCGTACAGCTTGACTCGCACACTCCGATTCCGCGCGGCCATCGCTGCAGCGGATCTAGTCATCGCAGGCAACAAATACCTTGCCGATTATGCTTCCGAAAGAGTCGGTTCAAAGAAGGTTGAAATCATTCCCACCTGCGTAGACTCCAGCCGATATCAATTGGCCGAACATGTCGATAAACGGCCCACTCGGCTGGTCTGGATCGGGTCATCGAGCACCTTGAAATCGCTCGAAGGGGCAAGGCCTCTACTAGAGGGGATCGGTCAATCGATCCCACACACAAAACTCCGTGTCATCTGCGATCGCTTCCCGCAATTTCGTCACATGGAAGTCGAGGCGGCCGCCTGGTCCTCCTTCCGCGAGTCAACCGATTTGCGCGAATCGGACATTGGAATCAGTTGGCTCTCCGATGATCCGTGGAGCCGGGGAAAGTGTGGACTCAAAGTGCTGCAATACATGGCGGCCGGACTTCCCGTTGTGGCGAGTCCGGTGGGCGTTCACCGTGAAATCATCGGCGATGAGCATGGCTTCCTTCCTCAAACCTTCAAAGGGTGGATCGAAACCATGGCCCGGCTCGTCAAGGATGCATCACTTCGGGAACAGTTGGGACGAGCGGGTCGCGAGCGCATCGAAAGGCTCTTTGCCCCAGGACGCTGGGGACAAGTGCTCGCCGAGCGATTGCAAGATGCGGCAGTTAGGGCATGACCTCGGCCAATCGGACAACTTACGACGTCTTTCAACTCGACGAAACGGTTTGGAACGTTGCCAGCGATGTTCGGGAAGCGTTCTTCACTCGTGACGGATTCTGCTTTCGCTCTTGGATCGAGCAAGGAGCGGCAAAGCTCGTTAAGAGCGGATCAGGACGCTCGATTTACTACGTCCAAATCCCTGGTTTACACCTCTACGTCAAGCACTTCGAGATCACACCGGGCACGGCGAATCTCTATCGAGCATTAAGACAGGGGCGGGCGGAAAAAGAGTATGAAGTCGCTCGCCTTCTCTGGCAGAGCGGTGTTCCGACGATCAGACCACTCGCTCTCGGTGAACGTCGAAGAAACGGCTTACTTGAAGAAGCATTCTTAATCACCGAAGCAATCCCAAACGGCATGACGCTCTTCGAATTGATCGAGGATCATGTCCGGACCGGTGCGATGGAAATCGCGCATTCACACCGCAGACAAATCATCCAGGAAGTGGCCCGACTGACGGCGGCGCTTCACCGGGCAGGGCTGGAACATCGAGATTTGCACGAGCGCAATCTTATTTACCAAAAGCTGGAAGACGATCGATTCCGCCTCTATCTTGTCGATCTCCACGAACTCGAAAAGCATCGCCATCTTGAGTGGTCATCGACCGTCAATGAGCTGGCACGCCTCGGCCGCTACTTCTCGATCAGGACCGAGCGTACCGACCGGCTACGGTTCTTTCGGCACTATGCTCATCTGCGCCAACTTGACGGCCGATTGTTCAAAAGCTTCGCCCGCGAAGTCGAATATGAAACGATTGAATCGCGAGCAGACTTTTGGCGGCGTCGCGATGTCCGCGCCACGAATCGCATGTCCGGTACAAAGTCGATTCTTGTTCCAGGTGGAAAGGCTTGGGCGCAAGAGGATTTGCCCCATTCGTTCTTTCAACGGTTTGCGTCAGATCCGGAGAAGTTCCTGGCCACATCGATCCGCCATTGGTGGAAGCGAGGCAAAGGGACGAATGTCGGCGCGATTCAGCTCGATGAGCTCGATCCCGATCGAACGCAAGTAGTGAAGAAATACATTCATCCCCCCGTTCGCGAGTTGTTCGCCTCATGGGGAAGGGACAATGCGGCGACGCGTGCCTGGAAAAATGGACTCGCTCTCCGATTGCGTGAATTGCCGACCCCTCGTCCTTTGATGCTCGTTCACCGATACAAAGGAATGTTACTCGAGTCTTCGTATTTACTCACCGAGCGAGTCGACTCTTCCTTGACGATTGCGGAGTATCTTTCAGACGAAATCGCGCCTCTGCCCGAAAATGAGAGACGCCGCGTCCTCAGAGGATGCATCATTCGAGCAGCAAGCTTACTTCGCCGAATGCATGACCGCCGCGTGACGCATCATGATCTGAAGGCGACTAACATCCTAGCGACCAAGACAAGCGATCTCGCTCATCCAGATCTTTGGCTGATTGATCTGGATGGCGTTCAAACGTGGCAGCGAATTCCAGATGCCGACTTGCTACAGAACATCGCGAGGTTCGCCGTCAGCTTCATGGACAATCGGCATCTTTCCCGCTCTGATCGCTTGCGATTTGTGAAGCGATACCTCGGCGCGGGGAGCCAAAACAAGAAGACTTGGAAAGCTCTTTGGCGTGCGATCGACCGATGGGCTACTGAGAAGATTCAGCGAAATCGTCGTCGTGGCCGTGCGGTGGGCTGAACGTCAGCCACTTTCCACGCATAGCGTCTCCATGGCGGCCGAAATCAGTTATTGCTCACTGACATTTTGATGTAACGTTTGATTCACGTCCTCAAAACTCGGCACGAGATTCATGGGAGGGGTCGCGGCGTCAAAGGGGTTTCCCTCTCGGGTCCCCTGTTGCAATCCGTTCAACTGAATGCTTTGCTTGACGCGGGGCTTGCCGCGAACCATTTCGACGAGCCGAGTCGCCGTAGCGCGAAATGGCCCCTGCTTTTTGGTATCCGTCTGCGGTCTTCCCTCATTCATCGGTGCGGACATTTCATCTGCCGACATCTTTTCCGCCGGCATCGGTTCATCAGGAATGATTCGCGGAGGAGGCGAATCGTGCGGGATGCCGGGCATACTCTCTCCCGGTGCATCATCGGCATAGACCGGACCAGTTCGCATTTGATGAATCTCATCGCCTGGTGCCATCGTCGGGCGCATGGGGCGACCCGTTTTCCGCACATAATACTTGGAGCTATCAGGTCGAAGGCTTCCGAATCCGCCGCCTCGCTCTTGTTGCGATGCCTCTTCGGGGCCCTCCATCGCCGATGGATCCAGTTCGACTTCATTCGTTGACCAACGCTTGGTCACTTCCATGACCCACTCTTGTAGAGCCACATAGGTTGGATCCTGCACCCCACCGAGCGGGGGAAGAGTCGATGCACCGTGACGCTCGAGTGCCTTGTAGAGAATCGGGCTGCGCAATGGATCGTGATAGTCGATCGCATCGAGCATTGATGTTAGATTGCGCGATGTCAGCCGGATGTCATTGGGAGCGCCGTCCGTACGTCGATAAAGACGGAACGGCCCTTCATGGCGAATGCCTCCGTGGCACGCGGCATTTCCACAACTGCTCGACAGGAGCGGTTCCAAATCCTTGTATCGAGTGAAGAGTTCCTGACCGTAAGCCGCCTTGAACTTCTTGACGACACGGCTCGGGTCCGGATCACGCGGCCGGCGAGCGACCGAGGCATCCGTCGCTGCCGCCCGAGGCTCTCTCTCCGGTGGATGGAGTTTCGTGTCGCACATCTTCAGGACACGTTTCGCTCCCTCATTCTCCGGATCGATTTTCAACACGAGCAAAGCTTCGGCATGAGCATATTCGACCAAACCTTGATTGAAGCACCACTGCGCGAGATCGGCTCGCATGTGCGCATCGTGAAGGGGAATTCGTTCCGCGCGATACCGATAGACGGATTCGAGTGAATCACCCACATAGCGCACTTTGCTCTTTGGCAGCCCCATACGAGCCCCGGATCGCTCGATGCGAAACTGATCGGAAAGTTCTTCTACCTTTTGCGCCGCCACGATGGTGTTGTTGTCGAGAAGAAGATATCGCTCGCCGAAGACTTCTTTCTCGGGGGTTGCCTTTTGGTTGACTTGCTGTCCTACCAATTCCGTGGCGGGCCCGGCCGATCCGGTCGGCAGCCGATCGATGGGATCAGCACTCGCGACGGCCAGCGTCAGTGCGCAATAAATTCCCAACATGGTCCACGGCTCCCTTCAACTCTCGAAATCGTTAACGAGACCGCATAGGTCCATCCCTCCTTCCCATCAAGACCAATCCGTCATCGATGGGACAAACGCTTAAGAGACACAACCTATTTACGATCAAATACTTACGACCGACCTCCCAGTTCGATCATTTGAAGAATCCGGGCATTTCGAGAGAGTTTCTCTCGTTCGGATCGACTTCTAGTCCAACAAATTGTGCTACGTTTGACAAAGGAGGGGGGAGGCATTTAGACCATCGAGATATCAGCCATGTCCACGGACTTAATTCAAGAGACAGCCCCTCTGACGATCGCTGCCGCTGTCGACCATATGTTGGATACATTGCCGACGGCCGGCCATGAGCTTCGAGAGGAAAATCGACACCCGTTTCCTCGAACAATTCAAGTCACCAAAGACAACAAGACAGATCTCTGTGCGGGAAAAGATATCTCCCGCGGTGGAATCGGCTTCTTGCACATCAAACCACTCTATGGAGTGATCATCGTCAGCATGACGACACCGGTCGGCGATCATTTCCGTTTCCTTGCCGAAGTCGTTCGTGCCAGGCAAGTCGGCCGCTTTTACGAAGTTGGCGCCAAGTTCATCGAGCGAATCGTCTAAGTTCGACACCTGTTCTTCCAGTCACGACAGAAATTGCCGTTCCGCTGGGACGCATCATTCAAGAAAAAGAGAAAGGGCGGATGCCCGAAAGCATCCACCCTTTACGGTCCCATCCTGAGACCCCGGTCCGTTCCCTGCCTCACGCGTCCCTTCGCACTAGCAGGTACTTCCGTTTATAACGGCCGGATCTCGATCCATGATGAGTCGTGAGAGATGGAGAAGGCCGCATCTCTCGACGCGGCATCCTCGCCTATCTGCTGACTGTTTTAACTGCAGCCCGTCGTCTCACCACATGTCAAGCACTTCAAGCAGGTACCGTTTCGAACCAGGGTGTACGCACCGCACATCTGGTTTTGACATGCTTCCGCTTCGAAGCCCTTCAACTTCGCCGCACGAGCGAGCTCTTGTCTCTCTCGAGGATTCAGTCGGTTCGACACCGACACGACCGAGAGTTCCTCTTCGATGGTAATGCTCAATCGTTCCTCAACGGCCGTCGCCCCGCCATTTCGTTCCGGGGTCGCCTTGAGATGATGAGTCGTCCCATTCCCATTCGAGGAATGATGGCCGTTCGACTTGGCTTGCATCGGAGCGACCGCCTGGTCAACCGCCCCGTTTGAGCCCATGTCACTCGGAGTCTGCGGACTCGCCTTCGGGTAAGAAACCTTTACATGCTCTGATCGAGGATGCCGGCTCGTGCCCGGCCCGCGTTCTTCAGGCGTCAAATCGACCTGACGAGGATCGATGATCTTTTGGCTGACGACTTCCTCTTGTTCAAACTCGAATTCATCGTCATCCGACTGATGTAAGGCATCATTGCGAAGATCCTCGGGCTGGACCTGAGCAAGCTCATGCCGGCCGAGATAGGTGATCGCGAGCTCGCGGAAAATGTAATCGATCACCGAGGTCGTCATCTTGATGTGGGGATTTCCCATCACTATGCCGTTCGGCTCAAACCGGGTGAACACGAAGGCCTCGACAAACTCGTCGAGCGGCACGCCATGCTGCAAGCCGAGCGATACGGCAATGGCGAAGCAGTTCATCAAGCTTCGAAACGCGGCACCCTCTCGATGCATATCGAGGAAGATTTCGCCGAGCGATCCATCGTCGTATTCGCCCGTGCGAACATAAATCTTGTGTCCGCCGATTCGAGCCTTTTGAGTGTACCCCGATCTCCGGTCCGGCAAACGGCGACGGCGAGCGATGTAACGATGCACGATTCGCTCCGCCACCTGGACCGGAGTAGTCGGAACTTCCGGAACGCCGGCGTCGATGATCGCTTCCGCCAGTTCGCTCGACGAGCTGAGAGGTTGGCTAAGCTTCGAGCCGTCGCGGTAGAGCGCGATGGCCTTGGTCATCAACTTCCAAGCTTCCTGATATGCTTCTTCGACGTCTTCAACAGTCGCCTCGTGAGGCATATTGATCGTCTTGCTGATCGCACCACTGATGAAGGGCTGAGCCGCCCCCATCATCCGCAGGTGTGACATTGTCGACAGGTAGCGCTTGCCGAGCTTACCGCAACGATTAGCACAATCGAAGACCGCATAATGTTCCGGCTTGAGGTAAGGAGCACCCTCGATCGTCATCGTGCCGCAAACATAGTCGCTGGCCTCGGCAATTTCTTCAGGCGTAAAGCCAAGCCACTTCAAGAGGTCGAATGACGGATCAAGCAGTTCCTTCTCGGTGATGCCCAGTTGCTCGACAAGAACGTCCTGCCCCACCGTGAACGGATTGAAGACGAAGCGAAGCTCAAAGGCACTCGGCAGAGCCGCATCGATTTTTTCGATCGTCTCTTTGCGGAAGCCCCGCTGCATGAGGGATTCTGGATTGATGTGCGGACAACCGACCAGCGAGCCGGTTCCCTTGCAGTAACGCACGATCTCGTCGGCTTCCTTCGCCGAGTATCCGAGTCGGCGAAGTGCTGGCGGAATGCTTTGGTTGATGATCTTGAAGTAACCACCCCCCGCAAGCTTCTTGAACTTCACGAGCGCGAAGTCCGGCTCGATCCCGGTCGTATCGCAATCCATCACCAAACCAATGGTTCCGGTGGGAGCGAGAACCGTCACCTGGGCGTTGCGGAAGCCGAACTTTTCACCGAGTTCCACCGCGCGATCGGCATCCTCGCGGGCCGCGTGTAACAAATAGTCCGGGCAATAAGTCCGGTCGATTCCCACCGGCGTGACGGTGAGCCCCTCGTAGTGATCAGGGGTTTCGTTATAAGCGGCGCGTCGATGATTCCGGAGCACACGCATCATCGGTTGGCGATTGTCGTCGAAACGAGGGAACGACCCAAGCTCACGAGCCATCTCCGCACTGGCGGCATACGACCCCATGTGCATGATCGCGGTCAAGGCTCCGCACCACGCCATCGCTTCCTTCGAGTCATACGGAATCCCGTTGACCATCAGCAGCGTTCCGAGATTGGCATAACCCAATCCGAGCGTCCGATAATCATAAGATTTCTGAGCAATCGATTGGCTAGGGAATTGAGCCATCAATACCGAAATCTCGAGCACCATCGTCCAAACGCGAATCGAGTGGCGATAGGCCATCACGTCGAACCGTTGACGCTCGAAATCGAAGAACCGGATCAAGTTCAACGACGCCAAGTTGCAAGCGGTATCGTCAATGAACATGTACTCGCTGCACGGATTCGATGCGACGATCGGATCATCCGCGGAGCAGGTATGCCATTCATTGATCGTGTCATGAAACTGCAGACCGGGATCGGCACAGGCCCAGGCCGCATTAGCGATGTCGCTCCAAAGCGAACGAGCCTTCATCACCTTGCAAGGCTTCGGCGGACGATTCTGCTTCTTCGCGTTATCAAGCTCCGTTCGCCAATAGAGAGGCCACTCTCCATCCTCGGCCACCAACTTCATGAACCTATTGTTGATGCGGACTGAGTTATTGGAATTCTGTCCCGACACTGTGGCGTATGCCTTTGAATTCCAGTCGGTGTCGTACTCTTCGAAGACGAGCTCTCGCGCACCTTGCTGACCCAGCTGCAGCGTTCGCTCGATGTAGTTCGTGGGGATCTCGGCCTGTCGAGCGTCAATGATGGCGCGCTTGAGGGCGGTGTTCTTGGTTGGATCGAATCGAATGGCCGGATCGTTCGTCTGCCAAGCGGCGTCGAGAATGCGATTGAGATGCTTCTTACATGACTTGGAACCGGCGACGAGAGCAGCGACCTTTCGCTCCTCGACTACCTTCCAATTCACGTATTCTTCAATATCGGGGTGATCAACATCAAGCGTCACCATCTTGGCCGCGCGACGAGTCGTGCCACCCGACTTGATCGCCCCTGCGGCACGATCACCGATCTTGAGGAAGCTCATCAGGCCCGAACTCTTCCCTCCGCCCGAAAGAGGCTCTCCCTCTCCCCGGATGCGTGAGAAGTTCGAGCCTGTCCCTGATCCGTACTTGAAGATCCGCGCCTCGCGGACCCACAAATCCATGATCCCACCTTCGTTGACCAGATCGTCGCGAACTCCCTGGATGAAACAGGCGTGCGGCTGCGGATGCTCATACGCCGTCGTCGATCGAGTCAGCTTCCCGGTTTTCGGGTCGACGAAATAATGCCCCTGTCCGTGCCCATCGATGCCGTACGCCCAATGGAGGCCCGTGTTGAACCATTGCGGACTGTTCGGAGCGGCAATCTGGGCGGCGAGCATGTAACAAAGCTCGTCGTAAAACGCCCGGGCATCTTCCTCACTGTCGAAGTAGCTGTGCTTGAAGCCCCAATAGGTCCAGCATCCCGCCAAGCGGTGAAATACCTGCCGGCTGTCATTCTCCCCCTCGGGAGAAGCATCATCGGCGGGAACATGGCGCTGAAGCCAAACGGGAATACCAACTTCGTCAACGGGACGGGTCTTGCTTGGAACACCTGCCTTGCGGAAATACTTCTGTGCGAGAATATCGGTCGCGACCTGCGACCATCCTTCGGGGATGAGAATGTCATGCGCTTCGAACACGACGGACCCGTCGGGATTCGTGATCCGAGAAGTTCTCGGAGCGAAGCGAAGCCCAGTGTAGGGGTCCTGGCCGGCGGTCGTGTAGTGTCGCGTCACCTTCATGCAAACGGTTCCTTCCGACTCGATTCATCATGTATTGGGGAGTGACCGAGCACTTTCCTCTTCCTGAGCAAAGTGCTCCCTTCATTCGTTACAGCGCGTTCGACAAAACCTTCGGCAACGTGATGCCGAACTGATCTTGATACTTACCCTTCTTGTCCGCATAGCTGGTCTCGCACACCGTCTCTCCCCTTAGGAAGATGAGCTGTGCAATTCCCTCGCACGAGTAAATCTTGGCGGGGAGCGGCGTCGTGTTCGAAATCTCGAGAGTCACCTTGCCACGCCATTCCGGCTCGAGCGGCGTGACGTTCACGATAATTCCACAACGCGCATACGTCGACTTACCGACGCAGATCGCGAGCACGTCGCGCGGAATCTCGAAATACTCCATCGTCTCCGCCAGCGCGAAGCTGTTCGGCGGAATGATGCAGTCGTCCCCTTCGTGATCAATGAATGACTCCGACGAGAAGTCCTTCGGATCGACGATCACCGAGCGAACGTTCGTGAAGATCTTGAAGTGACGGCCGACGCGCACGTCATAGCCGTAGGAGCTGACGCCGTACGAAATCACGCCCGGGCGATGAATCCCCTGCTCGAAGGGCTCGATTCGGACATCCCGCATGATCTCTTGATCGCTCAAAACCCCCATCTTGACTAGTCTCCTCACCGTCCTGGCTGTATTGACAAGTATTCCACAAAAAGAAATGAACACAAGAACAGATGCCACATTTTATTGGGGCCAAGAAGAATACTAGCCACTATATCTGGGGCGTCAATCAAAGATTCACGAGATATTCACAAGCTCTGTTCTCATCCTGAGTTAGGAATCACCTTCACAATCACCGGTCCGGTGGCCCAGCCACCAGCACATCCGTCGTACAACACGCAAATCTTTTAGAGGATGAAACTTACATGAATTCGCCGACGAAATTATGTGTGTAACTTGTTGCTATCGCGGGCACAAACCGGCAGGAGTCGTCTCAACCTGATGGCGGACAAAAAGTTCAGCAAGGAATAACCGCCGACGTGAGAAATCTGGCCCCCCGGCACAATTCACGGTGTGTCGGCAAAGGATCCTTCCCTTCGTTTAAGGGAGCGGGATGTCTTCAAACTCGAATTCAATGGGTGCTCGAACTAAGCCAGCCGGAATCTGGACGATTAGCTTGTAATCGTGGGGCGTCCCTGGAACGTCCACAAACAGGTATTCATACTCGGTTCGGCCATCTCCAAGGTCCTGCGAGTTCATCCCACCGTCTTGAATGACCTTCCTTCCGTCACTGGCTTCAAGGAAGAGCTCGTTCTTGAGCTCGGTTTGCAGGTAGCTTTCGGTTTCGCGCTCGGCGGTCTTTCGTTCGACGATAAACCGTGCGGCCCAGACCCCCTCCTCCGTCGTGTCAAATTCTCGGAGAGTGACGGCCAATCCCGAATCGCTTTTCGTCACTTCTTTCGCCTTCGACAATTCCTCAAACGTGAAGACTGCTTTCTGTGAGGGGAGAAGGACATCGAGCACGCCTTTGATTTCTCGCACCGATTCGACGGATCGAGGAGGACTTTGAAACCGAAGGGGAAGCGTAAGCTGAATCGAGTCGTCTTCGAACGTCATGAAGGCACGCTTTGGCCCAAGATATTCCAGCGCACTTTTGTCGTTCCCCATCGCCCGACATTGCTCTCCGACGAGTTGGATTTGAATAGGGTGAAGTCTGGGCTCGACCTGGAGCGTAACGTCGAATTGACAGCTCGGCACCTCGTTCGCCAAACCGAAATCGCGACGGGCGATGACTCGGTCAAGCCGAAAGCGGAATGCGCCACTGTAAAAGACCGGCGACGCGATGGGAGCACCATGAGCAAAGCCGATCGCGCGGTTCGGCTGATTGGGATAAAGGACGAAACCCGCTTTTCCGATCGTTTCGTCCAGCGTTTTCCAAAACGGCTGAGTTCCCTTCTTGACCGTGATCATGGGGTCGTCAATCTCTTGTTTCAGATCAGGTCGAAGGTCAACGAAGCGATTCCCGGATGCTTCCTGAAACAGCGTCAAAAAGTCGGAAAGAAGCATTTCCTCTTTCTCGATGAGGATCATGCTTCCATCGACGCTCGCCTTCGCCTTGGAGTCCCACAGCATTGGAATGATCCGGCTGAGCCTGAGTTTTTGCTCGGCGCTCAGGTCGCGGTCATCTTCTTTTGGCAAGAAGGGAAGAGCCTCATGGCCGATCTTTTTTAGTTCCGTCTCGGCGGCATCTCGGTCTGAGGGATCGGCCGCATCCAGGGCCGCGAGAAGGGACGATACCTTCGCGCGCAGGTCATCCTCCGCAGCGAAGCATTTCAACGGGGAAACGAGAGCGCATGTCCCGATCGTCGCGATCAACAGTGCATAGGTGATGCTTCTGAGGAGCGACTTCGAATGACGATCAAACGGTTCATGCTGCACGATGGGGTCCCCGGCCTGGTGTTCTTCCTGACCGAGGATAACGACTCGAAGAGAGCCTGGCCATGATCAGTTGTGGGCCAACGGGCTTCGACGAAGATTTTTCGGGGAGAAAACGACTACCGCTCTTTCTGCCCGACATTGATCAGAGGACGATCGGCCTTCGGAGGATTTCTGCCTTGCGGTTGTGCTCCCGCGTCGTCCGCATGTGCCGGCGCGCCCATATCGATTTTCTTCCAGCCTTTGGGGACGTCGACGGCGAAATCGGTCGTCTTGATTTCGATATTCGTCCAGATGTTTTCGATCTGGTAGGTCACTTCCTGTTTGGTCGCTTCCAGGATTTTGATCTGCGAAGGGAGAAGCTTCTCTTTGTCGAGTAAGATCTCCGCCTGAACGAAGTCTTTCTGGTCTTCCTCGAGCTTCGGAGTAATTCGTATCAGATAGGCAGTCGGCTTCTCTTCGATGATTTCGAACTTGTATCGTTGCTTGGCCTTTTCCGGCTGGGTGGCAAAGAGAAAGGGGAGCGGTCCATCTTCCAGGACATCCTTTTCCTTCACCTCGTTGGGGAGTTTGTGGACCTCAACGATGTTTTCCTGCTCCGCATTCACTGCGGGCTTGAAGTGCCATGCTTCGCCGTTCCCTGGAAGCAATAAATGCTCGGGACGCTTCCCCCCCATGATGTCGAGGCGCGCCATTTTCGGCGCTAAATAACGCGCACTGCCGGCACTGGAATCCTTCTCTTGCCAGACCGGATCAAAAATCGTGCGAGTAAAAACAGTGTAAAGTGACTGAATCTTTCCGGTCTTGTCCGACCATTGCCTGAGAACGGCATCAGCCTTGTTCTCGAGGATATCTTGGCCACCTTGATAGGCCCAGGCCGTCTGTCCCGCCACGATCGAAAGAACCAAGACAAACAACCGATAAATCCGTGTCACGAGCTGAATCTCCTCGATGGAACGGCAGCAAACACCTGGTCCTGCCGCAGCAATGCCGGGCACATCGACACTCGCTTGCGAGCCAGTATTCGGCTCGAGCGACTCTCGACGCATAATGGGCGATACCAGAGCATCCTATTCACGTAAAGCCCCATCTGGCGAGCCGGGTCATTGTCGAACCGCCCCAACCTCCTTATTTTGGAGAATCCTGGCAAGAGAGATGAAAGTAGCATCGACTCGTTCCTAGCCTCTCGACGGAGCATTGCAACATGCGAAACGACGGACGCCCTTCGGGGGAGCACCACCGCCCGGTACAAATCACCCGCGGCTTCACCCGAAACGCCCCAGGGAGCGTTCTGATTGAGATGGGGCGGACCAGGGTCCTATGCACCGCCAGTCTCGACAACAAGGTCCCAGATTGGCTCATGGGAAAGGGGAAAGGTTGGCTGACGGCAGAATACAGCATGCTTCCCGGCTCCACTTCTCCCCGCAAGTCTCGCGACAAGGGGAAGCCCGATGGGCGATCGGTTGAAATTCAGAGGCTCATCGGCCGAAGTCTGCGGGCGGTGGTCAATCTAAAGCCGCTCGACGGATGGTCGGTTTGGGTCGATTGTGACGTTTTGGATGCCGACGGCGGGACACGGACCGCCAGCATTACCGGCGCTTTTGTCGCACTCGCGGATGCGATCGCTCACTCCGATCTTGCCGCACGCGCGGGGGAGATCTTCTCAGACAGTGTGGCGGCCATCAGCGTCGGCATTGTCAAAGGGGAAACACTCCTCGACCTCGATTACAGCGAAGATTCGACCGCAGAGGTCGACATGAACCTCGTCATGACAGGGAGCGGGCGATTCATCGAAGTGCAAGGGACAGCAGAGCAAGCCCCGTTTTCTGCCGAACAATTGCAACAGATGATTGGTGCCGGGCATCGGGGAATTACCTCCCTTACGAACCACCAAAGAGAGTCATTGGGTGAGTCCTGGCCGCTGGGGTAAAAGAGCGGGAATTGACGCCGCCTGATCTGTGACGTAACCTGCTGGCGTCGTTCGGCAAGGTCCATGACCGGTCGACGGCGTTCCGTGACTGCCTCTCCCAACGTCAAATGACGTCGCGACGGGCAGCATGTCAAGGATGTCAACGATCGGAGCCCGCATGAAAAGCGGCGGAACGAACGGCAGCAACTCGGACAACCACTCGTCCGGCAGCGGTCCTCCCGACGACGGCTCGACCGGCGGCGGCGAGGCGACGGCAGTCCACACCTCGCGTGGGCGAGATTATCCCTCCATCAGGCAGTTTTCCATCTTCGCGCCTAATAAGGTTGGACAACTTCTAACGCTCATTCGCCTGGTTGAAACCGCTCGGCTTCGGGTCTTGGCGATGTCGATCGTCGATTCCGCGGAGTGCTCGATCATTCGCCTGGTCGTCACGAAGCCGGAAAATGCATACGAGCTTCTCGCTCATGCCGGCTACCGGTTCTGTGAGGTCGACCTGCTCGTCGTCGAGCTTCCTAATCGCGATCAGCCGATCTTGGCAATCTGCTCCACGCTCCTGAAGGCGGAAGTCAATATTCAGTACGGCTACCCTCTGATGGTCCGCCCCTATGGGCGACCCGCCCTTGCCTTTTACGTCGACGATCTCGAGGTAGCAGCTAATATCCTCGATGCGGAAGGTTTCATCGTTCTTACCGAACATGACCTCGAAAGCTAAGGTCCCTTCTGATTCGTTGCGCCGACTTCCATGGGTAATAAAAAGCGAAAGCGATCCTTCGACGCAGTGGAAAGAGGTCGCGTCGTTTCGCCGTCATTCCGATTTGCTGGGCTGATCCAAGACGACGTTCAACCCTGGGATGGATCTTCGAAGCTTGGCGATCCCCTCAGGAGTCACCTTCGCGTCATGCGTAAGATTCAATAGCTTAAGCGACTTCATTCCAGACAGATTTTCCAGTCCAGCATCCGAGACATTCGTGTCGGACAATACAAGGTTCTCAAGATTCTTGAATGACTTGATCGACTTGAGTCCGTTGTCTGAGATATTGGTATTCGCCAGGTTTAACGTCACGAGGTTGGAAAGCTCGGTCAGCGACGCGAGCTGAGCATCAGTCAGCCCGGTCCCTTCCAGTGAGAGCCAGTGCAAGTTTTGCAGGCGAATGATCCCTTTCAGTCCTTCATCATCAATCTTGAAATTGTCGAGCTCCAAATGCTCAAGCCGGCTCAATCCTCCAATCTTGCCGAGTCCTTTACTCGATATCGAAGGTCCATCGAGTTTGAGCGACCGGAGGTGGTTTAGCTTCGTCAGATGGACCAAATCTTCGTCTCGGATTCCGGGACCTTCCAGATTGATTCCCGCGACCCAGTTCATCGGGTCAGCATGAAAGACTTCGATCGGCGATCGAGCTTGGAGTGCCTCTATTGCTGCCTTCTCTCCCCGGGTGATGGAATCGTTGTACGCAAAGATCGCGACTCCGAGCCCGATGAGAATCAGGAACGCTAGCAGTCGAAATGGTGAAGGCTTTCTGTGTCCTGGAACGCTCATCTCAACTCTCTCCGAATGAACCTGATCCTGATTCAAAGATAACGATCATCATGGGTTTTCGCGGATCCAGAGCTTCCGATTTGTGCCACCAAGTCACACGGCAACATTCAGAGATACGTCGTGCTCACGATCGTTTGTCATCGCTAATACTCTTCACCGTTCACCACATGAACGTCGGATTCCCAAGCGATGACGGCATATCGGTCGAAATATTCCTCCGCGACAGCTTCAAGAATTTTTGCGGCGACTCCCGCCTTGCAGATAACCTTCATTTCGAAGTTCTCACCGAACACGTCGTCATGCCGCGCGGTGCGAGACCCTGTCCCCTCGACGGTATGATAGGTCGCCCCTTTCGCGCCGAGGTCGAGCACGTGGCGAACCAGAGTCTCCTTCAGCACCTCTTCACCGACAATCGTGATCAATTTCATGGGCGTGGTTTTCATGTCCGGTCCCCTTCGCTGAACGATGTCTCGCGCAAAGTCTCTTCATCATCCCCGCCGCTCCGCGATCATTAACCACTTTCGCTTCAATTTAGGAACAGTTCAAGCGAGCCGGGCTAAACCGCCGTCACTTGGCACCGGTCAACATCGCCATCTGGTAATAAAGAGGGACGCCGAAAGCGATATTGAAAGGGAATGTGATCGCCAGAGATGCGGTAATGGACAACGTTGGACTTGCCTCGGGCATCGTCAATCGAACCGCGGGAGGAGCGGCAATGTAGGACGCGCTGGAAACAATTGCCGCGAACACGGTGCATCCACCGAGATTAAGCCCCGCCAAGTGCCCTAGGTACGCTCCAATAAAGCCGTGGAAGATCGGAAGTAGAATGCCGAACGCCACGAGAAAGGGACCGACTTTCCAAAGGTCCCCCAGGCGTTCTCCGGCGACCAATCCCATCTCGAGAAGAAAGATGCAAAGCGCACCGCGAAAGATCATCCCCTTGCTGTAGAAGAAGTCGTGAAAAGGAGCGAATCCCTTTTCCGGCATGAACAGCGTTGAAATGAAACCAATTACCAAAAGCCCCGCCATCAGCATGATCGATTGACCGGTGAGGACTTCATAAAGAGCTTCGCCAAGATTCCCTTCATCTTGGGCATGGGCATGACCATGTTTCGCCGTCCGGGCGGCCCGTTCTTTGGAGAGTAGAACAGAACCAAGTGCCAGTGCCACGGCGATGCCGGGACATTCAAGTATCGTGACCAGTGTCGGAAGATATCCATTCGCGGGATGTTGTTGCTGTTCCACGAATGCATTTGCCACCGCGTAAGTGACGGCAGAAGTTGATCCGTAATGAGCGGCAATGCCCGCCGCATCCGCAATTTTAAAACGGCCAATGTATCGCAGGATCACGAACGCACTGATCGGGGTGAAGCAACCGAGGAAGAGGGTGACGACCGCGGGCATCCAAATCGTGCTGATGCCGTTGGTGTGATACTCTTTCGCCAATTCATGCCCGCCGATGAAACCAATCGACATCAAAAGGAAGATCGAAATCGAGTAGTACAAATCCTTGGGAATCTTGATTCCACCGTGAATTACCTGGGAGAAGATTCCGAGGGCAAAACACAGGGGAATCGGCGTGAGCATGTTTTCAGCGAGGGAACGCAGAATACTACTGAAGTCCATCCAAGGATTTCCTGAGATGCGAGTGGGATAGATCGTTCAACGGCGAAAACATTAGTCGGAAAAAGGGAGTGACTTTTCTGATCTCCCAGTGGGAAGAATGGGTGCGAGCGAACAAGATTTTCCTCCTCCTTCTAATGACCTTTGGACTATTTTCGGAGGAGCGGTAAGTGACAAATCAGTAAGGATCATCCGGTGCTGCTCGGGAATTTCGATTCGCCACCGATCCATCTCCTGTCTTAGTAATCGCGCCCTTCCACTCTGCGTAGAGAGTAACTCATTGCGTCTATCACCTCAAATCCGATCGGCGACTCGTCTGACCACGCTTCGCTCCGATCTGATCTAAAAGTCAGAGTTACCCCGCTCTTAAACCGGCGAGTATTATCCTTCGAGCGTCTGCAGTAACCACGTACCAAGGGGCGTCAGCAGATACAGGGTGGCTACTCCCATCGCGACAATACATCGAATCGACAGACCGATCGGCCAAGACACCTTTCGAATCGCCCAAGAAGTGAACCATTGAATGAAACCGATGGGGAGTACAGCCACCAATAATAGCCACCCCAGCCGTTCCCATAATCCCCGTCCCCGTGCCAGGGTCTTTCCATCTAACAACACCTGTTCGGTGAGCCCACGGCGCGAGTTCAATACCTGGGGCCAATCGGGTGCCGATGTGTTGGGTGGAAGATCGAGTTGATCGATGACATCAAGTTCGAAGTAGGTCCGAACGACGGATCGAACATGGCACTTCTCCGGCCAACGTGGGGTTGGAGGAAGCTTAAGATGTAAAGAGATCTCTTGAGGTTCGACCGATCCGGCCCACTTATACTCTTTGACTTCCCAAAGTCGTTCTTCGTGACGACCCGCATGCCGGTGCCGGCTTTCCGTTGCTCCCTGAATCTCGATGGCGACCCCATGAGCGGGATAACTCTCAATCCATAGATCCCCTCCCCTCAGGCTCGTCGTCACCAATCGATTTCTCCACTCGTCCCGCTCATCGACGGGTTCCGTGGAGATCTGTGTTCCCCCATCTTTTGGCCTGTCTAGCATTGCCAGCAAGAAAACCCCGTTCTTTCGCATTAGCTCGAACCGACCCACCGGCACCGATTCCAAACCAAGCGGAACCTTTGAATACAAATGGACAATCGTTACCGATCGCCCAGGCAGATTCAGCTCGAATGATTGTTTCGAATGAATTGGCGCAAGTCTTTCTTGGTGAGGGTAGACGACAAACGGGTTCCACTCTGACGGATCGGCGAAATCGCCCGGCCGTGATGACCAGTCGACGGCAAATCGGACGGGAACGAGAGAGGGATTACGCAACACGACAATACCCATTTCTTCGGACCAGTGGGCGTAGCCATAGGGGTCCGCGTGGGTTGGGCTTCCGCCGATGAAGACCGTATGCTGCAAAGTCTTTTCGTGCGCCTTTGCCCAGCGAATCGCAGATCCCAGCACACTCCAGAATGGGTCTGGAACAAGATCGGGTGAAAGATAGAGTTCTTGGAGTTGCGTCCCTCTCCCAAAGAACATCATCACATAGTCGGACCAGTCCTCAATGGTTTCGTCAGGTGCGGTATGATCAAGCCGACCACGCATGATGCCGTGCGTCATGAGCGAACTGATCGGAAACTGAGCCTTCTCCAATCGAACACGGCGGTAAATCTTGTCGTCGCGATAAGTCATCTCCGCTTCGCGATCGGTTAGCTGTGGAAACGACCAATCGTGGTCGTAATCTCCATGTCCCATCCAAATCGCATCGGCATGCATTAGCCACCACGGGCTGGGCCATAAACCGCTTGTGACGGAAAGAAAGAGATCTTTGTTCAATTCTCTTTCGAACGAAAGTAGCTCGAGCGTCGCATCCACAATTGCTTCTCGATGATGCCGAGGATTCGAAGGACGGGAGGGATCATCTGATGACGCGTCAAAGAAATTGAAGTCATGCTTAAAACAATTGATCCGCGTATCGCGCACATATTTAGTGAGAACATCACGGAGCGCTGACTGATAGTTGGGATCAGGAAGCCAATAGAAAGGCTTTCGATGCGTCGCCACTCGCCAGCCTTTTTGTGCTCCCCACGAGGAATTCAGTCCGCGACCGTTGAGCGGCAACCACAACCCAAGATGAGATCCGCCCAACTCGAGTTCATCACGAAGTGGATTGAATCCCCCCGGCCAGTGCGTTCCCGGCTGCCAAAGAGAATCTGGATTTTGATAGCCGTCATCGACGAGAAATGAGTTGAGCTTGATGTTGAAGGGATCAAGCAATCCTTTCTTTAATTGCTTGAAAGCGGAAATGCAGTTCTCCGGAGACAAGTCACCAGCGCGTCGGTCAAACCATGTCGCGAACAACAAATGCGATCGGACGGGCTGACGAATGGTGGAGAGATATCTTTGGAATGACTGTTCGACTGTGAGTGAAGGAGTTCTCGCTCCAACCACTGCGGTTTTCGATTGGAAGGTGGACCGTCCTGGAAAATGATAGGCATCGAGCCTGTGGCCGATGCGTTCAGTGGTTCCGGCCGGATATTCGAGTCCCACGAACCAATTGCCATCCAGAAAGAGAGGCTGGCCGAATCCGCCGACATCCGCGATCGTCTCCACCCTCCAGGTTTCGACGGAGAGGCGATCAACCACTTTTGTACCTTCGACCTCGATCCTCTTTCGAAGATACGTTTCTCCTGGACGGCCCTCGTAAATGACCCGAACCTTCCCCCCTTCCTTTTCCTTTGGTTCAAGATGAACGGTGATACTCTGTTCGGGCTCATCCCGGCGATCGATGGATTTGATTTGATAATCCTCAGCGGTCGTGTGACTTCCATCTACAAAGAGAATCTCGAACTCGCGACGATCTCGCACCACGAGCGCACGGTTTTCTTTCTCCATTCCGATCCGGTCAGTCGACAGCTTTCCATCGGTAATTACTAGTTCCCGAAAAACCACCCCCGTGCTCAGACGAAGTGTCTCACGGTCGCTCGCTTCATTTAGTAGCGACCCGAGTCCTAACGTAAGCCAAACGAGCCCTCCCAGCACCACAAGTCCTCCTCTATCCGAACTACTTGGCAAAGTTAGGGTTAGGTACAGCTTGGGTCAAGAGATGACGGTCGAATGGCCGATCCAATGGTAAGAGGTGACGGATGCAAATTGCAAAAGCTTGAAAAAGGTAGGTGAGGAACGGCAATTTGAATCCAAATGGATTCGGGCGAACGCTAGGATTACAACGGTTTGGGTTTCCCGTTCCGTGTCCTGGGAATACTTGTCGGGTCCTCGACCGACGCAAAGGCGACCCATTCTCACAAAGGGATCGAAATCCCTCACCAAATGGAGTGGGCCAAAATCGTTGTCGGCCCGGCGGGGCATGGGAGAGCCAATAAGGATTGGCTTCACCGTTGAATCGTCAGGATGGCTCCGATTCGATAAAGCCGACACGCAGCTTTGAGAATTACCTGTGCCTCAGCTGCGAAGGGACGACGAGTGATCGATCACTCGTTTCACGCAAGTGATTGCGATGGTCATGTCAGAAGGCGAAGACGATGAGTTCTTTTGAACAAATCAGCTATGGCAAGGAAGGCTGCCTGATCCAAGCCGCTCTCGAATTCGCAAAGGATGAATATCCTCATCTCGATGTCAACGATTACCTTCGCACGATTCATCGCTTTGCCTGCGATTTCAATCGCTTTCGGGGGAACGAAACGCAGCCGGAAAATGTTCTGCGACTTTTGAGCGACTTCTTTTTCGGGGAACTCGAATTCACCGGTAACACGGAGAACTATTATGATCCCCGAAATAGTTATCTCAACGATGTAATTGATCGGCGCATGGGAATCCCGATTACACTCTCCGTCGTGTACCAACACCTCGCCGATGCCGCGGGAGTGAAGCTTTCGGGAATCAATTTCCCAGGACACTTTCTACTGGCATACGAACGGCCGCACGATCGAATCTATATCGACGTCTTTCAATGCGGCCGATGGCTTAGTTGGAACGATTGCAAAGTTCGCCTCATCGAAGCGATGGGTGGAAGCGTTGAAGTTCAGGAATCGGATCTAACACCGATGGTCTCACGTGACATTCTTCTTCGGATGCTTCGCAATCTTAAGGGAATCTATTCGCGCTGCGACCTCTCGCGTTGCCTAAGCGTGCAGAATCGAATTGTCGCACTCTCGGACAATGACCCGACGGAGATCCAGGATCTGGGAATTCTTTACTTCCATCTAGGGAAGCCTGTCCTGGCGGTGAAAACGTTCGACAAGCTGATGCGCGAACATCCCTCCCTAAGGGAAAGAGAAGTCGTCAAAAGCTACCTGAGCAAAGCGACGCAGAAAGCCGTGCTGCTGAATTAACGTCTTGAGGGTCCAAGGCGGTCCTCTTTGTTTTTAACCATTACTGGCCCGGATGGTGACATCCTTCTGTCACTCAGAAACGGTAAAGCTCTAACCTTCCTTCAAGTATCGAGCGGCATCACGTGCGAAGTAGGTGAGAATCGCATCCGCTCCCGCGCGACGAATCGCGAGTAAGCTTTCGAGCACCACCTTGCGTTCGTCCAGCCATCCTTTTTCAGCAGCCGCCTTGATCATGGCGTATTCACCACTCACTTGATAGGCGGCGACGGGAAGCGCGGTCAGCTCGCGCACACGCGAGATGACATCAAGGTACGGGCCCGCCGGCTTGACCATCACCATGTCCGCACCCTCTGCCTCGTCGAGTTCGATCTCTCGCTCGGCTTCACGAACATTTGCCGGGTCCATCTGATAGGTCTTCTTGTCGCCGAACCGCGGCGCGGAATCCAGTGCATCACGAAACGGACCATAGAAGGCCGAGGCATACTTCACCGAATAGGCGAGTATGGAAACTTCGGTGAAACCCTCTTCATCTAATCGCTCACGAATCGCACCAATTCGGCCGTCCATCATATCGCTAGGCGAGACGATATCGGCACCGGCCTCTGCATGACAGAGCGACTGCCGGCAAAGAACCTCGACCGTTTCATCGTTTAGTATTCGTCCATCCGAGGAAACAATGCCGTCATGTCCATCCGTCGAATAAGGATCGAGAGCAACATCGGTGATAACGACGAGTTCCGGAAATCGTTTCTTAAGG
>JAIEPU010000035.1 GCA_019748235.1 bacterium
GGAGAGGTATCGAATCACTCCTTCTCATGCTCAGAGCCGCGCAATAAAACACCAGAAATGTGGGTAAGACTCAGGTCTTTAGACCCAGCTTCGATCATTGATAGGCGAAGAATGTGACCATCCCCTCGGAACTATATTCGGCTTTTCCACCGGATGCCAATGCGCTCGTCGATTTCACTCGGCGATTCGTCGACGATCAAATGCTGAAAGAGATTGCGAACGCGGATTACGGATATCGGGTGGATGATTACTTTAAAGCATTGAAGGAGATCCGTGATTCGGGGGTAATGCCTGGCTCTTTTGAGTGTTGGCCGAAAGAAGTTCTTGAGTTGACTCGTTGGAAAGAGCCTGATGAGTTAGAGGAATATGAGGAGACGATACGGCCAAAGCCTTTGAAGCATCGAAACGCCAAGGTTCGTATCCCTATTTCCCCTCGAATGAGAGGGCATCGAATTCGCCTTTTCGCTTGCGCGATTCTTTTATGGTTCGCAGAAGATGACAGTACAGTCGAGTCCACCTTGGCCCAGGCCTTGGAGAGTGCGAAATATCTCGGAGCCGAGGCGAACAGCGCGTTTGCCAGATCGCTCGCTGCTGCGGAGGAGAAGTATTACTCAAGCGAACGTTGGTTTCGGGTACTCACTCTTTTGGTACTTACGCTCCGACTCCGAGTGATCGCCGATGAGCGATTGCTCCGTGAAATGACGGAATGGGTGCTAGAGGATGAATCTGAGTTTTCCAATTTTCGACGTCCCAGTCACTCCGGTGAATTACCGCCTGTTCCTTTTGGATTCGGCCTCGGATATTGGAAGAGTTTGTTCGACGAAATAGCTGAGTTTGCGAAAGCTGTTCATTCAGAGGACCTACGAGAGAAAATCACCCTGATTGCGCAGTCGGCATTTCAATGACGGGCCCGCTCAGACACCGTGGTGTGCGTGCCATGCTCAAGCTCCGGCTTGAGCATGCTGTCGCCAGAAAGGAGTTAAGGGTCGCGTCTCGCGGGACGCGTTGCTTACAAGATTAGAGATCAACTCTCTGCTACTCGCACCTTCGGCTCTGATATGAGACCTCGCACTTGTCACGCAGTTGGCTGCGTGACCTACACGCTGGTCCAGTCATTGTGGCTAAAGCCTTACCGCTGCTTCGTCGTCAGGTCGCTTGCCAATAATTTCACCTCAGGCGCGAACTCGTTGGCTAGAGCCTCGGCAATCTTGTCATTGCCGAGCGGTGTCCAGTGCCCGTCATCTTTGAGGTAAATCTGCTCGCCAGAGAGTGCGAGGGAAAGTGCTTTGCTTCCCGCATCGCTGTAACGAACCCCTAATTCTTGTGCGAGAGCCCGCATATCACTGACAAATGCGTGTGGCATGCCGATGTCGAAGATGATGAGCTCGGCTCCAATCTCATGGCATCGATGCTTCAATCGCTGAAGGCTCTTCACATGAACCCGCCAACCCAATTCGTCACTTGCGGTCATCCGATACTGATGGCTTAGCGGGATGGGTGAGCCAGTGGTGTAAGTATGACGCACCGCTGCGTTCGGCCCTAAGAGAGATGTTGCCGCCTTGAGACCGTTCTTCGAGATCCATGTCAATAAGCCACGGGTGCGCAATGAGAGTTCGACTTGCTCTCTCCATGTGCGGTCAAGTCGCAGAAGGGAAGTCGGGTGGAGCCTTTTATTCGCCTCTGGAAACATGGTTGAATCGACCGGGCTGGCGAGAAAGTGTTCTAGTTCCGATCGGGGATACCAGATCTCCGCTTCGGGAATGTCGTTCATGTGCGCGCAGAAGAAGACAACCTTTGGTTTCAGTGCGATGCCGGTCGTTTCAAAAGTGCGGAGCGCTTGCAGCGCGCTCGTCGCCTGCTGTCCGAGATTCGCACACGTGATGCCCGTCCGTTCTTCGAAACGAGCCGCCGCTGTCTGGTCGTCGTCAACGCCATGTCCATAGATCATGCTATCTCCAAGGAACACGACGTCGGCTTGTTCAATCTCTGGACCGCGGAATCCCTTGCTGTTCGTCCGATGTTTCCACCAATAGCCCGCCCAGTAAACGTTGTAAGTTGTGTTGGGTTTCAGTCGATAGCCGCAATGCTTGTCGGGCTGGTACATGCCGCCCGTGTAGTGGTGGTACCGACCGTAGGCCCAATCAGCGAGTTCGCCGCGCAACAAGTGTGGATGGATCCAAAGGATGGCTTCCACGCTGGCGATGGTCGTTGTCGCCATGAAGGAGAGAAGAGTCACGAGAAATAGTGGCTTCACCTTTCCATTTCGCGCCAGATAGCAAGCGGCTCCCAAAAGCACGAGAAATGCGAAAAAGACATAGACCGCTGGCGCGAGGAACGCGCTCGTCCAAAAGTAAAGCATCAAAAGATTCAGCAAGGCGAATCCAAGGAGTGCCCTGTATGGGATTCTTGCCGGGCGCATGACAAACTCCGCGAAGGAACTCGTGTAAAGGCGGGCTAATCAAGAGAGGATGGCGAGGCAGATAGGATCAGAGGAGATTTGGTGCAAGTCCATTTTTCAGCGGGGTTGGTTGCTCGACGCGATCGGGGAAAGCTCAAACCAAGGCTGAACTTATTACTCGGTCGCTGGATGTGTTGCAGGCGGGGTCGTTGGTATTGTGATTCGTTCGGTTCGGGGCTGGTTTTTCGGAACAACGGCTAACGAGACGGTCTTTGATTGGCTACCTTCGAGCAGCTTCCTAGTAAGCCAAGACCGAGATTTAGGACCTTTAGAATGCAAACATTGAATCGTGAGGATATCGTTGGGAAAAGAATCAAGAACATATACCATGCCGAATGGAATTTGGATCCAGACGGATGTGGCTATTTACCGACATATATAGAATTAGAAGATGGTATATTATTTGAATTGCAAAGCTTGATCTCTGACGGTGTTGAGCCGATCATAAAGGTTGATATTAATAGTGTAGATGTTCATTCGACGGAAGATATTGGATTAAAAGGTTGCGTAGGGGCTATTATTTTAGAGGTCCTCGCGCCGACTTACTGGCCGACGTTGGCTATCCAAACTTCTAATAACCTAATCATTTCCAATACAACGTTTGTTCGATTAGGAGCTTGGTGTATGGGGCCGTTTGCATCTTCAATTGAAGTGGCTCAGCTTCCAGAAGATACGGTCAATTACTGGCAGAGAGATTGGTAGTTATCCACAAGTTGTGCAAGAGTCGTATCGGTAACGCAGTCCTCTTCGATTTTCTTTAGGGTTTTGGCACTGAAACTCCATGTGATTAATTTGGTCGCGCCGAGAATTGGGCAAGATTAGTGGTTCTTTTGTTCGAAAACAAATGATGGCTGAACCTTCTTACTTCCGCAGAAACTGCCTCTCGAGGTCACCGAGGGTAAAGCGGAGGACAGTCGGTCGGCCGTGGGGACAATGATGGCTGTCTTCGACGAGATGACGCTGGCGAAGAAGTGATTCGACTTCTTCCGGCGTCAGGGGATCGCCCGCTTTGATGGCGGCTTTGCAGGCGACCATGTGCAAGAGTTCTTCGAGCATTTGATCGCGTGAAGGGATCTTGCCGGTCTCTTCCAGACGGCAAGCGATGTCCTTGATCAGGTCCGCGGGCAAGATTCGCCGAAGGATGGCGGGATAGCTTCGGATGAGAATGGTTCGATCGCCGAACTCCTCGATTCGAAATCCTAGCTCGGCGAGCACGTTCGCCTGTTCCATGAGCAAGCCGGCCTGTGTCGGCGTGAGATCGACCGGCTCCGGGACAAGCAACTCTTGCGACTCCACTCCCTGTTTGCCCACTCGCTGGCGCAGGCCTTCATAAAGAATCCGCTCGTGCAATGCATGCTGATCCACGAGAAGCATCCCCTCGTCCGTTTCGAGAACGATGTAGGAGTTGTGAAGCTGGATCGCGCGAATCCGTTCGATCGGCCCAACGGGGGGAGCGTCCGCGTCTTCTCGAAAGGAAGTCGGCAATGCGAATGGTTCCGCCTCCTGGCTGGGGGCGCTGTCATTCGTAAGGTCGCGCGGGACAAGCGGAGCACGAGGACGAGCGATCGTCGTTTCCGACTCGCGATACGTCGGCTTGTAGGCCGAGGCGGGTGCATAGCTCGGTAACGACGATGGCCGTTCCGTCATGGGAACGGTCGGTGAAGAGGGAGGAGTCCAAAGACTCGGTGTCGCGGGACTGGCCGATGAGGCGTGGAGCGAGAATTCCGCGTTGATCGATTGCCGTTGCGTGGAAGTATCGGCCACCGCAAACGCGGATTCGCGGATCTTTTGCTGCCATTTGGCGGCCAGATCCGCTTGCAGGAACTTCTCGCGAATCGTCGAGAGGATTTGGCTGTAGAGTCGACGAGGCTCCTCGAATCGGACCTCGACTTTCGTCGGGTGGACGTTCACGTCGACCTGGTCGCTCGGCATGTCGATGAACAGAAACGTGATTGGGTAACGGCCGGTGAGGAGGAGCCCGCGATACGCTTCCTGAACCGCATGGCCCAGCGAACGATCGCGGATAAATCGGCCGTTCACGAAAAGATATTGCAGCCGATTCGTCGGACGATTCACGCTTGGGTCGGCCACATACCCGTGTACTCTGATTCCATCCGCTTCCGTGCTGACGGGGAGAAGTGCTTTCGCAATTTCACTTCCGAAGAAGAGATCGATCGCGCCGCGCAGGTCCATGTCAGCCGACCGCTGATACAGCTTTCGTTCGTTGTGGGTCAGCGTGATCGATACGCCGGGATGAGCGAGGGCGACGCGGATCATCGACTCGCTGATATGTCCTAGTTCGGTTTGTTTGCTTTTGAGGAACTTTCTTCGGACCGGCACGCTAGCGAAGAGATGGCGGACTTCGATCTGCGTTCCGAACGGACAGCCACAATCGACGACCGGGCCGACCTCTCCCTGGTGAACTTCGATCGATGCGCCCGCGTCTTGATCGGCCGGCCGGCTTTGAAGACGAAAGTCGCTGACGCCCGAGATCGAAGCAAGCGCTTCACCTCGAAAGCCCATCGTGGAAACGCGGAAGAGATCGTCGGCCGACTGAATCTTGCTGGTGGCATGGGCAGCGACGGCAAGCGGCAGATCCTCGCGCGCGATGCCGCACCCGTTATCGGTAACGCGGAGTAGATCCCGCCCTCCCTCGAGCACGTCGATTACCACCGACGTCGCACCAGCATCGAGGGAGTTCTCGAGCAGCTCCTTTGCCACGCTTCCGGGCCGTTCGACCACTTCGCCGGCCGCGATCTTGCCGATCACGCTGGCGGAAAGGGCTTGGATACGTGGTGTCATCCTGACGGCCGCTCCTGCGAGGAAATGGATTCGGTCAGCTTCGACCGGGCCAACGACATTCCAAATCGGCTGACCGGTCATAAGGACGTTGAAATCCCGAGCCATCGTCGCGTCAGCCGCGTCGGAGAATGTCGATCCGCTGTACGCCTCGATTCTACGGAGCCCGAAGGGAGGGAGTAAAGGTATTCAAACGGGACCGGCCCGTTCCGGTTCGCTGAGTGGACGAGCCAATGCCCTTTCTGTCCTCACGGTCGGCACAATCGGACTGCTGTGAACAACGTGCATTCCAGGCGATGTCGGCATGGTTGCGCCAGGTCGACCTTTGTCAGCGGTCGGCGAGTCTTTCCCGGCAAAGAGGATCGTGCGGGAAGAAAACGATTCCCGATATGGAGTAGGGTTGTGTGGTCTTTCCGCGTTGCCGTCCCGTCAAGTTGGCATGCGACGGAGTCACCCGTGACCAGGGGGATGGTCTTCCACCCCCGAGCTACTGCCGGATGGAACAGCCGGACCAGATTGCCAGACCACCATGACAAGGAGATCCTCAGTTATGCAGCGAATCATGTGGGCACTGGCCGCCATCGCGGTCACGGGCCTGGGGAGCGTCTCGCGAGCCGATGACGCCAACGAAGCGCTGGTTGATTCCGTCGCCAGCCAGATCAAAGAGAGCGGAAAGATCCGCGGCTATCGCCTGGATATCGAAGCGAATCACGGCATCGTGACATTGACCGGCCAGGTCAACAGTGCCGCCCAGCGTGAAGAGCTGGTCGACATGGTTCGCCATCAGCAAGGCGTGCTCGCGGTTCGTGACCGAATCGTCGTTCGCGACGGATCGGCTCAGCCCGCCAGCAACGTTCAGTTGGTGAATGACTCGGCCGTCGAGCCGACCCCGGCAGCCGCTGCCGCGCCTGCTCATGAAGGTGCCGCGGGCGTCGCTCCGGTGATCGAGCCCGAGCCGGTATACAACTACATGGGTGGTGTTGCTCCGTTCGCGGATTCGCCGGCCATGCCTCCGTACGCTTGGCCCTCGTACACGCCATACAACAACTTCGCGTCGATGGCGTATCAGACGCAGTATCCTTCGGGCGCTTGGCCGTTCATCGGCCCGCCGCACCCCTACCCGATGATTCCTTCGGGCTGGCGAAGCGTAAGCCTGACCTGGAAGAAGGGTTACTGGTGGATGCGGTTCAAGGCTCATTAATCCTGGTCGCGCGGGGGTGATGAGAGCCGATTCCAGTTGCTCGGAGTCGTGGATCAAACGCCTGTCGGACCAATAGCCGCCGGTATCGCTCGGCGGTTGCTGAGGATCTCAAGGAAGCGGGGCTCGAAGTCGAGCCCCGCTTTCGTTTCTTGCGGCGGTTTCATCCCGCCGCTTTACCTGCACGATCCGCAAGGGTTCGCCGTATTGCCATGCTTCGCTGACTCGCACTTTTCCCCTCTTTGCTAAGCGCGACAGGAACAACTTTCGGATTTCAAATAAAGTCGTGTGGAATTCCAGCAGTTCGGCCGAGCGGTGTCAGAATCGATTCGACGGAGAGTGTTTTCCCTCAAGCCATAGGGTGGAACGCCGACCATCGACTCTTTGGGGAATTGTCCAAAGCCTCATTATCTGCCGACTCGCGCGGAGACTTGCATGATCGCAACGCTGCTCTTCCTGAGCCTGAGTGTCACCTCAGCCCACTCGTACTACATGATTCTGTTTGCCTCGCAGAATGGCGATGCTCATCTCTTCCCTGAGCCGAAAACGTGCCACAACTGGGCGACATGGGTCGAAGTGGATGAAAACCACAATGTCGTCGAGCACTTCAACATCAGTTGGGTCGGGCATATCGGCGTGAAGTTCTTCTCCGGTCCGCAGTGCCCTCGCAACCTTACACTCCAGCAGACGCTAGACCGCGCGAAGAGCCGGGGCGTCTGCATGACGATGTGGGGCCCTTATTGCGTGACGGAGTGCTGCTATCAGGCCGCCAAAAGGCAATACGAGTACTTAGAAGCCGCCATCGTGAACGGGACCGCGTTCTATACCGTGCTCGATCGCTTCACCCGTGGGAAAGACAACTGCCCCGCCTTCAACTGCATACACGCGATCACCGGTTGCAACGGAGAGATGATCAACACGCATAACAGAATCGGCAACGCCGCCGCCGAGGCAATCATGCGTCACTTCCGCCATAAGTACAACATTGGCTACTACAACCCCGCGAATGAATGGGTTTGGGATGCCGTCCGGCCGGAAGGGGACTACTACATTCAGCGAGCCGATTGAGGGTGAGGAGCGCTTGCAAACCGCCAACCGCTCTTAGGCTGGGTTTTCAAACCCAGCCTTTTCTTTGCGCGCATTCTGCTCCGCCAAACGACACCGCCTGCACGAACTCGTTTTGCATTTGGCACGCTCAATTCGTTGGTTTACGATGAAAATGAAAGGATGGGTGTGTTAGCTCTCGTTCCATGATGAGATGTTCCTCGAAATGAATGACGAGAGGCAATTATGTATCGAATTGCTGAGCAATTGGCGAAGACCGGCAGATATGACTATATCACGGTTCATCAAAGCTGGGTGACCGCGACAGGCCGGGTCTCGAAGTGTCAGTATGTTCCCGACATCATCGGCGTTCGACTCGATGGCAAGATCGATGCGTTTCATTTTCTGCATGCATGCGATGACTATGACAAAGTCGTGGGACGATTGCAGAAGGGAATGGAATCCTTGCCGGAAACGAACTGGGGCGACATTAATATCCTCAATGCGGATTGAGGCATTTCTTGTGGGGCCAGCTCTTTGGATCTGGCACGTTTGACTGATGCTGGTCGAAAAGCTGGATCGATAGGCGCGCCGGGCGACCGAGTTGTGTTCGCGCGGGAGTGTCAATCGTTTCGGCTAGGTGGAGGCGGATGAATGGCAGCCTTGATTGATGACGTTGTCGTTCTTCCGTCCGCCGAAGGTGTCAGATAGGACGGAGTAATGATCGATGAGCACTATCGCCAATCATGAACGTCGACATTCATCAGACTCCAAACGAAATCAACCAGCATTTTTTCTTCTCGTCTTCCTCGTCTCATCCATGGTGAATCAATCGTCGTCACAAGCAGAGCTTCCCGAGCTCCTCAAGGATCGGCCATGGATGCATGCCGTTCGCGACCACGACGAATGGTGGTTTTCAGCCGAACGCCAAGTAGAAGCATTTCGCATGGGTCACCAGCTTTTCACCTTCCTTGATCTAGAAGCCGATGAATACCAAGCCTCGAGGGGTGTGATCCGACGATCGCGTCCCCGAATGAGTCAGAAAGATTTGGCTTACGTTGTTTTTGAACTTCTCAAAGGAAATGAGAATGTCGATTGGCCTCCCAGCGGAAACTTCATTCCCACGCGTACGAATTCACGCATAGAGATCGAAGGAAAGAAATATACTTGAGACGCCGGGAGAAAGGCTGGAAGACACGCAGGCCGACAAGAATGGATATGTCACAGGAACATCAGTCCAATACTTTGTCTTAGATTTTGATTCCCCCATTCCAGATGACGTCTTCAAGACCACCGCGACGGTCCGTTATCCCGAACAAGTGGAAGAAGAGATGAAATAGGACGGAGTTATAGATGTAATGGATAGGCTGAGTCGCATTTCCCACCCTCCAAGATTTACCGCTCCTGCCCTAGCCGGCTGATTTCATTTGAGATCGCCGGTCCCGTCTGCGAAAACATTTTGAGCAGAGTGGCCCAGATGGGGTAGGGCGTCCACCGTGTGCGGATGTCTATGCCGACTGTCATGGATTCGCTCTTGTCTGGAAGCGGTTGCCTCCCCACGATACTTCCAGGGTGGCGATGATTGCTTCCTCCGCGAAAAATGGCCTTCCGAGAGTCCCTGATGATCCAACCCAAGGGAGAGGACGAACCGATCGCTGCCTCTTCACCCCTCGATTTCGTCGGCCCGTTCGATTGGCAGCCGCAAACGCGCGTCGTTTTCGGGCCGGGAACTCTCGCACAAGTCGGGGAGCTCGCGCGGGAGCTCGGAAGCCGGCGGCCACTCGTCGTCACCGACCTCGGCCTGAAGAAGGCAGGACATGTCGAGCCGGCCATGCGGTCCCTCATTGATGCAGGGTTGAATCCCGTTCTCTTTGACGGCGTTGAGGAAAATCCCACGACCTCCCTAGTCGAGAAAGCCGTGGCGTTCGCCCGAGAACACTCGATCGATCTCTTCATCGGGCTCGGCGGCGGCAGTTCGATGGATACCGCCAAGGGAGCGAACTTCATCCTGACCAACGGCGGGAAGATGGCGGATTATTGGGGAGTCGGCAAGGCGAGCAAGCCGATGTTGCCCCTCATCGCCATTCCCACGACGGCCGGTACGGGGAGCGAAGCTCAATCGTACGCCCTCATTTCAGACGACAAGACCCATGTCAAAATGGCGTGCGGCGATAAGAAAGCCGCCCCGCGCATCGCAATTCTTGATCCCTTGGTAACGGTGTCGCAGCCGGCGCGGGTGACGGCCGTGAGCGGCATCGATGCCATCTCGCATGCTCTCGAAACCTGGGTGACGAATGTCCGCCAGCCGATCTCGCTCATGTTCGCCGCTCGGGCGTGGAAGCTGCTTGCGGATGGCTTCCCGCGCGTCCTGAACAATCCCAAGGATGTCGAAGCGCGAGGCATGATGTTGCTCGGCGCTCATTTGGCGGGGAATGCCATCGAATGTTCCATGCTTGGAGCGACGCACTCGGCGGCGAACCCACTGACGGCCCATTACGACCTGACGCATGGACTCGCGATTGGCATTCTGTTGCCGCACGTCATTCGTTGGAATGCGGAGGAAGTGGAGCAGCAATATGTCGAGCTTTATCGGATCGCCCCGGGGGTCGATCATTTAGGGCAGGGGGCAGGAGCAGCTCTTGCCCTGATGATCGAGAACCTCGTCGAACGGTCGGGCCTTCCATCGACGCTTGCGGAGTGCGGCGTGCCGCGCGAGGCGATTCCCGAGCTCTCGCGTGAGGCAGCCGCCCAGTGGACCGCGAAGTTCAATCCTCGCCCTGTCACGGCCAGTGACTTTGAGTCCCTCTTCCATCAAGCTTACAATTGAACTCATCGACGGATCTCAGCTCATGAGGGAACCGGTTGTGACACGATCTTTATTTGTCCTCGTTTTCGCGACGGTCTTCTCTCTCCATGCGGAAGAGAGTCTGCCTCTCAAGATTTCGCCCGCTGACCGTTGGCTATCGTTTCGCGGCAGCTTGGAGATGACCGGTCAATCCGAAACGAAGCTCCCTGAGAATCTGGAGCTTCTTTGGTCAAAGAAATTCGACGATTCGTTCGAAGCGACGGCCGCCATTGCCGACGGGGAAATTTATCTCCCCAGCATGATGGGAAAATGCTACGCACTATCGCTCAAGGATGGTGCCGAGAAATGGCTTTTCGCAACGCCGGACGAAGACCCCGCGAAGTCGTCTCCCTGCGTTGCCGGCTCGGTGATTGTGTATGGCGATGACGTCGGTGCGATCCGGGGACTTGACCGCGCGACCGGCAAGGAGCTTTGGAAGTTCGAAGCCCAATCGGAAGTCATTTGCTCGCCGACATTCATCGAGGGGAAAATTCTGATCGGAGCGTACGACAACTTCCTTTATTGCCTCGAGCCGGCAACGGGAAAGGTTGTCTGGAAGGTCGAGACGCAAGGGCCTGTCCATTGCTCGCCGAGCTACCTCGGAGGTTCAGTGGCGGTCGCGGGGTGTGACGGCTTTCTTCGTTTCGTCTCGGTGGCGGATGGAAAGCAGTCTGAGCCGATCGAGATCGGAGGCAATATCGCCTCGACTCCCGCGGTTATCGGTAGCCGTCTCTTCTTCGGCACGATGAATGAAAGCGTGGTCGGTGTCGATTGGAAGCAGAAGAAGGTGGTTTGGGAATACCGCAACCAAGGACGAAGTTTCCCCTTTTATGCTTCGCCGGCCGTTTATGAAGATCTCGTCATTATCGGCGGACGTGACAAATCAGTGCATGCTCTTTCCCAATCTGACGGCAGCGAACGCTGGTCTTACCGGGCGAAGGCACGCGTCGAGAGTTCCGCCGTCGTCGTGGGAGATCGGGTCTACGTCGGCTCTCACGATGGGAATGTGTATGGATTCGAGGCGAAAACCGGCAAAAAGGTCTGGGAGTATCTCGCGGGGGGAGCGGTGATTGGATCGCCCGCCGTCGCGAATGGGAAGCTCGTCATCAGCAATTCCGAAGGGTCGGTCTTCTGCTTTGGTCAAAAGGAGTAGGGAATTCGCAAGGCCTTCAGCGGATCAGCCTTCTAAAAAGAAGGAAGTGTCGCCATCGAATAGGCCTACATGAGTAAAGGCCGACTCAATCCGGGGACGTCTCCTCACGCTTCCCCCCGTCGCTTCTCGACTGCGAGAAGCCGAATTCACACCGCCGGAGAATCGTGATGGTCACAGACGTTTCCAAGGACAAGACCGAGGTCGGCAACTACTTCATCTCGAACTATCCTCCGTTCTCCTTCTGGAATCGTGAATCGCTCCCCAGCATTACGGAAGCCTTCGAAACCCCTTCGACCAGCGTCGAGCCGATGGGCCTCTACCTTCACATTCCCTTTTGCCGTAAGCGATGCAAGTTTTGTTATTTCCGCGTCTACACCGACGTGCAGGCGAAAGCGATTCAAGACTACGTCGACACGCTGGCCCATGAAGTCGCGATGATCGCGGAGAAGCCTGCCGTGCAGGGACGTGAGTTTCGCTTCGTTTATTTCGGCGGTGGAACGCCGTCGTTTCTCTCCGAACGGCAGCTCTTAGGACTCGTCGACAAGCTTCGCACGTCGATCCGCTGGGACAATGCGGACGAAGTGACGTTCGAGTGCGAGCCAGGAACGCTGAGCCAGCCGAAGCTGGAAGCGATCAAAGAGATTGGAGTGACACGGCTGAGCCTGGGGGTCGAAAACTTCGACGATGCGGTTCTTGAAGAGAATGGCCGCGCTCACAAGTCGAAGGAAATCTTTCGCGCGTGGGACTGGATCCAAGAGACTGGTTTCAAGCAGATCAATATCGACCTCATTGCCGGGATGATTGGCGAGACAACCGAGAACTGGGAAGCCTGCATCAAGCGGACGATCGACCTTTCGCCCGACAGCGTGACGATCTATCAGCTCGAATTGCCTTACAACACGCGCTATTCGAAGTCGCTCACCGTGCTGGGGCAAGAGATCGACGTCGCTCCTTGGTCCCTTAAACGGCAGTGGCTGAATTACGCGTACGATGAGCTGCTTGCGAACGGGTACGAGATTTCGAGCGCGTACACGCTGCGGAAGAAATCAACGAACCAGGTGAAGTTCCTCTACCGAGACAATCTATGGCATGGGTCCGACCTCCTTTGCGCGGGGGTCGCATCCTTCGGCCATCTGTCCGGCGTGCACTATCAGAACATCGACGGGCTCGAGGAGTATCAGGCCGCGGTTGCCGAGAATCGTTTGCCGCTCAACCGAGCTCTTGTCGTATCCCCCGAAGAGTCTCTCATTCGGCAGATGATCCTGCAGATGAAGCTCGGCCGGCTGGATGCGGGATACTTCCGAAGCAAGTTCGGCCGTGAGATCTTTACTGATTTCCGCCAGCCGTTCGAGGATCTCGTCTCCCGCGAGCTCGCCCGGATCGACGGCGACAAATTCACGCTCACACGCGAGGGATTCCTTCGGGTCGATTCGCTGCTCCCCGCGTTCTTTAAGCCCGAGCACCAGGGAAACCGGTACACTTAACGTCGACCGCTCGTCATGGGTAGTGGTCGAATGTCGGGTGGCCCGGCAACTGATACGAGAAGGAATGAAGGCGATTGAAGGTTGGCCCGGACAACTTGTTTGCCTGGGTTGCGCAGCACCAAGAGGGGAACGGAAGCAAGCTGACACGCAATCGCTCGTTTCGAAGTGCGCACCGGCTAGAAGATCTACAAATATCGAAAGCGTTGATGATTGCTGGGGAACAGACCCTCTTGTGCCTTCGGCACCCAGGCAACGAGTTGCCAGGGCCACCCGAGGTGAATTGTTCGAAGGCATTGATCGTTGCAGGTTGCATTCGATGAATAGGCAGCGACTCGGTGATTCGTATCGCGGAGGCTTGTCATGATCAAAGCGGTTGATCCCAGTAAGGAGCTCAGACTCCTTCTGGCATTTTTCGGCGACAGCGTCCTGCCGAAAGTAACGATCGAACCGCCGGAAGACGTTCCCGCCCCGTACCATCAGCTTCTCGTCCACCGAGGACACATGACCGAAACGCTGGAACGCCACTACAACGACAAAGTCGTCGTGCATCCGTGGGTGATTCAGCGAAACGGAGAGATGTACGGCCGCAAGCTCGACCTGACGCTTCAAAAGACCGGCGAAGTCGTGATGACTGGCCTGATGATCTTTAACCTGAGCTTCGTGAAGGAAAACATCAAACAAGAGATTCTGGAGGGGAAGACGCCTCTCGGCCGAATCTTGATCAGTCACAATGTACTTCGTGAAGTGAGCACCGGTTCCTATTTACGCATCGAAGCCGACGACCCGCTCGTCAGCCGTTTCCATCTCACCGAGCCCAAGCCCGCCTACGGCCGCCTCGCCACTATCTTTTGCGACGAAAAACCAGCCGTTGACCTCGTCGAGATCGTCAGGCCGTAAGCAGGTTCGAACGTTCTTCTACCTAATCCTGTCTTCATTCGCAGCGTATGACGGGCCGTAGGGTACGCAGCCCTCTGCGTACCATGGGATCGCGAACGTCATTGCCGCGACTCATCCTATTTGGCAAAGGTCAAGATTTGCTCGAACGCAATTGTTAAATTGCAGTCACATCAATCGACATCGGCATGCAAAGGGCCGCGTGATCGACGGTCGGTGGGAGCGGTTGATGTACTTCGTCCATTACGGGAACGTATCTCTTGGAAGTGTCATCGAAACGGATGCTCGGCTTCTATGGTGGTGAGCCAACGATTAACTATGACCTTGCCGCAGAAAAGATCATTATTGATCATAACCACATTTTTAATGTGATCTGCGGACTGTTTGCTTTCGTGTTTATCCTTGCATGTCCGATATATGTGATTTGGCTAGCGGTTAACGAACTTGTGAATAATCAGTGGAATGGGTTAATAGCCATTCCGTCGTACGTTGTTGGCATCATAATGTCATGGTTGGTGGGAAGTTTTCCGCTATTCGTTTTTTTGAAATGCGCCGGAAACCAAAGAATAGAAATCGACTTTCGTCATCGAGAGATCGACTTTGAGCAACTCGGAATTCGTGGGCATTATCGATCAAAGCACTTTTCATTCGACAGTATTTGTGCTGTGCAGTTACTAAAAATCAACGACTCGGAACTCACTTTCGAATACCAAGTGTTATTGGTTTACACCGACGACGGGGCCCCTCGCCGTCGTGCATTGTTTCAATCGAACATTTTTGATCGGGCTGAGTTGCTCGCTAGTTCGTTATCGAGGCAGATCGGATGCGAACTATTGGTCGGTGTCGATTAAATACGACAGCCGTTGGGTACGCCCATCAAACAAAATCGTCAAGCAGAGGGCTGTGTGACCCACGAAGCTGTAGGGCACGCAGCCCCCTGCGTGCCATGAGCTCGCATACGTCATCGCCGCGACTCATCCTATTTGGCAAAGGTCAAGATTTACTCGGCAGCCCTCGTTAGATTGTAGACCCGCGAGATCGATCGGCCTGAGGAGTGCGCTTACAATCGAGTTCACCTTATCCATGAGCACGTGAGAGGTAACGCATCAATGTCGGCAGAATCAATTGACGAAGCCACCTTGTTGCTTTGCGGCTTCGATGTTGGCTACTTCAGTTACGATGACATTGTGAAATGGGCGGATCGGCACATCGTTGAAACCGAAGATCCGCCGAATGAATTGCTTGAGTTAGCGATGATTCAGATCCGCGAGACCCATCCCACAGACGTGCACAACTTAGTTTGCAACTTGAGTCCGACCGAATCCTCGATGAGGATCGAAATCAAACTTGGGCTGATTGGCCTTTTGCTCGCGAAGCAAAGAATCACGACGCGAGAGGTCATGAGTCGCTTTTGGTCGTTGAAAGACGAACCCGGAATCACAGACGAGCAAGAATCGCAAATCTACTTTCTCGATGATGGATATGACCTTGCTCGTGCCGGCACCTATGGCACGATCGAGAATGTGGAACAAGAGCTGCATGATTTCGTCATGCCCTATGCACAACAAATCAGGGAGCGATTCCCGCAATTGTTGGGTGTTTGAATCGGTATGCAGAGGACTGCATACCCTACAGCCTGCTTTTAACGGACTTTTCCACCAGCATCCAAGACGCGCTGCAAGATGAATGCTCTCATCCCGTCAGGAAGACACGCGGTGGGAATTGTGACGAACTGAGCTTTAGAAAAGAGCAGAAGGCAGATATCCGGGAATTGCCAAACTTCTTTGATTGTCGACCAACGATAAGTCACAGTGCCCATGCTGGAAGTTAAAGTAAACGAAGACTCCTCAGCGCGAAAAGTTGCCTTTGAATCATCCAGTGCGGAAAACTTACTCATTGCACTTCGAAAATGGACGACGTACAGGGCTACCGCCATTCCCATCCCAAGTGCCAGAGCCGACCCAAGAGCCCCGACAGCCCATGAAGTGTCGCCTTGCAGGACTCGAAATGCGAGAAAAGCCGATAGAAGTATAAGAATCCCGATGTATCCCGATCCGACACTCCGGCGCCAAAAAGCAAATACAGCTTTTCGTAGCAGCGGCACCGAGTAGACAAGCGTTGTTTCATATGTCATGAGGGTAAGCTTCCGTAGGTCACTCGGCATTCTTAATGACCTCTGCAATCCGCGATCTTACTTGTGCCTCATCAAATTCTTCGGGCCACCGATCGTCATCGGGATTCTAGTTGTCCGAAAGGCAAAAGATCGTCGACAATGCTTCGTCGATAACTGAAGAGTCTTTGGTTAATGAGCCATTGTCTCGCTCCTGCCTCCATCTTCGGATGTATTCGTCCGCGAAATAGTTCGCATCGAATTCACCGAGAGCGAACCGCTTGGCGAATTCGAATAAGGCGTCACTCATCGCTGAATTCCATTCACGAACGCGCGTATTTCTCTGCTGCCGTCATGTCGACTTTCTTCCAGAACCCATTCTGGTGCGACGCCCATTTCGTATAGCCAGCGAACGGCCTTCAGTCGGCAATTGGTGCAAGGTGAGAACTCGTAGGAAAACAGCATGGACCGAACGCCTTCGGGAAGTCGGTTAGATTCGAAAACATTGATGATATCGCATATTTGCCGATGTAAGTCGTTCTCATCCGAATACATCCTCAAAGCGTTTTCGATGTGCTGGTGATCTCCCGGCTGATAGCTTCGCGTGAAGAGCTCAATGAATGGATAACAAACGGCCTCTGATTCGAGGCGAGCGATCGCTAGCTGACGAATTCGTGGATCTGGAGTTTTCGAGAGAGCTTGAAGGAGAAAATGGCGAACATACCTTTCCGGGTGATCGACCCATTCGGGTAACTTTTCATTGAATATGGGAAAGCCAAGAGGCATGAAGACTCGGAGCAATGTTTGAATTCGTGACGGGTCCGTTTCATCTAAGAGAGCATCAAAGACTATTCGTCGATTTCTGTCGTCCGTTTTTCGCATCCAGGACATTAACAGCGACACCGAATTCGGTTCATTACTTCGCAACTGCGACAGAATCTCTTGTGCGGTGAATTGTCGAACACGCTTTTGACGGATCCGATTGGGTCGCTTTTTTGAGGTTTTGAAAAGCCCGAAGTCTTGCGCGCCGATTTCGCGAGTGTCGTCTTCGAGGGCAGCGAGATATCGGGCAATCTCGAAGTTGTGAATTGCGGCATCTTGCAAAACCTTGAGCCCAGCACCCTTTCCGGCGACCTCATCGAACTTGTACAAGATGTTGTTGTTTGCCGACCAATTTGGGTCTTCTTCCAGCCACTTCCCTAGCTCTGCGGCGACAATCTCAAGGCCTTCCTTGCCATCGAGTTCGACGATCTCCTCGGCTCCAATCACATCGTCAGTTTCCGTGTCTCGTGCAAGGGATCGATAGACGAGTTCTCGCGCACGTGGCACGGATTGCTTAGCAAATTCCAAAAGTACCTGCGCGCGATGAGCACGGTTCCAGAACAAAGAGTCTATCGGGGGATGATTGATTGAATCGGCGATTCGATCAATCGCATGATGCTGGAGTCCCGAGTGAATGATCAATTGCGCAATCCAGTCGCCTCGCTCATCTTCGCACTGGGTATCAAATACAGGACACATGACCGCGAATTCGAGGAGCGTGTCTGCAAGCCCGTCGGCGCCGTGCTCGAATACTTGAGTCCAGGCACGGCCATGACCGGTACGAAGTGCCCTCCCGAAGGCGGCTTGCGAAAGCGGATAGGATGGATTTCTGATATCGAGACTGACAGTCATCTTTATCCCGCGGTCACTCCCTTCCCTCTCCACGCGTCCGCCAAGAGTTCGGCGGCGACGTCGGCACCATTGAGGGGGAAGACGCGCTTGGAGGTGGACTGGTTCGCTTGTTCAAGCGCGGGGCGGATGTCTCCCTTAAAGAGGGTTTCGCGATCGATCCGGACGCCTCGGCCCCAGGAAGTAATCTCGCGATCGAGAAGATCGGCCTCCGCGAAGCCAGTGGGAAGAGCGTAAGCGAGCGAACGGTCGGCGGCGATGGCGTCGGCCACCGTCCCATAGCCGGGCTTGCCGAGCAGCACGTCGCAGGAAGCGAAGATGTCTGGGATGTGAAAGCGGTCGGGGTCGATCATCGCAATGCTCGGATGCGGGGGCTTGTCCCGCGCGATCACAAGAAACTGCCAGTCTTCATAGGTGGCGAGCCTTTCCCAATCGAAATCGACCGGATATTGCCCGATGTAGGCGAGGGCCCATTTCTTATCGAGATCAATATCAAGCCAGCCGGCGAGCGCTGGGCGAATCGACTCTCCAATCCGGCAAACAAGCGGGATATTGATCGCTTGCGGCACATTGGCCATCGGCATGGAGAGAGGAAGCTTTAAGCAGGCGGTCGCCATGCCGTACTCAGCACGCATTTCATCGAGCAGGGATCGGTACGACGGCTGATGCTCAACGAACGGCTCGTAGATGTCGACCCATGTGAAGTTGCCGACAACAATGCCGGGGATGCCGGCCGACTGGGCGGCGACCATGGGAAAGCTGGCGACATCGCTCACGACGAGCTTTCCCTTGTTCCTTTCAAGAAATTGAATCTCTTCCTTGAGCCGACGGCTATTAGCTAGATGAATCTCGGAGTATCGGGCGAGGGTGGCCGGCCCGTCCGCGGTGAATCCGTCTTTTTGAATCGCCCCGCAGTCGAACTCCGCTGGTTCGAGGGTGAAGGGACGTTCGATGATTTCGGAGAGAAGTTTTGGAAGAATATTCGACCGGACGATCAGAGGGATCTCACTCGGAATTTTCGAGATGATGGCCGAGCTCCGAACGGCGTGACCGAATCCGTGAGCGGAGATGTAGTAAACGATCGCCATCGTGGACCTTTCCAGTTCGAAAATTCCAATCTCACCCTTTGAAGGAGTAAGTTTAACTGCTGATTCTGCAATAGCTGAATTCTGCGAGAGGAGAAGCCCACCCTCTTGTTGCTTCGCGACCCAGGCAACGAGTTGCTTGGCCACCCAAGTTGGGAACGAAATATCGTTCCGAGTGTATCGAGAACCTTAGTTTGTTGTCTGAGCCACCCAGAATCCAGAATGAGCGGGGAGATTAAATAGATGGTTTCGGCCAACCCCCCCATCGACCCTGTATCATAAGAGAGCTATGGATTTCGCCAGCCGGATCTCTGTGATTTGTTTTACCGCCAGCTATGCCGTCAGCATGGGGGCGGAGCTCTTGCGCTTCGTTTGGCCGACCCGACTCGTGCGGTGGGTGGCGACTGGGGCGGCCCTAGCCGGCTTGACGGCGCACACTCTGTACCTCATGAACCGGGGCCTCTCTGACGGCCGGCTTCCGATCAGTAATCAGTTCGAATCCTTGATCTGCGTCAGTTGGCTGATCGCCCTTGTCTATCTCTATCTGACGATTCGTGATCGAAGGCTGAGTGCCGGAATATTCGTCTTGCCGGTCAGCCTGATCCTGATCGGGGTGGCGACGTTACTCCCGAAGAGTACAGCCGCCAATATTGATGCTGGCACCAGCATCATCATCACGGCTCATGGGCTCTTCTTTCTGGTAGGTACGGTGGTCGTCGTCATCGCCTCGGCCGTTTCGATCATGTATCTCGTCAAGCTTCGCCAGCTCCGCCGTGGCATATTCGCCGGTGCCGTGAGGCTTCCCTCTCTCGAACGTCTGGACCGGATGAATCAGGTCAGCATTTATATTGCTTGGCCCCTTTTAACGATGGGGCTCGCGATCGGGCTGATGCTGCAAAAACTTCGCTTTGACGATCCGAAAGTCGTTAGCACGCTGGTCGCGTGGCTCATTCTGACGATCCTGGCTCACTATCGCTATCGTCCCGAGCACCGAGGCCAGCGGGTCGCGATTCTGACAATTATCGCCGGCGCGGCCGTGTTGGTGAGTTTCTTGGGTGATCCGATCTTTGGTACCGCACATTTCCAGACGCCTCCACGTGAGGAGGCTCGGTCGTGAGAATCCTCTGTGTGGGATTGAATTGGAAGACTCCGATCGGCGTCCGGGAACGAATCTCCTTCGATCGCGATTCAGAATGCACGGGGCTCAAACGACTGCGCGAGCAGTACAAGGGAGGCGAGTTCGCCATCCTGAGCACGTGCAATCGGACAGAGATTTTCGCGGCGTCTCCGGACGGCGTCACGATCGCTCGTGATGATTTGGCTCGCTTCGTCTCTGAATCGCGAGACATCTCGCTCGATGAGTTCTTTCCTTACCTCTATGCCCACGAAGGACGGCCCGCTGCATCTCATCTCTTCGAAGTCGCAGCAGGGTTGGATAGCCTTGTCCTCGGGGAAGTTCAGATCCTCGGTCAGGTGAAGGAAGCTTATCAGATCGCGGTGGAATCCGGGGCGGCGGGCCCGGTGCTACATGCCTTGTTTCAGAAGTCATTCAACGTCGCCAAGCGGATCCAAACCGAGACGGGGCTGTCGAAGGGTCGATTCTCCATTGCGAGCGCGGCCGTCGATTACATCAAAGGCGTTTTCGAAGTCTTTCGGGATAAAACGATTCTGATCATCGGCGCGGGAAAGATGGCCGAGCTGACGATGAAACACCTGGCCGAGCTCGAGCCTGCTCGGGTGATCGTTACCAACCGAAATCCGGACCGCGCAAAACAGCTTGCCGAGAAGCTGGGGGGACAGACCTGGGATTTCAAACGGCTGCATGATGCGCTGGTTGATGCGGACATTGTGATTTCCAGCACGGCGGCCGAGGATCCGATCATACACGCATCTGAATTCGCACAAGTCATGAAAGCGCGAAAGCAACGGCTGATCGCCATCGTTGATATCGCGGTTCCGCGCGACTTCGACAGTGCGATCGCGGAGCTGCCAAATGTTCTTCTTTGGAATATCGATGATTTGGAGAAGGTCCGAAATCAAACGGTTCGAGCGCGCAAGTCCGAGATGCGTTCCGCGCTTTCGATCGTCGAAGAGGAACTAGAGAAGTTCGAAGCTTCGCTCGCCGCGATCAAGACGGGTCCGATCATCACGCAACTGGACCGTGAATATCAGCGCATCATCGATGATGAGCTGGCGTGGCTGTTCCCGCAACTGAATGGATTGCCAGACGTCGAGAAAGATAAGATTCGGCACTTCGCCCATCGGATCAAAAACAAACTATTGCACACGCCGAAAACAGCGCTACGGGATCACTCGAAGGAAGGGCATCATACGCTGCTTGAAAATGTGCAGCGGCTGTTCGGCTTGACCCGCGAGGACGATGAATAATTCGCCGTTTCAACGGGCCGGAGCCGTCTCCTGCGGAGCAGATTTCCGCTTGTTTGGAAGTGCATTTCCAAAGATGCGATACGGCCGAAAGATCTTTCGCCCGTACACACCGCCAATCGACGTTGCCGCGATGATGAGCACCAACTGGATGACGAGTTCTTCGATCCCCTCGGAAGGATCGAACATTTGCCGCATGATGACGAGCAAGATGCCGGCGACAAGCCCTTGAGCGAAGCCTGCTCGTGTGGAAGCTCCCGCCACCATACCCGCGGCGAAACAAGCGACGATTTGCAGAGGATACTCGACTCGAGCGAGTGACGTTTGGAGCAGCGTTGGATTCCGAACGAGCGGACGCAACAGCATCGCCAACACGGCCCCCAGTCCATTCCAGCAGACAAGCCCGACGAGGACGCCGAGAAGAAGTTGATTCAAGGGCTTTGACGAAGCCGGCGTCAGTTCTTTCTCGGACGGGCGCGATTTCTTATCCCACGAGTTGATTGGCTTGAATTCGAAGACCTCCGCCACGGCGGGAGTTCCCGTCCGTTGAAGTCCGACCAGGAAGCAGAGGGCCGTCGACGTCGGGATCGCTAGCCACTCGTAGAACGCGATGGGAATCCCCACATAAACACGGGTGATCGCAATGATCGTGGTTCCTAAGAAGCCGATAGCGGCACCGATGAACTGTGCCATGTAGACGTCGCGTAGTTGAAGAAAGACGACGATCACCGGCGCGAGGATGAGGATACCGAGCGCGATCGAATGGAAAATGAATGGTTGATCTTTCGCCAAGGTTTCAGGCGAATGGGGTGATAACGCGATACCAACGAGTGCCAGGAATGCCAGGCCGACGGCCGTTGCGTTCACCGCGACGGTTCCGAGAGCAACCTGTTGGATGCGCGAGGCGAGGCTTGTGGTTTCGCCATCTTTGATGCGCACGACACCCGAGTGGTCGTCTTCAAACTCCAGACCTGCGAGGAGCGACATGCGCATCGGCGCGCCGCATTTTGGACAGACCGTCTCGGTCGTCTCCTCAACATGTTCGCACGCGGTGCACAGCATCGGCATCGTCAACAACCCTTCGGTCCATCCCATGCCCGTTGAAAGGGCTGGGCTCGAATCGGAATCGTTTGCAGAAATTCTCTGTCAATGATGGGTCACACGTGAAAGTCCCCGCATCGAATGGCGCGGCTCCTTCCTCGGTTGTAAAACCATACCACGCAATCAAAAGGACGTGATTGAAGTGGGGCGATGTTTGATTCGCGTCGTCAGGATGAGAGTTAATTTGATCCATACAAGTCAAGAAATGAGCGAGGGAAGGAGAGCATCGTCCCACCTTCCCTCAGATTAACATCAAGATCGCATTCGCTTACTGAGCGAAAGGCTCGTTGAGGCGCTTCATTGCCGTGTCGACATCGCCATAAATCTCCTTCAAATTGGGAGAGGCATCGCCGTCGACCTTCTTGGCGGCCCAGAGAATCCCCTGCGCGACCATGTTCTGGTAGAGCTCGTTCGTCCAGACATCGTCCCGATGGCCGAGCCCGGTGTAGAAGACGCGTCCTTTGCCGTGATTGCTGCACCACGTGATGGGATAGTCGTCGCGCTTATACATTGGGCCCTTCATTCCTTCCGTTTCGAGCATGAGAAGGACGTGCATGTTCGGCATGAAGCCCTTATAGGCGTACCACTCATCGTTGAGCTTGAACTGGGCGGGCCAACCCTTCACCGCGGGGAATTTCGGATCGACGACCCGAACTTCGGTGACTTGTTGGGCACCGTGGGTGGCGAATTCACCGCCGATGACGTCGAGGAAGGGACGGCTCTTTCCTTCCTTCCAACCGTGCCAGGTGTCGGCTCCGCCGCAATGCGTGCCGACAAGTCCGCCGCCGTTGGAAACGAAGTCGAGCACGCAGCCGCGCGTCTCCTTGGGAACGCCTGGCGTCTTATCGCGGGTGTGCTCGGGGGCGTCGTCAATTTCTCCCTGCGAGAAGAAGTAGAGGACTTGGTAGTTCTTCAGATTGTCGGGATTGATCTTGGTGCCGTCCTTGGTGCAAGTGACGTCGAAACCATTCTTCTTGCCGAGTTCGGTAACGATCTTTTCCGCCAGACTAAGCTCTTCCGGGTTCTTTCGCGCGACGACATCGTGCTGAAAGCCTTGCGACTTTGTGAACATCAGCACCTTGGGCTTTTCATCAGCCGAGGCGATTCCCGCGACGGCGAACGCCGCCATCAGAGCATAAGCGGAAGCTAACCGGAGCAAACGCATTCCCATTCCCCTCTCATCCCCAAACAGGCGAAGGCGACTCGGGGACGCCTTCCGTTTCATTGGTGTCAAATCGTTGAGACCATCTTGCAGCGGCAAAGAGCGGCAAACAACAAGATTTTGGAAAGGGAAAAGCATCCGCGAACCTAATGAGAACGAATTTCTCATTTAATCAAAGTGCCTATTTCGTTGGAGGTTAAAGAGTGCCGAGGAGGGAGGAGGTTAAAGAGGTTACGTGTCTGGAAAGGCTTTGGACTTTTCAAAGCAAGGATGTGATGCCATCGCTCGCAAACGGCGAGCGCTACTTTGCCGATTGGAGGCGGACTCCCGCCAATTGGAATCGACCCTATTTTTGGATGAAAAGAAAGCTCGATCGTAAGACGGGCCTGAACATAGCGCATCCGCCGATTTGGTGTTGGCATTCCTGTGATGGAGCATGGCGAGGACCGCCCACCGTCGGAACCGCGAATATGCTGCTGGCAGCAGACGAGATTCAGAGCGGCATGGTGGCGATCGAACTCTTGGTGCCGAAGCAACTGGTGCTTCTCTCGTCCTACCATCTTTGGAACGACTTCGTCGAGGTTTTCCTTAAGACACGACGAATTCCTTCGCGTCGTCACAACACCCGACGACTATTCGACGAACCGCTTCTGACCAATGACTGCGACAGCATTCAAGCCGTCATTCCATTTATCGAACCAGAATGGGTTCAGCGATCATTCGATTTGGTAGTAGATGGTCGTGATTGGGGCGAGATGATTTTCGTTAACTGATCGGTTCGAATTTGGAAAACGGTTCATCGATTTTCAGGTCTTCTGAATCCCCTCTTTTTCCACCGTCGTTTGTAGAATCGGATTGCCAGTCAGTCAGCAGAATGGAATCAAGCATGTCGAAGCCGACGGATATTCGTGTGGTGGATACAAGGTTCGAGATCGAGCCTCTCAGCTTTCGCGCGCCGCTGAAATTCGGCGGACGGGTGGTGGAACACTACCAGATCGTCAACGTTTCGATCACCGCCGAAACACGATCCGGCAAAAGGGGCGTCGGTTTCGGATCGATGCCGATTGGACATATCTGGGCTTGGCCAACTCAAGAGGAGCCGTCGAAGACCGAGCAGGCGATGAAGCTCCTCAGTGAATCCTTGACGGGAGCGGCACGCGATTTCACCGAGTTCGCCCACCCGATCGATCTCGGACTCTTGCTCGCAGAGAGAATCGAACCCCTTTCGAAGAAGGCGACGGAATCTGCTGGAATCAAGGAATCGATGCCACGATTGGCCGGTCTCGTTGCGGCCAGCCCGGTGGATGCTGCTCTGCACGATGCGTTCGGCAAAGCGAATTCTGCAAACAGTTACAACCTGCTCAGCGACCGTGAGATGAATTACGATCTCTCCAGATACCTCGATCGATCCTTCGCGGGGGAGTACCTCGAACAATACACGCTCCGGCAGCCCAAGCCCCGCATGCCTCTTTACCATCTCGTTGGTGCACTCGACCCATTGACCGATGCTGACGTGAAGTCACGAATTCCTGATGACTTGCCGCAAACGCTGGAGGAATGGGTCCCGTTCAACGGACTGACGCATCTGAAGATTAAGCTGGCGGGGGATCAGCTCGATTGGGACGTCGATCGGGTGGCAGCGGTTGAAGCAGTCGCAAAGGAAGCTCAATCGAAGCGTGGATGCAACGCATGGCACTACAGTCTTGATTTCAATGAGCGCTGCGCCGACGTCAACTACGTGCTCGAGTTCCTAAGGCGGGTTGCGGAAAAGTCTCCCACTGCGCTCGATCGCGTGCAGTATATCGAGCAGCCGACGCATCGAGATTTGAAGACACATGGAACGCCAATGCACGAGGCGGCGCGGATCAAGCCGGTGGTGATTGATGAATCACTCGTTGATTACGAAAGTTTGCTCCTCGCGCGCGAACTTGGATACACAGGCGTTGCACTCAAGGCATGTAAGGGGCAGACGGAATCGTTGTTGATGGCCGCCGCAGCGCAGAAGCAGGGCATGTTCCTTTGCGTGCAGGACCTGACTTGTCCCGGTGCATCGTTCCTTCATTCCGCGGGCATTGCGGCTCGAATACCGGGGATTGCCGCTATCGAGGGGAATGCACGACAATACTGTCCGTCGGGAAATGTTGAGTGGGCAGCACGATTTCCCGGCATTTTCCAAATCAAAGAGGGAACGGTCGAAACTGCTTCCCTCACGGGAAATGGCTTGGGACACTAAACAGTCTCTACCAATATCGCAAAGGCGAATTCGGATCATCGGGGGAGAGGGGCCGACGAATGGGTGGCGATTACATCGACAAGTCACGGCAAGTCAGGGACGGTGAAGATCTCGACGCGGCCAAGCTCGAAACATACCTGAAGGAAGCCATCCCCGGACTCTCTGGCGGGCTCGAGATCAGTCAATTCCCGAGTGGTTTCTCAAATCTGACCTACATGATCAAGGTCGGCGACACCGAACTCGTGCTTCGCCGTCCGCCGTTCGGCAACAAGGTGAAATCCGCGCATGATATGGGGCGCGAGTACAAGGTATTGAGTCGCTTGCACGCGGTCTATCCTCCTGCCCCCAAGGCGCTCGCTTACTGCGAGGATCTCGAAGTTCTCGGTGCCCCGTTTTACGTGATGGAGCGACGGCGGGGCATCATCCTTCGACAGTCATTGCCCAAGGATCTCACCCTCGAACCCCCAACTCTTCGCAAGCTATGCGAGGCATTCATTGACAACCTGGTGACACTGCATCAGGTCGATTACGAGAAGGCAGGCCTGGGCGATCTTGGCAAGCCGGCGGGATACGTCGAGCGGCAAATCAGCGGCTGGCATGGGCGATATGAAAAGGCCAAGACCGAAGACGTGCCCGCTATGGATACGGTGGCGGCTTGGCTTCATGCGAACAAACCGGCGGAGTCCGGGGCCGCCCTCATTCACAACGACTACAAGTTCGACAACGTCGTGCTCGACCCGAATGACATTACTCGCGTGATCGGCGTGCTCGATTGGGAAATGGCGACGATCGGCGATCCGCTGATGGATCTTGGCACGACGGTCGGTTACTGGATTCAAGCCGACGATCCGCCGGCACTGCAGGCGTTTGTCGTCGGGCCGACACGAATGGAGGGAAGTTTTTCCCGAAAAGAGCTCATCGAGCGCTATGCCGAGAAGTCGGGTCGCGCGATCGAACAGCCGCTCTTCTATTTCGTGTTTGGTATCTTCAAGCTGGCGGTGATCGTGCAGCAAATCTATTACCGCTATGCCCAGGGCTTCACGAAGGACGAGCGATTCGCTCATCTTAACTTCGTGGTGCAGATGCTGGCCGAGGGCGCACGCGACCGAATCGATCAAGGGACGATTTAGGCTCTGATCACGCAAGTGTCGAATCAGGCTTAGAAGAAACGGGGGACGGTGATGCTCAATGAGCAATGTGCGGTATTTCAATTCCTGCTTGGGGTCATGAAGCTTGATGTCGCGGACATCAAGGAAGAGGAAATGGACTTGCAGCCGTTTCCGGGAGCCAATTCACCCCGCTGGATTCTCGCTCATCTGGCGATTTGCACCGACTATGTCATCAAAACGTTGGGGGGATCGACCCAGTGCCCGAAGGAATGGCATGTCGCCTACGGCCCTGGATCGAATCCGTCTGATCCCAACAATCCCAAGCCCACGAAAGAGGAGTTGATGGCGGCCCTGGAATCGGGGCATGCGAAGGGAATTGAACTGGCGAAAGCAGTGACCGCGGAACGACTGGCCGAGCCGATGGAGATTCCCATCCTCAAGGGGACGCCGATCAATACCGTGGGACGGCTGCTCACCCATCTGATGACTTCGCACGAGGCCAGCCATGTCGGCCAGCTCGCCTATTGGCGGCGGGCGACGGGACGGAAGCACATCTTCTAGCCGAGACGATTCCTTCTTCCTCGCATGTAAAAAGTGTTCTGGGGTCCAGCGACAAAGCCTTCCAGGTGAGGAACCAAGCGACTCCGGATGGCCCCGACAACTTGTTGGTCGGGGTGCCGGCGGCACAACAGGGGAGTATCGTGGAAACTGCCCCCTATTTAGGGCGTGTCCGCATGCGAACTGGGCGCGAAGCGGAACGAATTGTTTGGGGCACCGAAATTAAGAGATCGACGAGACTCCCCTCGATTCGTTGGGCGGGGTGGGGTAGGCTGTCGGGCCGGCGCCGAGGCTCGGCAGATGGGATTCGGAGGACGGCTTTCTCGCCCCCATTTCGAATCGCTCTGACGTATAATGAAGAACGGCGCGGAGCGAGGAACGGCAGTCCATGGGTATCTACGATCGCGAGTATTACCAGGAGGATGGCTCTCAGCAGAGCCTATTCGGTGCAATTCGCAACTGGCCCTGGTCCTATCGGCTCATCGGTTTCTACGTCGTTCTCTTCTTTCTCGATCATTTGATCCCAGCAACGACGAGCATGGGTGGACTGGGTGCGCCGGGTATCTTCACGGAGTGGGGATATTTCAGTCCGACACTCGCCTTTCAATACGGTCAGATCTGGCGGGTCTTTACCTATCAATTCATCGATCCGAGCCCGCAGTCCTTGCTCTTTTCCATGGTGACGCTGTTCTTCTTCGGACCGTCGATCGAAACCATCCTCGGTCGATCTAAGTTTCTCGTTTTCTATTTTCTCTGCGGCGTGGGAACGGCTCTCATTGGGACACTCTTTTCGCTCGTTCTTTATGGTAACTTGCCCATGCTGACTGGCGCTTGGGGAAGCATCATGGGACTCATCGTGGCGGCCGGCGTCCTGATCCCCAATCAGTCGGTCATCTTCATGTTCGTCATTCCGATGACGATGAAAATGCTGGCGATTCTCTCCGTTGGAATTGACGCACTATTTGCGGTATCGGGCATGGCGGTCGCGGCGTGTTATCTCGCAGGTGCATTGACCGGTTTCGTGCTCATCAAAACGCGTGTCGCGCTCGACTGGGTTGATCGTTTGCCGATCGGCGGTCGGGGCCGGAGTCGTGTCAGCTCCTTTCCGGCGACGGTGCCGTTCTCGAAGATTGGCTCGGCCTTTGCCCCGAAGCCGGTATCAGAGGAGGAGCTCGATCGATTGCTCGATAAAGTCCATGAGCACGGAATCGAGTCTCTCACCACGCGCGAGAAATCGACGTTGAAGCGAGCAGCGAAACAACGCCGAAATCGGTAATCAAGTCTGCTGACGTGCTCCCTTCCCATGTGATCAGGCGTCACGAATCGACACGCCGCGTCCGCTTTATTTCGCTGGTGCCTTTCTTCGACGGACCTGGTTCGGTAACTTGGAAACCTGTTGTGACCTCCTTGAACGGCTTTTCTTTCATTTGACGTTTTTTGCAATTCATCCATTTAGCGAGTCATGATGGCCGGTAAGTTTCTGTCGATGGAAGGAATGGACGGCGCGGGGAAATCCACGCAAATCCAACTTCTTTCCCATTGGTTGACGGAACAGGGTCATCGGGTCGTTCTTTGCAGAGATCCCGGCGGGACAGCGATCAGCGAAGAAATCCGCAAAATCCTTCTCACCACCAATGCACCGGTCGACATGCGGACCGAAATGCTTCTTTACATGGCGGCTCGCGCGCAGCTCGTCGCTGAAATCATCAAGCCGGCGATTGATCGGAATGAAGTCGTCATTTGCGATCGTTTCCTTCTTTCGACCGTCGTTTATCAGGGGCACGCCGGGGGACTTGACCCGGCGATGATTTGGCGCGTCGGTACCGAGGGAACGGGAGGACTCCTTCCGGATTGGACCGGGGTCCTCGATCTACCCCCGGGAGAATCGGCGAAGCGAAGAACCGGACCGGCTGATCGAATAGAACAGCGATCACTCGAATATTATGGCAAAGTTCGGGCGGGCTATCTGGCAGAAGCGGAGCGACAGCCGGATTGCATTACTCGGCTAGATGCCACGCTTAGCCCCGATGAAGTTCAAAACATCATTCGTCGCGAGGTCCTCTGTGCCCTCGAAAAGTAAATCCAAAGCAAAGAGTACGCCCGCTCCCGCGAGTCCCGCCGTGGAAGCCGTTCCAGAGCCTGCGCTCGTCGGGCACTCGGATGTGCTTGACCTTTTTCGTCAAGTCATCTCGCGCGGTCGACTGGGGCACGCCTATCTTTTTGTTGGCCCTGAGGGGATCGGAAAAAAGCGGCTCGCACGCTATCTCGCACAGACGCTTCTTTGCGAGACCGTTTCGCCGAGCTTGGTTGCTCCGTGTGGACAGTGCGCGGGATGTGCGCAAGTGATGGCCAACTCGCATCCGGATCTCATGCAGGTTCGCCGGCCGGACGATCGCAACGAGCTGCCGATCTCGGTGATTCAGGAACTCGTTTCGCAGCTTTCGCTTCGCCCGGCGCGGGGAAAAGCGAAGGTGGGAATCGTCGATGATGCCGATGATTTGAATGAGGAGTCGGCAAATTGTTTTTTGAAGACGCTAGAAGAACCGCCCCCCGGCTCGGTGCTGATTCTGATCGCATCGTCGATTGATACGCAGCTTCCGACCATTCAAAGCCGATGTCAGCTCGTGCGTTTGCGCGAGCTGCAAACCGATGATGTCGTGCGGTTACTCGGTGAGTTGAAGGTGCCGGCGGATCAAGCGGAGGCGGAGCGCTTAGCACGTCGGAGCGAGGGAAGCATTGGCCGGGCGATCGAGATGGCTCAGCCCGCGTGGAAGGAAATCGAGTCGCTTCTCATTCAATCACTTTCCAAACAGCCCATTCCAACAACAACGCTAAGTGAGAACTTGCTCAAGTTCATCGAGGATGCGGGAAAGGACTCCGCGTCGAAAAGAATCCGCGCTCATAAGATTGTCAGCCTGACGTCCCAGCATTTGCGAGATGCGCTTCGTGAAGCGGTGGGGGGTGAAGCATGTTCCGCGCTTACCGCGACGGCCCGATCGCTCGATCCAGACGTCATTGCGGATATGATTGATCGCAGCCTGGAAGCGGATTATCACATCGCACGAATGGCGGCCCTTCCGCTTCTCATCGAAACGTGGATTGATGATTTGGGGCGCATCGCGAGTGGAAAGTATCTTGCGCCGATTCGGTAGTGATCGATAAGAGACTCCAAAGGAGTTCAATGATGTCACGTCGCGCGAAGCTTGAAGCAATGCTCGCCCAATCACCGGGTGATACGTTTCTTGGGTACGGGCTAGCGATGGAGATGATCAAGGAGGGAGACACGGAGGCGGGGAAGAAACAGCTCGTTCAAGTGATTGAAGCGAATCCCGACTATCAAGCCGCCTATTTTCAGCTCGGGCAGATTCTCACCAACGAAGGTGAGATCGATGAGGCAAAGGGTTGGCTCGAACGTGGTATCGTGGCGGCCAAGCGAATCGGCGATGCACATGCCGCCGCCGAAATGGAAGGTTTTTTGCTTACCCTTTAATGAAGGGAGGACCTAGGACGAGGTTTTCTCACCTTCCTTATTCGCCAATCGTTGATCCCACTTTTCCTGGGCCGCGCTGGGACGTAAATATCGCGGTTCGAGTTTCCAAATGTCGTCACGCTGGCCCGCTTCGAATCGCTTGATTCCAATTTTCCAAAGAGCATTTGCGGAAGGGTTGAATCGCCCAGGGGGAGCGGCCGTAACTCCTTCAGGGACGAGATGGGCAAATCGGCTGAGAGCAGGGCCGATCACAAATTGCTCGGGCGTCAGTTGCGACGCCCATTCCGTGGCCGGCATGACTTCGGTCGCGCGAAGAAAGGCCGGCTCAACCCCGTTTTCGCCGCATGCGAGCGTGGCGGCGTAAACCAATCCTTGTTGAGCATCAATGATCGGGCTAACGCTTGAGAATTTCGCCGGAGCGTCTGCAGCCAAGGCAATCATCGCATCGACGGCGATAAGGGCCGCGCCCGTGGTGTACGCAAAAAGCTTTGCGGTGACGACGCCCACCCGTAGCCCGGTGTAACTTCCTGGTCCTTCGTCCACGATCACGAGATTAATGGACTTCGGATTCCAATCGGCACGTCGAAGCATTTCCCCCAGGACGGGGGCGAGATCCCGAGTATGCCGACGGGCAGAGGAAAGGTGCTCGCTCGCGACGATGCCTGAATCGTCCGCGAGGGCAACCTCGGCAAACATGGTGCTCGTTTCCAGGATGAGTGCCCGAACCAAATTCCGATCCTTGCTCGAAGAACCATGCCGAATGGTCAATAAGTCAGGTACAATTCTGCTCCACTGTCCGGACGCTATTTTGGTAGAACAGAACGCGGATTCCTCTGCGAAGTTCCGGAGTTACTCTGGAATGGTTCGATCCGCGGAAATATTGGAGCTTAAACTCTAATCATCCCGGTCGAGAACGTATTGGACTTGTGCTGCCCGAATTTGGCTAAATGAGAATGGCACCTTGAGCACTTCGAAGTCTCAGAATGCGAGAGACTCTGACCGCGAGCCCCGCTTGGCGCTGCTCGACGGCGCGATGCTTGATGGCGTTCGGGGAAAGCAAATGGGCAGCCCGGTTGATATGCGCCTGAACCACAGTTCGCATTCATTCGGCAACAAGCTGGGCCGGGTGCTTTGGCACACCGTGTATCTGTTGCTGTTTCGTCCTTCCCCAAAGGTGTTTCACGGCTGGCGGCGGATGTTGCTTCGACTGTTTGGAGCGAAGATCCATTCGACGGCAAAGGTTTTTCCCAGCACCAAGATCTGGGCGCCGTGGAATCTGACGATGGATGAATACTCATGTCTTGCTTTCGACGTCGATTGCTATGCAGTCGCGCCGATTCACATTGGCCCACACGCGACGGTATCTCAGTATTCGTATCTTTGCTCCGCATCACACGACATCAGCGATCCAGCCATGACGCTGACGACCGCGCCGATATCGATCGGTGCCGGTGCATGGGTCTGTGCGGATGTGTTCGTCGCCCCCGGAGTGACAATTGGTGATGGGGCGGTTGTTGGAGCGCGGTCGAGTGTCTTCAAAGACATCCCGCCGATGATGGTCGCGGCCGGTTCCCCTTGCCGTATCATCGGGCCGCGTGAAATGGAGAAGTCATAGCGGCAAATTCAAGTCGTTCATTCGATTGGCTGAATAGTTGACCAACCAAGTCCTAAACGTCCTCACTTTCGCATGATGTCTTCATCTAGGCGGGGTCGTTTAAGATCTAGCATTTTGCTGTTATTTCCATCGCTTCGATCGATACGCAAAAAGGCTGGGCCAAAATGACCCAGCCTCAATGAATAGCAGTCCGCAAATCTTGCGTTCGACGACGCTCTATCGCCGAAGTTGTTCCAGGATTCGTTCGAAGTCATCGTTCGACGAGAAGTGAAGGATGAATTCACCCTTCTCTCCCTTTGCTTTGATCTGGACTTTCGTTCCAAGTCGTTGGCAAAGATCGTTCTCGATGGAAACGATGTGATTGGATTTCTGCGGTTCTTGTTCCGCTTCCGGCTGAAACGAAACTTCAGGTGCCGGGGGAGCATGTTCGCTCGGCATGACCTCGGTCGATGGTGCGGGAGCGGCGACGGTGGCCGAGGGAGATCCCGACCGTTGTTCGCGGACCATCGCTTCCGTTTGACGAACGGACATCCCCTTGTCGGCGACGTCGTTCGCAAGCGTCAATTGAGCGATCGGATCATCGATCGAGAGGATCGCGCGGGCGTGGCCGCTCGAAATCTTACCCTTCATCACCATCTCTTGAACCGCATCCGGCAATTCAAGGAGGCGAATCAGATTCGTCACCGTTGAGCGGTCAATCCCGAGCTGCTTGGCGAGATCTTCGTGTGTCGTTTGTAACTGTTCGAGATAACGCTGGAACGCGCGAGCCTTTTCAATCGCGTTCAGATCTTTCCGTTGAAGGTTTTCGACGAGGGCGAGTTCGCAGGTCTGCTGGTCGCTGATTTCGATCACGCGAGCCGGGACATTGACCCAACCTAAGTGTTGGGCGGCCCGAAGTCGGCGCTCTCCGGCGACAAGTTGAAAGCGATCCCCCATTTGCCGTACGACGATCGGCTGAAGGATGCCGTGTACGCGGATGCTCTCCGCGAGTCCATCAAGTTCGGCGGGATCGAATTCCTGACGCGGCTGGAATGGATTGGGATCGATCGCAGAGGCCGGCAGCTCCATTGGAATCGTCGGGACGCCTGAGTCGATCGGCATCTCCTCCATTGGTTGTCCTTCCTGGTTCTCGTAACTCCCCAGAAGTGCGGACAACCCTCGTCCCAGCGTGCGCCGGTTCATCGTTTTCTCCTCCTTGCGAATGTCGCAGGCCGATCCGGTGGAATCGTTCTCGTCTGTTCGAGTTCCACCTCAACGGTGAAAACCTCGCTCCACGAGAATTGTCCCACCCACCTGTCGCGGGCAGCCATCCTTGGCCGCTTCGTGCCGGCTTTAATTTTTGTCGCTCTTCTCCGGGTAATAGGAGAAGTTTTATCGATCCGAGTCGACTCGCCACCCGCGATTTTGCTCGAATATCCTCAAGCAGAGAGAGTTTTCCCTCTCGTTAATCGCCATGATCCATCGACCGGCCGAGCCCGTCCGGATGTATCGTCGGCAGAGGAACGGGGTCGGCTGGAGGAGGGAACGGGGGTAGGCTCGGTCGGCCGATTTACCTCGGTCGGCACAACCGGTCCTGTCGGAAGAGATCCCTGGGACACCCGCGGATACTGGCAAATCCGGTACAGAACATTTAAGATCGTTTCACAAACTTAACGGGAGAGAATTAGAATAATGAGCACGTCGCCGGCGCTGCGGTTCGTGACGAGCCGCGAGGCACAGGTTGAAGAATTGCCGTGGGGTCCGCACGAGTGGCTTAGCCGTCCAGAACTCGTTGCGGCGGAGGAGCTTTTGCTCGTTCGAGTGACCATGCCCCCCAGGAAGGGGCATGCCTTTCACCGGCATCCGAACATGGAGGAGATCATTTACGTCGTCGAAGGCGAGGCGGAGCAGTGGGTCGAGCAAGAGAAGCGAATCTTGAAGGTCGGAGAGACCGCTCACATTCCCAAGAATCTCGTCCACGGCACGTACAACGTGAGCGACAAGCCGTTGGTATTCCTCGCGATACTGTCACCCGCAAAGGCTCCCGGTCCTCCATTGGTCGACGTCTCCCACGAAGAGCCGTGGGCTTCTTTGAAGGCTTCCTCCGCGCCTTGAGTCTTTTTTCGAAAAGTGATTTGTTGGATCGGCCGGCGGTAGAAACTTCGTCACGTCTCTTTTGGGCGGTGAACGACGTACTGGCGGGACGACCGGGGCCAACCTGCGTTCCCTGGAAAGTAGGAGATTTGATTGATGACGGAATCGGCGGCGTCGTTTCGCTCGACGGTCCGATTCGAACGTCCGATCTCAAGAAGGCTGGGATCCGCCATCTCCCCGTTTATCAGCCGATGTTGTCTCTGCAGACAGACGAGGAGCAGGAACGCTTTCTGAAAGTGATGCCGCAAGTGATCGGCTTCATTGATGATGTCCGTTCCCTGGGAAGGGCCACATTGGTGCATTGTTTCTATGGCTGTGATCGAACCGGAGCGGCGATTGCGTGCTACCTTGTGGCGAGAGAAGGTTACACCGCCGATCAAGGAATTGCGATTGTTCAACGACTGAACCCAGACGCCATGCAAATGGTCGGCTATAAGGAAGTGGTTCACACCTTCGCGGCAAACTGGCCCCATACCTCCCAGCGGAATTAGGAAGTGGCTTCAATTAAAGCATCGGGATGGATGCCGTACGCAGTTGCCGTTCTCATCGCGCTGGCGGCGACGATCCCATTTCTCAACAAAGCGTATCACATCGACGACGTTCTCTATTTTTCCGTCGCTCAACAGATCATTCAGACGCCGCTCAGTCCGTACGGCGATCGCGAAAAATCGATGGTGATGTGGGATGCCGAGGATGGAAGACCGGCATCGCTTTTCGACACGGACTATAACCCTCCTCTTTGGAAGTACATCCTAGCTGCCACGATCAAGTGGTGGGGACAAGAGGAATGGAAGCCCCACCTCGTTGTCGCGATCGTCGTCGTATTCGCGGCCCTTGGACTGTATTTGGTGAGTCGTCTGATCACCGGCTGGCCACTATGGTGTGTCGCGATGATCGTGCTCGCGCCTTTCTATATGCCCGGTCAGAATTGCATGCTCGAGCCGATGGTCCTTTGTCTGACGGCGTGGGGAGCTTATTTCCAATTCAGATCTTGGGAAACGGGTCGAATCGTACCGGCCCTCTTTGCTGGGATGTTTTTGGGATTAGCGGTCTTGACGAAGTACTCGACGGGGGTCTTACTTCCCCTCTTCTTCGTGGGATGTTTTCTTTTCCAAGGACCGGAGCGCGAGAATAGGAAAGGACTCTTATTCGCGCGATTGGCGGACCTTCCGCGCTCACTCGTATTCGTCGTGCCCGCGGCGGCGATCATCGCACTATGGTGCATTCATAACGTCATTTACTACGGTCAGCCCCATCTCACGTCGCACGGAGTCATGTTCAAGCCCGAAGAATGGTTCGGTAAAGCTCTCACGGTGCTTCGAACGATGGGGAGTGTTTCGTTCGTTGGTCCGGTTTGGTGGGTGTTGCTTTGGAAGAGAGGGATCATCGGTCGCCAAGTATTGGCATTGATCGCGATCATTTCGGCTTTCACTGCTTTTATTGATGTTTGGCAGATTGGACGAGCCTACGGCAACGCGCAGCTCCTCATCATTACCGTCCAAGCATTCATGTTCACGTTCGTGGGCACGGCAACGATTCTTTCCATCTTCGTATTTTCATGGATCGACTTTCGATTAGACAGGCGCCTTTGGTGGAGCGCCTCCACTGATCGATTTCTGGAGCTTTGGATCGTCGCGTTTCTCGCTTTTAACGTGATGTGTACTCCCTTCAATGCCGTTCGTCACATGCTTCTTTGCTTCGTGGCGATGACCTGGCTGACGGCGCGGCGAATGCCTCTTTCCTGGACTCGATTGCCATGGGCCTTACTCGGGATTTCGGTCGCGCTCGGCTATCTACTCGCGGCCGCCGACTACGAGTTGGCTGGGACCTATCGCGAAATTGCGACGAACTACATTCGGCGGGACGTTGCTGCCGGTAGGAGGGTCTGGATAACGGGAAACTGGGGGTTCGTGCAATACGGGATGATGGAGGGAGCGAAGCCGCTGTTTATCGGGACGGAGGACTTCGGTTGGGGCCGACCCGGACCAGGAGATCGCGTCTATCATCCGTTCCTACTGAATTGGCGAAAACTCAATCTCGAAGGAAAAGAATGGGTGGAGCATTTGCAACCTTCCGGACTGATTCCTTTTCGCACGATCGCGCCCGGAGCGTTGTACTATGGGACGCTCAGTTATTTACTTCCGTGGGAGTTTTTGCTCTTGCCTCCGGACCCTGAGGCCGGACGATCGGGGTACGAACTCTCACCAATCGACCACATTCAGATATTCGACGTAAGAGAACCACAACGAACGCGATCTCCCTGGCAATGAATCAGTCGATCGAGCCAACGCTATGTCAGTATTGATCCGAAATCATCGAATTCCGCTCATCGCGATCGTGTTGGCTGCGACGCTTCCCTTCATCAACAAAGCCTTTCATATCGACGACGTTCTTTATCTGCGTGTCGCGGAGCAGATCCTTCGAACGCCTTGGGATCCGTATGGTCGAACGGTTGATGAATACATTCTCTGGGATGCTAAAGACGGGCAGCCCGCGACACTTTTCGATACCGATTTCAATCCACCTCTTTGGAAGTACGTCCTTGCGGCAGGGATCGCGACGCTGGGACGCGAGGAGTGGAAGCTGCATCTCGTTTCGATGGCGTTCGTCGCCATGTCGGCATGGGGGCTCTACCTTCTGTCGCATCGCTTGACCGGGCGGCCCATCTGGTGCGTGGTGATGATCATTCTGTCGCCCTTCTTTTTGCCGGGACAGAATCTGATGCTGGAAGTGCCGGTCCTGGCATTCATCAGTTGGGGAAGTTATTTCCAGTGGCGCTCATGGGACAAAGGGACCGCATTTGATTCGCTCATCGCCGGCCTTCTCATCGGCCTTGCCATTCTGACGAAGTACACGATCGGATTATTTCTGCCGCTGTTTTTTCTCGGTTCCGTACTCGCGATGTTTCAAAGAAAAGAGAATGCAAGTTGGAAATCATTTCTCTTTCTCGTCCCTTCCACGGCGATCCTTGGATTTTGGTGCGCGCATAATTTGTACTTCTACGGGCAAATGCATCTCACTTCACATGGCGTCGGCTTCAAGCCGGAAGAGTGGCCCGCGCGTGCGCTCATGGTCTTTCGAATTGTCGGCGCCGTCAGTCTATTTGGGCCCGTTTGGTGGGTGTCGCTCTGGAAGCGGGGGGCGTTTGCCCGCATTGGACTGTTCGTCGTCTTCGCCTTGTCGATCGGGCTCGGAATGATTGATCTGGAGGTCATGAAATCGATCTATTCGAAGCAAGGAAAATCACTCGCTCCCATCCTGCAAGGTCATGCCCTCGTCTTCACCTTTCTCGGGGGGGCGACGGTATTGTCTGTGGGATGGAGTTCCTTTCTCTCGCTCCTGAAGGATCGCCAAAACTGGTGGCGATCGTTCGATGATCGTCAGCTTGAACTCTGGATGATCGCGCTCTTTGCCTTCAATGTTTGCAGTGTTCCCTTCAACGCCGTTCGGCATCTTCTCGTCTTCTTTCTGGCGATGACTTGGTTGACGGGGCGTGTCGCGGATCGAGGATCGATGAAAATCTTGCCGATCGTTTTAGCTGTCGGTTCGATTCTGTTGGCCTACACGCTCGCCGCCGGCGACTACGCCTATGCGGAGATGAATCGGCAGATTCCGGAGACGAGAATTCGCGCCGACAGGCTGCATGCGTCGCAAGTCTGGTACAGCGGGACATGGGGATTCAAATACTACGCGGAGCGTGAGGGAGCGAAGCCGTATTTCCCAGGTATCGAGCGTTACAACATCGGCAGACCAATCGCCGGAGACCGCGTTTATCTTCCCAAGCTTCAGAACTGGGCTCCGGTGATGGAGACGATTCCGAGCGCGCAAGTGATCGATATCATTGCTCCGCCCCATCACAATCTGGCGATGACGATCTCGCGCGGGGCGAGTTATTACGGCACGACCTTGCATCTGTTGCCGTGGGTGACGCCGGTCGTCGTCGATTTTCCCGAGGGAACGCCGCACGTTTCATGGATGCCGATCGATCTCATTCTGGTTTATGAGTTGGGCGGGGCCGATGGCTTGCCGATCGAGTGACGCTTACTCTTCCTTTTCCCGGACATTGAATTCGAGTTTCCAACGATCGTCGGTGTCACGTGCCTGACACCAAAGTTCGAGCGTGCCGACTTCCGTCACCTTTCCATGGAGCAGGACGGGGATTGTTTGTCCCTTTCTCTGCCCTTCCTTGGGTTCAATCGTGGTACGGATAGGAGCCAAGTCGTCGATCTCTCCCTCCCAGTCATCGACAACCGTTCCTACCTTGTCGTCTTTTCGAAACGTGGAGCCGAGAAATCGAAATTCGACTTCCTCGCCGACGACGAGTCCGAATGGCATCGCGGGAAGGTTGAGTTCTGTCCCTTCCTCGGTTCCTTGAGGGACGACGCAGACGGCGCGCATGGGCCTAGGCATCCCCGGGATCGCCGGCATCGAACTCTCGACGCCGATGTAGTACGAGCGTGCGACACCGCCACGAATGCGAACACCGAGTCCGCGCCGGACCATGCCGTAGTAGGCAGCGCCGATCGCGACCGCTTGGTTGAGGCCTGCGGCGGAGAGTTCCTTCACCGACTCCTTGGCCCACGAACCGACGACCTCGTGGATTCGTTCGCGCAAAAGGTGTGCTTGAAAGACACCGCCGTTAAAAAGAATGGTGTTGGGGCAAGGGAGCGGCCCCGCCGGTGTGGTTCGGAACTTTTCGATTTCCTCGGCATGCCGGCTGACGAACGCGGAGAGGTGTCGCGTGATGGCGGCATCAGCGACGTAGGGAAGGCCAAGTTCCTGTAGTCCTAGCCCACGTCGTTCTTCGGGAAGATCGCCGAGCTCGACTTTGGGAAAGAATCCGTCAACGAGCGTCCGCTCCACGAGATCGCGCGAAAGTTCTGTCTTGAGGGCGCCGCCAATCACCTTGCGTCCGCGGCCGAGCACCGTGAGCGTGGTCGATTCGACTTTGCCGGCAGTTAGCATTCTCTCTTTCGCTTGCCGCGCCGCGTGCCAAAGACCAAGCATCTGCACGTGGTCGATTTTCGCACCGGACTTCCGAATTTCCTCAGCCGCTTTGCTGGCGAGTGTGAGATCCATGTTGTCGCCGCCGAGAAGAAGATGATCACCGACGGCCAGACGTTCCAATGTCAGCTCACCCTCTTGCTCCGCCACGCCGATGATCGTGAAGTCGGACGTTCCACCACCGACGTCAATGACGAGAACGACATCTCCCGGCTTGACAAGCTTTCGCCACCCTTCTCCCGACTGATGAATCCAGGCATAGAAGGCCGCTTGCGGCTCTTCGAAGAGAGTGACATGTTCCAGACCGGCATTCTTCGCGGCTTCGACCGTCAGTTCTCGCGCGACCGCATCGAATGACGCGGGGACCGTGAGGACGATCTCTTGATGCTCAAGCTTGCTTGCCTTGTCAGGCGCGGTTTCGTTCCAGGCATCACGAATATGTTCGAGAATCCGCTGGCTTGCCTCGACCGGAGAAATCTTCGGAAACCCTTCTTCCGCGCCGAAGGGAAGAAGCGGTGCGCGACGATCGACGCCCGGATGGCAAAGCCATGACTTGGCGGACGAAACAAGGCGGGTCGGAACAGTGGCTCCCTGATCACGCGCGAAGCGTCCAACGGCAAAATCTCTCTTCTTTGACCAAGGAACTTGAAGCTGCGCGAAGTCGATCTCCCCTTCGGCCGGCATGTAGATCGACGAAGGAAGAAGTTCCTGGGACTCGACTTCGCCTCCCTTGACGAGCTGCGCGATCGCAAAGGTCTCGATCGTGGGAGGCTTATCCTCGACCAGCTCGGCAGTATCAACGTACGCCACCGCGCAATTCGTCGTGCCGAGATCCAGACCCACTACGTATCGACTCGGAGTCGTCACGAGATCTCTACCTCCGCGGGGAAGAGAACAGCCGCATCCGCGCCATCCGTTCGTTCAGGGAGTTTCACTTCCTTCGCGAGCCAGCCGCGATGAGCCAGCACACCCTTGAACGGTGCGTTTCCCTTAACATTCCCGGTCAGTCGTATTCGGCTCGGATCGAATCCGGCCGGGACGTCGACCTTGGAATCCTCGGGCTTGTCGATAACGGGGCCAAGTTCGAGATACTTGTTGATCACCTTCTGACAGTCGCGATGGATGTCTCGCACGGCTGCTCCGATCTGGTCATCGGAATAGTCCGAGAGATTCTCCGACAGGAAGTCGAGAAGCCGGCCGTCACGCTGAAGGATGCCGAGCAAGTGAAGCTGCTCACCGATGAGTCGAGCACGTTCCTTAGCCGGATCGGGAGGCGCGACAGGAAGGGAAAGTTGCTCGACCTTTTGGGCGAACTCAGGATTCCCAAGGATCCGAAAGAACGTCTTGAATGCCAACCCTAGTCGCATGATATTGATTCCCAATCAGCGAGCTTATCGCTCGGCAAATGAAGCGTTGGCCTGTAGGCTGGGTCGTCTCAACCCAGCATGATTTTTTCGCCAGCATTCGAAGATAGCTGGGTCGAGACGACCCAGCCTACCTATTGACGCCTAACACCTCATCGACCCACCCAGTTCGAGTTGGCCTGTAGGCTGAGTCTTTAGACCCAGCATTTTAGCGTCTGATGTTCGAGCTGGGTCTAAAGACCCAGCCTACGAGACATACAGCCTGCACCCGCGAGCCGAACTACTTCCTTACAGGATGTAACGGTTGAAGATGTTCTCGATCATCTCTTGTCGGCCGGAGACGTTTGGCGCCGGGTTCCCCTTTTCAAGGGCATACTTTTCGAGATCCTCGATCGTCGCCTCCCCCTTTTCCACCTTCGCTCCGATGCCGGCATCCCACGACGCGTAGCGATCTTTGACGAATTTCGCGAGTGTCCCCTCCGCGCGAATGCGAGCGGCAATCTTCAAGCCGACGGCGAACGCATCCATGCCGCCGATATGAGCGTGGAAGAGATCGATCGGCTCGAAGCTCTCGCGGCGAACTTTCGCATCGAAGTTAAGACCGCCGGGGGCGAGTCCCCCTTGGCCGAGAATCACCAGCATGCATTGCGTGGTGAGATAGTAGTCGGTCGGGAATTGATCGGTATCCCAGCCGAGGAGCAGGTTTCCAAAGTTGGCGTCCACTGAGCCGAGCAATCCAAGGGACGATGCGTAAGCGAGCTCATGCATCATCGAGTGCCCCGCGAGCGTGGCATGATTCGTCTCGATGTTGAGTTTGAACTCTTTCTCTAGGCCGTAACTCTTGAGGAATGCAACCACGGCGGCGCTATCGTAATCATACTGGTGCGTGGTCGGTTCCTTCGGCTTCGGCTCAATCAGGAACGTTCCCTTGAAGCCGATCTTCTTCTTGAAGTCGACCGCCAGATGGAACAACTTCGCCAGATGGTCGAGTTCCCGTTTCATGTCGGTGTTGAAAAGGTTCATGTACCCTTCGCGGCCACCCCAGAAAACGTAGTTGCTTCCCCCTAGGCGGTGGGTCACTTCGATCGCCTTCTTGATCTGAGCGGCGGAGTGGGCAAAGACATCCGCATTTGGGCTGGTGCCGGCACCGTGAACAAATCGCGGGTGGCTGAAGAGATTGGCCGTTCCCCAAAGAAGCTTGATCCCGGTCCGCTGCTGCTCCTTTTCCAGCAAGTCCGCGATGACGTCGAGATTCTTGTTCGATTCGGCGAGGGTGTCACCTTCGGGAGCGACATCGCGGTCGTGGAAGCAGTAGTATTCGACGCCGAGCTTTTCGATGAATTCGAAAATGACTTTGACACGTGTCTTCGCCATTTCGAGCGAGTCGGTTCCATCTTCCCAGGGTCGAACGGCGCATCCCGGTCCGAATGGATCAGAACCCATTCCCCGCATCGTGTGCCAATAGGCAATGGCGAAGCGGAGGTGCTCCTTCATCGATTTCCCCTCGATCTTTTCCTCCGCGTTGTAATGGCGGAAGGAGAGAGGATTCTTTGAATCGGGACCTTCGTACTTGATCTTCTTGACGTCGGGGAAGAACTCCATGGAGCGTTCCTCGTATCGAATGGGGCTCATGTTGAAACAGGGAACTGCGAACGGCACGCGCCTCGCGCGTTCAAGGGGCCGTCGTCGTTCCGAGGGGCCAAGTGACCTCCCCGGCAGACAGTCGAACGACTTTCAGACGTTGCTCGTTACGATACGAACGTTCCGACAGAATCTCAAACCTGTTACGGTAGAGTCCCTAAGCCTCCTTTTTGAGAAGTTGTCGAAAAAAATCGGTTCACTTCCATCCAAGCGATCATTTCGAGTCAAGTGCCTCGTTTCAAAATCGAGGCGGCGTGAGAGTTGGGTGACGCGTTGAAATCGCTACCGTCGGCCTAACAGGACTTTGATGTGCCTCCATTATTGGGTTCGGGATGGCCCGCACTGAGGAACATCAGTCAAATGAGGAATTTGGTCAGGCAAGATGGGATGTCGATCGCTGGCTCTTCTGATCAGATCAACTTTTCTGTGTTAGACTCTACCGAGTATCCAGCGACAGATCTTCATCATTCCAGCGCTGAGCCGTTGAGCTTGCGTTGATTGGGGCGGCGGTCAGGGAGGCTCCTCCCGCAGCCTTTGAAGGATGGAGACACAGATCTCGTCCTCGCGCGTGGTCATGGCGCGGTGTTGTGCACCGTCCCGTTTCCGGGTTCCGGACCGCGCCGAAAGAGCGGTGGTATGTCAGGCGTTACGCGGGTAGCAATTGTCGACCCCTCTGACGACAGCCGGGAGCACCTGCGCGGTTGCCTCCTCGGTATGGATACTATTTGGCTTGAAGCCGAGTGCTCTCGTTACGAATTCTTCCTTGACGTCATCCAACAAAGCACCCCAGACGTCGCGATCGTTTGCGTTGACAGTGACACTGATACGGCCATGAATCTCATCCGCCGCCTGGCGACATCGCAGCCGGGTGTCGATCTCGTGGCGGTTAGCTCACGTTCCGACGGTCAATTCATCCTTCAAACGATGCGGAGCGGCGCGAAGGAATTCGTGAGCCTGCCGGTCCGGATCGAGGAACTTCATGAAGTCCTCGATCGCCTTCGAACCTCGCGAGCGGGTAAGGATGGAGATAGCAGAGTTACCTCGCGCGTGTATTCGTTCTGCGGGTCTCGCGGCGGGGCTGGCTGCACGAGCCTGGCTGTCAATTTTGGGACGATTCTTTCGAAGAACCCCAGCTATAGCGTCGCCTACATCGACCTAGATCTGGCGATGGGGGATGCTGACGTTTGTCTCGACATCGTGCCGGATTACACCTTGGCGGACGTGGCAATCAACATCGACCGAATCGACTTGCAGCTTCTCAAACGATCGTTGTCACGCCATGCCTCGGGTCTCTATTTGCTACCGCACCCGGTTCAGATTGAGGATGCGGCTCTCATTCAGCCAGAACACATCACGCGGGTGATCAACCTGCTGAAGATGACGTTCACGCATATCATTCTCGATCTTTCGAAGGGGTATCGTGCGATCGACTTCGCTGCCATGCAGTCATCGGATGAGATCATGCTGGTGACACAACTCGACGTGTCGAGTTTGAGGAACGTAGTCCGGGTGATGTTGTCGTTGAACGACCGAAACAACTTGGAATCGAAGGTTCGGGTCGTTGCCAATCGTGTCGGCTCGAGTGATGCAGAGATAAGCGTGCAGCGCGCCGAGGAAACAATCGGCCGCTCGATCTTCGCACGTATTCCGAATGATTCTCGGACAATGCTTGCCTCTCGAAACAGTGGCGTGCCGCTCATCGAACATGCGCCCAAGAGCAAACTCTTCCAGTCAATTCTCACGATGACCGAGCAGATCACCGGCGAAACAGCCATGTCCGGCTCGGGCGAAGCGGCTAAATCGGGCGTATGGTCGTTCTTTGGGGCGAAGAAATAAGCTTTCTCCATTTGGCAATCCTTCCCCATTCCTCGATTCTCAAAATCGAATCGCACGTCCCTTCGCCATCGGCTTTTGAAGTTCACTGTCGAAGTGACAGAAAAACCGTTGCCGTCACCAACTCTGGAATAAGTTTCGTGATCCATACTTGAAGAAGCTAAGTCTCGTCGCGCGCCCCTCCGCCGCGCACGGACCTGAGCATTTGCATGTCGAGCAAGTGAGGGACGGCTTTTACGAGTCATCTCTCGATCGCTGCTTCAGGAACATCTCAGCAAGAGGACATCACACTATGGCAACGCTCGGTCGACTCCCGACCCCGCCGGGCCGCATGCACGGAGGCGCCATCGGAAACAAGAGCTTCGATGAATTGAAGAAGCTCATTCACGAAAAGCTCGTTGACAAGCTCGATCTGTCGAAGGTGAGCGATCTCGAGGGAGAGACGCTTCGCCGTGAAATCCGCATGGTCGTCGAGCACTTGTGCGATACCGAGAATCCACTTCTCAACCGCATGGAGCGCGAACGGCTCATCGAGGAAGTCCTTAACGAGACGTTCGGCCTCGGACCGCTCGAACAACTTCTCCGGGATGAATCGATCTCGGAAATCATGATCAACGGCCCTTACAGCATCTTTTGCGAACGACGCGGCAAGATCGAAAAGACCGACGTCAAGTTCCGCGACAACCAGCATCTCCTGCAAATCATCGACCGAATCGTCTCAAAGGTCGGGCGGCGCATCGACGAAACGAGCCCTATGTGCGATGCGCGACTCGTTGACGGGTCTCGTGTGAATGCGATCATTCCGCCGCTCGCACTCGACGGACCCGCGGTCTCCATCCGTCGATTTGGATCGAAAGCACTCAAGCTGCAAGACTTGCTCGACTTCAAAGCATTCACGCCGGAAATGGCGATGGTCTTCGAAGGGGCAATCAAAGCCAAGATGAACGTCATCATCTCGGGAGGTACCGGCTCTGGTAAGACGACGCTGCTCAATACGTTGTCGAGCTTCATTCCGCCGGGAGAGCGCGTGCTTACCATCGAAGATGCGGCAGAACTCCAGCTTCAACAGGATCACGTGGTCCGGCTCGAAACGCGACCGCCGAACATCGAAGGGAAGGGGGCTATCCCAGCTCGTCTTCTCGTGAAGAATGCCCTTCGTATGCGTCCCGATCGAATCATCATCGGCGAATGCCGTGGATCCGAAGCGCTCGACATGATCCAGGCCATGAACACCGGTCACGAAGGATCGATGACGACCGTTCACGCCAACACGCCGCGCGATGCGATCGCGCGTATCGAGACTCTCATCGCGATGGGTGGAATCGAGATTCCGATCCAGGCGATGCGGCATCAGATTGCCAGCGCCGTTGATCTCATCATCCAAGTCAACCGTTTGCAGGGTGGTCCACGTAAGGTGACGTCGTTCACCGAAGTGCTCAACATGGAGCAGAACACGATCATCATGCAGGAAATATTCCGATATCGGCAGCTTGGCATCGATCAGAACGGCCGCGCGTTCGGCCAGTTCGAAGCGACCGGCGTCCGGCCGAGTTTCATGCCCAGACTTGAGGCGGCCGGAATCAGGCTTCCACCCAATCTCTTTGCTGAGCGTGTGCTGCTTCGAGATTGAGTTGTCATTCAATGGATTCGCGTTCGTTCGACTGAAACGGCCCGAGATGACAAGAGAAATGGGAAAGTGACATGTCGGTACCGATCATGATCTCGGTCGTCGTCGCCGTCGGGGTGATGTGCCTCGTTGCGGCGGGGGTGAATTTTTACCGCGAGTACGCGGGTTCCAGGTCGCTCGACGAACGGCTGGGGCGATTGGCAGGCACCACAACGCAAGTGGCCGACACGCCCAATTTGCTTCGCGAGCCGATGCTGGCGGCAGAGGCCGGCTCGCTGATCGAACAGCTCCTCCCTCGGCTTCCAAGCCTGACGAAGCTTTTCCAGCAAGCCGATTTTCGCATGCCCCCCGCGCAGTTCTGGTTGCTCACCGGAGGTCTCGGTGTAGGAGCGGCGCTTTTGCCCGCTCTATTCGGATTGCCGTTCTACGTCCCCCTCGTCACGGGACTTATCGCGGCGCCACTTCCATTCTTCTACGTCTTATTCCTTCGGAAGAAGCGACTCAACAAGTTCGCGGCGCAGCTTTGCGAAGCGCTTGAACTCGTGGCACGCGCTCTACGCGCCGGGCACAGCGTCGCGGCGGCGATGCAGTCCGTGGCGGAAGAAATGCCCAACCCGATCGCCAGTGAATTCGGTCGCGTTTACGAAGAACAGAATCTCGGTGTGAGCTTGGATCTTGCCCTTCGCAACCTTGCCGAACGTATTCCGAACCTCGATTTGAAGTTCTTCGTGACGGCAGTTGTCATTCAACGTCAGACCGGTGGCGACTTGGCGGAAATCCTCGACAAGATCGGCTACGTCATCCGCGAACGTTTCAAAATCATGGGAATGGTTCAGGCTTTGACGGGTGAAGGGCGCATCAGCGGCGTCGTGCTCATCGGCCTCCCGTTCTTCCTAATGCTTGTCATGTTGTACCTGAGCCCGGCATACGTTTCGATGTTGTGGACGGATCCACGAGGACGAATGATGTCAGCCTTTGGTTGCCTAAGCATGGCAGTTGGCGCGGCATTCATTCGAAAGATTGTGAACATCAAAGTGTGACAGTGAATTCGTTCGTGAGTCTCTCATTGAGGGACGCGCACGGTTTGGTCTCATCCCGAGGGTAAAGCGTAGGCCATGGAATACTCACCCCTTCTTTTGTCGCAAGCCTTGTCGATCGGCGCGCGCGAAACGGTTCCTTTGCTCGTTGCGGTCGCGATCGGTATGGGGGTTTATGTCCTGTACACGATCTTCACTGCACGTGACGCGCGGGCGGAGAGGCGTCTCGACAAGTTCAGCAAGATGAGCACCGGCGAAGGGGGCGGGGAGTCGAGCAACGCCGAGCGATTACAAATCCTCCTCCAAAAGGCTGCCCCGGCGCTCGCCAAGCCGTTGACGCCGCAATCGGAAGAGGAACAGTCAGAACTTCGTTTGAAACTGATGAGTGCCGGCTGGCGCGGGGAAAATGCTCCCTCGACGTACCTTGGCATCAAGTTTGGATGCCTTCTGGTCGGGTTACTGATCGCGCTGACGGTGATTGTCCCCACCTATGGCATGACGTCAAACGGACTAATGTACGGGCTTCTCGTAGCCGGCGTCAGCTTTTACCTACCCGGCATATTCGTCTGGCTCCGGATTAAATCCCGCAAAACCCAGATCTTCTGCGGTTTACCAGATGCGCTGGACCTTATGGTGGTTTGCGTGGAGGCAGGACTTGGGTTAGACGCGGCAATGAGAAAAGTTGCAGAAGAAATGGCTCGAAGTTTTCCGATCATCAGTGAGGAGTTTTCCATCTGTAACTTTCAGTTGCAGATGGGACGTCCCCGGCGCGAGGTTCTTCACGACCTCGGATTGCGCACGGGGGTCGATGACATGAAGTCGTTGGCGGCGATCCTCATTCAGGCGGACCGCTTCGGTTCAAGTATCGGAACCGCGCTGCGAGTGCAGAGCGATTCGATGCGAACCCGGCGTAAGCAATTGGCTGAGGAAAAGGCCGCTAAGACCGCGGTGCAACTGATTTTCCCGCTGGTATTGTTCATCTTTCCAGCGATCTTCATTGTGCTCGTCGGTCCCGCAGCGCTTCAGATCATGGACAACTACTTGACGATGAAGACGGAATAAGCCCCGCGGCCAAGGAAGGCACGATGCACGGATATATCCTTCGAGCCAGTCGGCTCGCGTTGCTTCTCGGATCGCTGGGGCTCGTCGCAGGCCAGTCGCTGGCGGACGACGCTCCGGTCACCGCACCAATTGAACCCGTCCCTGCTTCAGAACTCGAGGTTCCTGGTACGGAACCGGGTACTTCCGAGGTGGATGTGGCGACAGAACCCGTGGGAACAGGCGAAGCCTGTGCGACCGGGGATTGCCAGAGTTGCAAATCCAAGAAACCTCCTTTGATTCGAACGCTCAAGCAAAAGTGGCATCAGTTCGACAAAGAGCAGCTACATCCCGATCACTGCTGGCCGCATCAATATGCCCGTGAATCGCAGCGCCGCGTCTATGCGCCGCTTCGTCAGCAGGTTCTCAATGGACAGAATCTCGAATCAACGATTTGGCTCCATTACTTCGATGAGAAAGAGCCTGGACAATTGAATCCAGCGGGTGAATCTCGACTTCAATATCTTGCCAGCCGTCGAACGAATTTATCATCCACCATTCTGTTGCAAACTTCGTTTGACGATTCCCTCGATCAACAGCGTGTGGCCGTCGTTTCTGATTATCTGGCTCGCATTTCTCGGCAGGGGATTGCGTGGAACGTTATCCCGGCCAATCGGGGCAAGCCGTGGGGCCTCTTTGGTCTGGAAGGACCGAAGACGATCGACAACATGATCGGCATCGCCGGCCAACCGCCGCGCTATCAGCCGCAGATCATGCAGAGCTTCCTCACTTCGGGAGACGATTCTCAGAACTAGAGACGTTCTTCTTTGTGACATGAGCAAAGGCCGCGGTCAGATAAGATCGCGGTCTTCTCTTTTTGTGAATACGCCGGCTCTCCCGTCGAATCTCGATCGAATGCTATAGTTTCACGAATACCCCTCGCCGCAATCCGTACACAGCCGTGCCAGATACGATCCAATTCGCCAACGGTGGGAGCATTCCGCGTGACACGCGTTGAATTAGCTGACGAACAACTGACCGAGTCGGTCTATACACCCCCCGCACCACGCGCGCCGCAAACGCTCGCGGAAACGGGGCTGTCACTGGGCTTCGTCACCGACCTCATCCTAAAGATGCTCTTCACGCGCGGCACGATGCTCGGCATTGAGCTTTCTCGTCAGACCTGCTTGCCGTTTAAGATCCTCGAACAAGCCTTGCAATTCCTGAAGGAAGAAAAATGCATTGAGATCGGCGGTGGTGATCTGATTGGCACCGTTTCATACCGATTCTCGCTCACCGATTTCGGTCGCCAGCGCGCTCGTGATGCGCTCGAAACAAGTGCGTATGTGGGTCCTGCTCCCGTGCCGCTGGAAGATTACGTCGACCAGGTTTATCGCCAGATCGTCACCGGCATTCCTCTCACACGGGAAGGGCTCAGGAACGCTTTCGCGCATCTTGTCATCACCGACGAATTGATTGACACGATTGGGCCAGCCATCGTCAGCGGCCGTGCGGTGTTCATCTATGGACCTCCCGGAACCGGCAAGACGAGTATCGCTCGCGCGATTGGAGAGTTCTTCAATCACTCCGGCGGCGAGATCTATGTGCCCCACGCGATTCTCGCGGATGACGGCATCGTCACGATGTACGATCCCATCGTTCATCGAGCGGCGGACGACCAGGCCGATGAAGTCGGCCCCACGGCGCAAGCTCTCGTGCGACGGCTTCTCAACGAAGACACGCTTGATCCCCGCTGGGTCAAGATTCAACGTCCCGTCATCATCACCGGGGGCGAACTGACGCTTGATATGTTGGACCTGCGTTACAGCGCGACCGCCAACGTGTATCAGGCGCCACTCCACATTAAAGCTAACGGAGGCATCTTCCTTATCGACGACTTCGGTCGGCAGATCTGTAGCCCCAAGGAATTGCTCAATCGATGGATCCTTCCCCTCGAAGATCGGCACGACTTCCTCACGCTGGCGAGTGGCAAGAAGTTCATGGTGCCGTTCGAGCAACTCATTATTTTCTCGACGAACCTCGATCCGGGGCAGTTGGTCGACGATGCCTTCCTCCGCCGTATTCGCCACAAGATCGGGGTCGATGCCCCGAGCCGCGACGTTTACGAGCAGATCTTCAACATGTATGCTCGCCGGCTTCGATTGAACGCTTGTCCAGAAGCGATCGACTTTCTGTTTGACCGCTATTACAGTGCCGGACGAGTTTCTCGACCCAGCGATTGTCGAGATTTATTAGAGATCGTCGTCTCGTTGTGCCGATTTAAACGAGAAGAACTGCACTTAGACGTTCCGCTGATTGAAGAAGCCGCCCGGCAATTCATCGCGGAGTTTTAAAGTCGACCTTCCCATCTTGCTCCACTCCATTGACGTCAGAGGTCGTTTACGCCTCGAACGGAGTGGCTGATGCTTCCGCAATTGACCAAAGCAACTTGGGGAGCCCTTCTTCTCATCGGGGTCGTTGGTTTGACGGGATGTAAATCCCTTCCCACCGTGACCTGGAAGAAAGAGAAGACCAACAAGGAAAAGTCCGAGGCGATGGTGGCGAGCAAGCTCTCCGAACCGATGGAGGATTTGCTTCCAAACAAACCGACCGGGAAAATGCTCTGCGACTTCGGCCAGGTCCGCATTTCAATGGGACAATATGCCGAGGCGGCGAGTCTCTTCGAAAAAGCCATCAAGGCAGAACCAAAAAATGTGAATGCGTGGGTCGGACTCGCCAAGGTGAAGATGGAATTGGGTCATCCAGACCAGGCGATTGAAAGGCTACAAGAAGGTCTCGTCAAACTTCCTAAGGCGGCTCCGCTTTGGAACGAACTCGGCATAGCCTACACGAAACAAGAGAAGTATGACGAAGCGCTCGATGCCCTTGAAAAAGCATGCAAGCTTGATTCGGAATCAAACCTCTATCGGTCGAACCTAGCGGGCATTCTCGTTGTGAGAGGCGAGGAGCAAAAGGCCTATAAGCTCTATTCGCAGACGATGTCGGAAGCAGATGCCCGGGTGCAAATTGCTCGGATTCTCGGTGGTCAGGGGAAGATGACGGCTTGCCAGAAGCAAATTGATCTGGCGATCAAGGCCGACCCCACCAATGAATTTGCCCATCAATTAGCCGAAGAAATCGACCCCAAATTCCAGCCCGCTGGCTACAACGCCCCCCGCTGATTTATGAGGTAAGCTTTCTCAAGATCGGCTGCCGATCAGCTTGATTCCGAGCATCAGCAAGTCTGTTCGGAATGCATTCGTTCAGCGAAGTCAGTTCAAACTCTCAATGCGACGGTGCGTCCATTGGCTTCGGTTCAAACCTCGCTTCTGGCATTGGGCCATTTGACGAGCTTTGATTCAGAGAGCCCGAGGGTCTGATCGATGCAGGCAGCCCGTAACTCAAGGGAGTCAACCCTCGATGGGCACCGCGACCGCGACACCGACCGAAACATTCACCGAGAAGTTTCGGCAGATCGGCAATGTTCCCACGCTGCCGACCGCCGCGACTCGCGCGCTTGCCATCGTGAACGACCCCAACTGCTCAATCAGAGACTTCTCCAAAATCATTGAGACCGATCCAGCGCTCGGCACGAGCCTGCTGAAGCTGGTGAATAGTTCCTTCTACAGCGGCGGAACGAAGATCTCGGACATTCACAATGCAATCGTTCGGCTCGGCCTTCGGGAAACTCAGAATCTCATTCTTGCCGTCAGTGTGCGAAGCGTGTTTCGCTGGATGCCGAAGGGGCAAGAGGCGGAGCGAGATCGTCTCTGGCGACATTCCAGTTTGACCGGCGTCCTCAGCCGGCAGATCAATGAGAAGCTTGGTTTCGGCTTCAAGGGGGAAGAGTTCTCCGCCGGGCTCTCGCATGATTTGGGACGCATCATGCTCGCCGTCGGTTATCCGGATGTGTTCTGTAAGCTCGCCAACCAAAAGACGACTGACGAGAATCATCTTCTTCGCCTCGAGATGGAGATGCTCGGATTCACGCACCCAGAACTCGGGGCATGGCTCACGACCATGTGGAATCTGCCCGACGAATTGACTGAAGCCATCCTTTATCATCACGATCCCGCGAAAGCTCCGCGGCATGCGGTATTGGCGGCGACGGTTTCGCTCGCCGAAGAATTAGCAAACTTCATGGAGATGACCAAGCAGGTCGAAGGGGCCAACATCTCGCACAACCCCGGCTGGTCGTTCATGTGTTCGCAGTGGGAAAGCGTCGATAATCTCGATGCCGAGCTCTTCGCGAACGCCATCATGTCGGATGCGGTAACCGAAGCTGAAACGCTTTCTCTTCTGTCCGCATGACGAGAGCTCCCGAAGCCAAACAACTACCACGCACTCCTTACGCGCTCAATGTAGGCTGGGTCGGAACGACCTAGCCTACGAGAAAGACGTGTAGGTCACGCAGCCCTCTGCGTGACATGAGCACGGCCTCATCACTGATCAGGCTCGTAGCCTTCGAATTGCAAGCCAGCATGCAAAAAATAAAGGTCTCAGGACTCACCTTACGCGACGTCAATTCTCAAAGGTCAATTGCCCTGACAATGGGGTCCGCTCATTGCCTATCGAGCACGTAACGACGCGGAGGTAAAGTACCGAAAGTGCAGGAGGAATGGGCGAATTCTCACGAAGGATTGCAACTGATGTCACGCAGAGGGCTGCGTGACCTACATCTGGGTCCAGACTTTCGAAGCGCTGGGTAAAAACGACCTAGCCTACGAGAAAGAACGCGGTTGGTGTACAAGAGATCTTAGACGACTAATTCTTCTCTTCGGCGAACGCAGAAAGCGTCCAACGGCGGACTTGGCCCTTGGTGGTGGTGCTGAGGACGGCGAAGTCGACGAGTTCGAGGACCGAATTCAGATCGTTGATCTTTCCACTGGCATTCGACGAACTAACGGACGTTTTCTCCGCGATATTGCCCGCGATCTCTCCCTGGTTACGAACGAGAAATTCTCTCAGACGATTGACGTTCAGAAATGCCTTGGGAATCTCCTCGTTGCCAAGTGCGTCGCGAAATCGCTTCGCTTCGGGGGAGTCGATCCACAAAGCGATATTGCCGCTTTCCTTCTGGGTCAGCAGTTGTGGCGAACTGGCAAATCGAATGCGATCAGTGCTCACGGAGAAAGCCGGGATGAGCCAATCGGGAAGCACGGTTGAGTGGACGAGCGTATGAATGCGAAGGTCGCCGACGTTTGTCGTCTCGACGCGGCTTGAGTCATTGAACTCGTGATTGTGTTCGATCGAATAGAAGACGAAAATCGGACGAAGAATGACCAGCTCCATCGTTTTGGCGATGTCGAGCCCCGCTCCTCCCATCTTGTCTCCCTGTGCCAACTGAAGTTCGATGAACACCTCGGGCGTGCCGGACTCGCCGATCCGAATCATCGTCCCGAGCTCAGGCCCAAGGGCAGGCAACAAGTCCTTGGTCGCGTCGAATCCCACCGCCAGATCATCGAATGCCTCGACCACGGTAGCCAATTCCGGGACAACCTTCGAGAGTTGTAGGAACTGCTCGCAAGTCAGCGTCGCATCGAGCTGGGTCGCGGCCGCGAATAGAACATCCGCGGGCAAAGTTTTCCAGTAATTGCTCGCTTCGCTCAGCACGGCAAGCCATTTCGATTCGGTGCTGTCGAGTTCTTTAGGATCGACGGACGCATGGAGCGAAAGCTCCAGGTGATCGGTGATTTTGAGGGAGAGAGCCGCCCAGTCCAAATCGAGCCAAACATCTCGGAAAATCTTCGCGAAGTACTCGACAGGTCCGGAGGCTTGCTCGATCGCTTGATTCAAGAGTGGTTTGAATGGTTCCGTGTCGATGAGAAGCTCGAGGAAGTTTCCTTCGCCGATTGCCGATCGCATCTCTCGGAATAACGGAGCGTCGACCAATCCTTTGCCGTCGATCGATGTGTCAATGATCTGTTCGATCACTTCCTGTTTATCCGTCATGATGGCGACGGAACCAAGTCGGAGTAGGTAGTCTTGTCGTCCGTTGAATTCGTGGCGCTCGTGGAAGGTGACGCCTCGATAGGTATGTGGAGTGACCTGGCGGTTGGGGCCCTTCGTCGTCAATCGTTCGACGACTTTGACGAGGACCTCTTCTTTCGCCGCCCGACAGGCAAAGACGCCGACAGGGGAAGTACCCTCCGTCGGGAGACGAAGCGCCAAAACGATGCTATCACCGAGCACATCATGAATGAGCTGATCGTTCGGGATTCCAAAATAGAGGGGCAGGACGGCGGTGAGGCTTTCAAATCCCTTGAATGACGAGGAATTCCTCCAATTTTGGACCAACGGCTTGTCGCCGAATTGACGAATGGTGTCTGAACTTTTCAGAAGGTCGGCATGTTTGGCGAGATCTTGGATGATCAGACAACCGGACATGTCCGCGGGGAGGACGCGAAGAATGTCGTTGGTGGCACTCGCGCCCGCGAAGGCGAGACCCGCCGCCATCAGGAGGCCAAGTGCGACGAGTCTCGTAAATCGAAGCGCGAAGTTGATCATATCGAGGGCTGTTTACTATCCTCGGCACCCGCTGGCCGCCAAAGGAAACCAAATGCGTCGAGCGCGGTATTCGTGATCGGTTCAACGCTTACGCGAAGACCTTGACCCGCCGTCTTGATGGTCGTGCTCGATCCCTGGATCGCACGCCCGATCGGTGTGGCGCTGGCGAGCTGAACTTCTTTCTTCTCGTCCGGCGTCCTGTTATCTGCCGGAATGTTGGACGCGATCTCTTGGAAGAGTTCGAGTGTTGCTTCAGTACCTTGTCGTACCGCGTCATTCATCGAGACTTGAGCGGGATCAACGGCGACAGGGGCGGAAGCGACTTCCTTCGATTCCTTGGTGAAGTCTTTCGGATTCAGCGTGACCGCAAAGAGAAGCGTGGCGGCAATGGCTGCTGCGGCAGTGGCTCCGACGACGCGCCAAGTGGACGTCGGCTTCTGCGCGGCAGTCACCGTTGGTTCACGGAGAGCCGCCATGACTCCCTCAGCAAAGTTGCTACTGGGAACCGGGCGCGGCATGCATCCGACGTTTTCATCGAGAATCACCAGGTCGGCCACTAACTGGCGACTTTCCCGCACGGATAGCTCCGGCAGAGAGAAGTCCGCAGGTAGTTGGGCGAGAATCGATTCGATCGATTCTCCGCTCCGATGGCGATCGATCAATTCGTCCAGCAATTCTTCATTCTTCGTGGGCGTCATGTCGAACCTCTGTCGCTAATCCTTTTCGTTGGAGCATTTTGAGCATTTCATTCCGGGCTCGGTGGAGCCACGTTTTCAGGGTGCCTATCGGCTTCCCTGTCAGGCTGCTCATCTCGTCGTAACTGAGGCCCTGTTCATGGAACAGTAAGAAAACCTTACGATAGTCCGGCCGCAATTCGTCGAGTGCTCGTCGTATTTCCTGCCAAAGCTCCTGGCTGCTATCCTGTTCCGCACGCGGGTCGGCAATGTCGTCGGCATATTCCGAGGCACTTGGCCGGCGCTTCCGTTGGTGCAAATACGTTCGGCAGCGATTCGAGGCGATCGTCAAAAGCCATGGTCGAAGGGGGCGTTCCCGATCCCAACGCTTCAAGCTTCTGATCGCCCGGACAAATACATCCTGAGCCGCATCCTCGGCTTCCTGGCGGTCGCTGAGCATGCGAAGGCAAACGCCGAACACCAGCGATTGGTATCTTTCGACGAAATCATAATGAGCTTTCTGGTCCCCCTGCAGGCAGCGGTCGACCAAAGCTTGCTCGTCTTTCAGCACTTCTCGCCCGTATTCGGTGCTCAAGGGTGCTTACTTTTCGCCGGGGGGGTTGGTTTCAGAGGTTCGCCCGTTCTCACCCAATTGCAGAGACGGGATTCCAAAAACATTACCTTGCCCGTCAAAGGGTTAGGGCAAGTGGAGAATGAGTCCGGCAGTCATCTCTCGGAAGGCTGAGACATATTGTCCCGTGGGCCGCCTGCCGTCATCGTACGGAATAGCGAGGGGACTGCCCGTTGTTTCCTGGAAGTAGCGACATCACCGTGCAATCAATAAACCGTCACGCCCTCGTCCTCGAATGGACGACGGCGTTCGGGCTACGACATCTTTAATAGCTTCTTAACATTCGACTCGGAGAAGGTTTAGCGATAATTGTCCTTCATGACCTTTTCCACGTGCTCGCGAATGTCCTGGAAATCAACAAAGTGCATGCCGGCTTGCTGCCGTATTTCTCGCGCGACGAAGCCCTGTGTCGACATGATGAGGAACTTCTTTCCCCGTGCGCGGAGTGTTTGGAGCGTGCGCTCGAAGTCCGCGTCTCCGCTGACCAAAATTGCCAGGTCGTATTGATCGACGACGTTGATCATGTCGAGGACGATTTCGACGTCCAGATTCGCCTTTTTCCGGTCAATTCCAGATTCGCTCGTTACCGTTTTGAGTTGTTTCGTGACAAGGCTGTAACCCATGTAGGTGAGGGCCTTGAGGAAGTTCTCTTGTTGTGGTTCCATAGGATCATCGACAGCAACATAGTAGTATGCGTCTGTCAGTTCACCTAAAGTCTTGATCCAATCCAACATGCGCTTAGGATCGATCCACCAGTGGAGGCGATCCTTTTGCATGTAAAAGAAATTAGCACCATCTACAAAAACAGCGATTTTCATGCCGTCCGTCCTGCCGGGGTGAAGGCGACAAAAGAAGGGCAGGCAACCGAGCAATGATTTCGGGTCGGCAACTTGCTCGAACCTATCCACAAAGACATACTAGTCCACTCGTTCGCTTTTATAGCACGCATGCGCCCGCCAAAGTAGAAGGAGACTCCAGTAACCGTAGTGGCATGACGCAAGACGGCAACCGTCCAGATGTTACGTGGTGGGGAATTTTGGAAAAAACGCGAGTGTAATACCGTGACTTTACCGAAACTAAATGACCCCGAGGGGATTTGAACCCCTGTTGCAGGAATGAAAATCCTGTGTCCTAGGCCTAACTAGACGACGGGGCCTGTTCGAAAGATCGTAGGTTTTTACCTACGTTGAGTCAAGCGACCCAATAAACAGAGGCGCGCGAATGCATGAGGTTCACCTATACCATCATCGTTTCTACTCGTGACGCCCAGGGGACTTCTCTTGCTTGGCACCGCAGCCAAATAAATTCCGAAATCCAAACAATTATCGTGGAAAACCCCGGCCGGCTTAGCCTCGGACAAGCGTGGAATCAGGGTCTCTCATCTGCGGAGGGAGAATACTGCTGTTTCCTTCACGACGACGTTCAGATCAAAGGAGACGCATGGCTTCCGCTTTTGCGCCGTGGAATCGATGAATTCGGATTCGACTTAGTCGGCATCGCCGGAACGACGCGGATGCCACGGACCGGGGGATGGTGGGACAGCGGCCGAGGATTTGGGCGTGGCAGCATTATTCACCTCCATCCCGGAGGCAGGGAGAGTCACGATCTGTATGGCCCGCCCGATGACCCTCGACGGGGTGTGAGTTCCGTCGTCAGTCTTGATGGTGTCCTACTCTTTGGTCGCCGCCGGGATTTTCTTTCTGCTCCATTCGATACCGATCTTTTCGACGGCTTTCACTTTTACGATTCCGACCTGTCGCTTCGCTGGCTTCTTTGGCATGGCCGAAAGCTCGGCGTCGTGCATGGGATTGATGTGATGCACCGGGCAGGGGCAAGTCTTGCTGGTTGGCAGTCCCTGCTGGATCGGTTTCATCATCGGCATGGGGCGTTTCTGCCGCTCGACCTTCGAGACGTCCCGACCTGGCAGGCCAACTTGAACGGGCTTCGGCAAACGAGTCCAAAGATGGCGGACCGCTTAATTCTTTCTCATCGCCCCGGTCTTCTGATGAATCTGTCACGTGAGAATGATCATCAACTTGTCGGGAACGCGGGTGATCGCGAATTCGTGATTGCAGACGATTTGCGCGAAGAGTTCGATCCTCAAAGATGGGTGGTGCTTCAAGGGATAGGAAATGGCAAACGGCTCGAGTCGCTTCTCGCATCAAACGTCGATCGCATCGTTGTCATCGAGCCAGAATCGCAACTCCTTTGTTGGCTTCTTTGTCGCCAAGACTGGAGCGTGCCCCTCCGATCCGGTCGGCTTCAATTCATGATCGCCTCTGCCGATCAAAAAGCCCTGTCGGAAATGAGCCTTCATGAAATTGTCAACTCGCTTCAACAAGAGGTCCACCTCCACGGTGAGCCAACATGGTTGCCATCGGGCTCATACTTAGTTCATCGAAAGTTCCATGATTCGCTCCGACACGCATCGATTTTGACGGAGAAAATGGCCGGTATTGCGCGGACTTGGATCCCTGCGAAAGAGTCGACCTTCGCGGCGACAGTAATCAGTCCCCACTGTGAAATCTTCAACGACTTAGCGGATGTTTTGCAATCGCTCGGTTGTCCCACGCGCCGGATAGACGTCCCTGATCGAGCAGAAGCTTGGACCTTTGCGACCGCGCAGAGCGTTTTGAAATCGTTGGTGGAAAGCCCTACGCCGGTGACGTTCGTTCGGAACCGTGCTTGTTTCGAGATGCCGGACCCTCGGGAACGTGTGGTCATGGAGCCATTCGTGCCGGGGCGTCTCGTCAGTTGGTGGTGGGATGTGCCGACCGCCACCACTCGCGCCGATTGGGAAAATCCTGCAAGCCGAAGACCCGCTCTGGGATTCGCACGCGATATCGTCGCCATCCTTCCCGAGGGGTCACGCTGGTTGCCTCCTGCCGCGCGAAGCATTTTCACTGCCGCCGAGCCGGAATTCAGTGATGACGGTCGTGACATACCATTGTCATTCGTGGGCCAAAGCCGTTTTGATCTTTTACGTCAACATCTTGATATCCTGGGGAACGGCCTGTATGGCACGATCGGATTGGCCGGGCTTCGCTGGGCTGAGGCAATCAATCAGTCCCGATCGATGGTCAGTCTTTATCGAGCGATCCTCAGCCGGCGCGCTGATGTGAAAGGGGCGATTGAGAAACTGTCGACGGCGTTTCCCATTCATGCCCGGTACTTCGACTATTTGCTTCAAATGTCCGAGACGGCCGCCTTTCGATTGGCGGCGATCGAATCGCTCCGTGATTTTCCAATCATCATCTACGGCGACGAAGGTTGGGTAAAATCAGGCGCCATTCGCCGAGACCAGTTCGTGGGGACCATTCTTCCTTCCGCCCTGCCGCTCGTCTATCGACGGACGAAGCTCAACCTGAACTTCAACTTCATGCAAGTCTCTTCGACGGTGAATCCCAAAGTGCTGGACATTGCCGGTTCGGGAAATGCCGTGCTGACGGACGATCGACCCGAACTCGTCGACCTTTTCCCCGAGCCCGCGGCTCGTCCGCCGACATTTCAAACACTGGACGAATTGCCGGACCGCGTCTCCGCGCTTTTGAGTTCCGATCTCTCCAACCTTCGTCAGCGATCGCGCGAAGCAGTGTTAGCCGAGCATACGATGAAGCACCGAGCCCGATGGCTCATACGCGAGTTCGGGCTGCCGGGCGGGGTATGAGTTTTTTCAAACGAGTTTTGGATGAACGGCGGCACGTGCATCCTGCATATTCCTCGAATCAATCCGATTTTCGATCGATCGCCCGTTCCGATTCGTGTGGGTGATGGCCGATGGTTGAATACCCATGTCACGTAGGGGGCTGCGTGATCTACAACTTGTTCTGATCCATGCATCCTTTCAGGCTTGAACTTTAAACGATCTATCAATTCTCATCGATCGAGTTACAATCGGGTTAAGGTTAGGCCTTCTCCACTTACCACGAGCCGAGATGACATTTCGGGTGAAGGGTCATCGGTAGCGGAGCACGCGGAAATCGCTTCGTGTATCGACGCGCTCGTGGGAACCACATCATGCGAT
>JAIEPU010000002.1 GCA_019748235.1 bacterium
GATTCATGTCGGAGGCCGAGTCGTGGCGGTCGGCGAAACAGGAGACGTTGCCACGTTCGCCGCGTCAAACAAATTCGAATTGCTAGGCCGCTATCAGCTTGATGATGAGTTTCTGGCGACCCCCGCGATGGTGGGAGACCGCATGATTCTACGGGGACGACATTTTCTCTGGTGCATCGGCCCAGAGAATGATCCGCCGACGGCCGCTCGATGATGGAACGGCTGAGAAGTGGCGGGCGAATTGCTTGAAGCCTGATTATTCCGCCCGTTCCACCTCCTCGATTGAAATGTAATCCCGTGCCGTTCGATCCCTTTTCCATCCACGACGTAAAGTTCTGTAGCAGCTTCTACCAACTGGTGGATCACATTCGTGTGACGGCTCGCCATGATGCTGCCGCCTGCCCTATATCACGATGAAAGGGATGAATCATGGTGAGAAATACCGACAACATCCCTCCAAACCTTTCGGTCCTCATCGTTTCAAGTCATCCGCAGATCGGCAAAGAGGTCCGATCAACCCTTGAAGAAGAGGAATTGATTCAGGCCCAAATAACCCTCATTAGTCATCGGGGTGAAATTGCGGGACGCTCGATGGGACGGCATCATCTTGTCATCGTCGATACCGGCGCGGAAGACGCCTGTTGGTTCGCGGGACGCTTGCCCGATGCCTCGGTCATCTTGATCGCTCGTCCGGAGGATGTTCTTCTAAAGGCGAGCCTCCAAGCATCGGGGGTGATTGATTTGCCCTCCTCGCCTCGATCGAGTGGAGGAGCTTTATCTCCGTTTATCGGCCGAACGATTTGTTATCACGCCCTCCGGCAACAGATCGTTTTGTTGAACAAGCGAATCACGGAAACAGCGACAACGAAGTCCCTTCCAATGTATGGTCATTCCACCCCGTTCGACCCAAGAACGGGATGGCACACCCATGCTCACATCGTCGATCGATGCCAGGAGGAAATCGTTCGCGCGACGCGATATTCACTCCCCATCGCGCTGACGATGGTCGAGCTCGAGGGATACGACGAGATTGAACGGAAGTACGGAGACGAATTCGTCAACGAATGGATGACGCTCCTCGCTCAGCGCCTTCGAGCGGTCTGCCGGCATTGCGATGTGATCGGCCATTACGGCCCAGGTTCCATTCTTGCCATCTTGACGAATACGGACGTGACCGGCGGAAAACGGTTCTGCGAACGAATCAATCAGGCGTTGCTCCCATCGATCAGCGTTCACCAACAAACGATCGACCTCGTTTGGTCCACCGCCCTGGTTTCAAGGCCGGAAGGGCACCCCACCACTCCGACGGAGTTGCTTAATCAATTGGAGCGGCAAATCGATCGAGCAAGACGCGCGGATAAGCGAGGCGTTGTCGTTTCGGACTGATTGAATCGCCGACCGTACCCATGATTAGGCTGACACCACCGCGTGCAAACCCCCTCTCTCACCAATCCACCCAAAACATGCAGCCTTCCCAATTCGCTCGTCTTTTGCATTTCACCGACAAACTGCGGTTCGCGCGTCCGGTGAGTTTGCTATACGCCCCACGTGACGACGGTTTGGTCAAGCATCTCTCATGATCTTGACGGCCGAGCGGAAACTTGGCGCCGAGGTCACGCAAGAGAAGAAGCTTCTCTCTTTTAGCGCTGTAAGCAGCAGGTAATTCACCGGTTCAGGGACGAGAACGATTATGCCACGCATCCGTCCGTTGCAATTCACTGGTCCGGCGAACCGATGGAACGGGGAAAGCCGTACGTCTCGTGCCGTGATGACTCCATTGAACTATTCTCGTCGGTCAATTCTCCTTCTCCTGCTTCTGCTCGGCGAGTCTGCCGTCGCCCAACAATTCCACCGACAGTCGTTCGAGTCGAACGAGACTCACTTGAAGCTTGGTTTGACCAACGGGCAAATCGAACTCCTTGAGCAGAACATCGTCGAGGATCATCCTCATTCCGGCAAACGGGCGGAACGGATCGTCGTTCGCGTGAAAAGTGGTGATTTCGCGCTCGTCGAATATCCCATCGACCCGACGATGATCATCGAAGAACTCGAAATCAGCGCGTTCGTCAGCGCGAGCCGACCGGGAACGCAGATCCAAGCGAGGGTAGTCCTCCCGAAGGAAATTGATCCGGAAACCGGGAAGCCGCAGGTAACGCTTCTGCCCGGCTCTAGCTATGACACGACCGAGCGGTATCGCAAGCTGGTCATCAACCGTCTCGATAAGTTGCTCGCTCGACAGCAACAACTCCTTCAGGCACAGCGTGGACGGGCCGTCGATGTACGCGGTGCCTATGTGGATCAGATCGTTTTCAACGTCATCAGCGGCTTGGGTGAATATGACGTTCGCATCGACGACATCTCCGCGGGCCCGCTCGTTCCCCGCGTTGACGTCGATGAAGAAGAACCGAAAGGAAAGGCCCCTCCCGCTCAGCAGATTCCTCTGACTCTACGAGGCGAGAATGGTCAGACGCCGCATGCGATGGTCCCCGAAGTAGCGGATCGAAACCAATTGCTTCACGCCGACATTCGGTCGGAGCAACTCTTCGTCGGTAACAAACCATTCTTCCCTCGTGGCATGGTTCGAACACAAGCGCCGATGCGTGTCTTCAAAGAAACGGGCATGAACCTCGTCTTCGAACCGTTTCCCATCGCGGGCCCGGTGGCTGATGAGGCCGCCGCGTACAACTTATTGCTTGTGCCGATGTTGCCCCTATTGAATCCAAGCAATGGCGCTGGGGTCAGCTTTGCGAATCATGCCGACGTGGCATCGACCTTCAACAATCAATCGATCTTCTTCTATCTGGGAGGTCCCCTCGACAAATCCGCGCTCCCCGGTGTGCAGGCCACCGTCGCCTCCCTCCGAGATCACAGCCGCGCGGGGAATCGAATCCTCACGGGAGACGTCTCTGAGGATATTCGCGATTACTCCCGTAAGCTCGACATGGTGGGCATTGCTAAGTTTCCGCTGATGTCCTCCCTCAGCATTCAAGGGTATCAGCAATGGGTCAAGGATCAGAAGACGCTCGCCCTTCCTGGCACGTTTCTCTGGTCATGGATCCAAACACACCCTCCTCGCGAGTTCGTGCGGCTCGTGTACGGATACGACATTGATGAAAAGCCGATCGAAACCCCGACTGGACCGCACCCGCAGCAGATCCGCACGCTGACCTATTCAACCCTGGCACAAGGCTCGCGCGGTCTCGTCTTCACTTCCGATCGTTGGTTGGGGGAATCGGTGAAGGGACGTTCTCGCACACTGGGGCTCGCGCTCCTCAATGCGGAGCTTACGCTAATCGAACCCTTTATCGCTGATGGAACACTCCTTCCCTACGGCACGACAAGCAATCCGAACATCGGCGTCGCTTACTTCAAACACAATGGCGGGCGCGGCGTCCTGGCGATCGCGTACTGGAAAGATCCGACCGCGCAGATGGTCATGGGTCAATGCGCGATCAATAACTTGCAGTTCATCGTGCGCGGCGCGCCCGAGTCGTCCCAAGCGTTCGAAATCTCTCCGACGGAAGTGAAGGGCCTCAAACGTCAACGACAGCCAGGAGGCATTCTCGTTACGCTCGAAGAATTCGATACCGCTGCCTTCGTTGTTTTGACGCCTGATGCTAAGCTCTTCGCGAACTACCAGGAGCTAATCCAACAAACGGCCGAACAAGCGAGCACATGGCAGCACGAGTTGGCGGAGATTGAACTTTCAAGCACCGAAACGACCAACGCTCGGCTTCAGACGACAGGCCATCCATCCACGGACGCCACAACCTTTATCGCAGAATCACGTAAGTTCCTGGCCGATGCGAAGACCGCTCTGGAAAGGAAGGATTTTCGAACGGCGTACCTTCTCGATCAACGATCGATGCGCTATGCTCGCGAGCTGCAAGTGTCTCATTGGAAGCAAGCGGTCAAAGACCCCGTTTCCGCGGTTTCGTCCCCTTTTGCCGTGTGCTTTCACACGCTCCCTGAACACTATGCATTCATGGATGCGATCGAGCGATCGGCATTCTCTCGCAATTTACTTCCGTCTGGTAACTTCGAGATCGAAGGCAGCCTCGATGCGGCCGGCTGGTCCTATGATCCTCACACCGATGAGGGGCTCGAGGCATCGGCCCTCTTAATTCCCGGCCCGCCCAAGAAGGGAGGCCGTGTCCTTGAACTACGCGTTGAAGCGAAGTCATCCGATGCGCCCACGGTGCTCGATGCAACTCACGTGGTCATCTCGAGTTCGCCGATCAAAGTCGACGCGGGACAGGTCGTGCGTATCACCGGATGGGTTCGTGTCCCGGCCAACATCACCGGAAGCGTTGACGGCGCGATGATCTGGGATTCCCTGGGAGGGGAATCATTGGCTCTTCGGTACAATAAAGCCAATGATTGGAAGAAGTTTGAACTGAGCCGCCCGGTCCGCGAATCGGGAGAGATTAAGCTCAACATCGCGATGACCGGAATCGGAACGGTCGAGCTAGATGATCTCTCGGTGGAGCTGGCTTCGCCTGTCGCGCCGGTGGCGGAACGCCCCAAAGCCGAAGTGGGTCGATAGCTTTGACTACCTGATCTCAATCGCTTTACCGGTCGCGACCGATTCCCCCTCGTGAATGCAAAGAGAAAGGGCATCTCGCGCCATCTGACCGTCGAGCAACGGGGAAACGGCATTCGTTTTCACCGCGTGAATGGCGGCGGATATCTCTTCCTTGAACGAATCGATCTCATCCCCGCTCGCTAGGGCCGGAGTCTCCTGACCCTCGGGGGTGTACACCCTCAGCGGGCTCCCCGCTTCGTAATGAATCGTTCCCTTCTCCAAGTAGATCTCATAGCCGTGCGTGAATGGCCTGGAAGGCTGGCTGAGACATCCGCTGGTCGCGCTCACCTTGGGTCCGTCACCATCGTAAAGGTACTCAGTCGAAACATAGGTAACCGCCTCATGATCGATGATTCCCGACGAAAAGACGCGGGCGGGCCTGCCGCAGGCCGCCACGATGAAGTGCGTATCATGAATGTGAAGGTCAATCAACGGCCCCCCCATCTTCGCAAGGTCCGAAACAGCATCTGACCATGATGGGGGACTGATGTGACGACGGAAATGAGCTGCGAGCACCTTTCCATACTTGCCACTCTTAATGGCGTCGAGCGCGAACTTGAAGTCGGCGAAAAATGGAAGGACATGCGCGACGAGAAGCATTTTCCCCGATGCTTTCGCGGCGGCGACCATGCGATCGGCATCGGCCAACGTTAGGGCGATCGGCTTCTCGACCAAAACGTGCTTCCCCGCCTCGAGCGCGGAGATCACTGGATTGACGTGATCATTGCTCGGAAGGCAAATATCGACCAGATCGACATCAGCGTTCCAGATCAATTCATCAGCCGTTTCAAAGGTAGTGACTTTGGAAAGGTCTTCCTGAGCGCCGCGCGGACCGAAATTCCCTTGGATCATCGTCCAGTCGCCCGACCGCTTTTTGGGATCGCGCGCCGCGATGGCAGTCACTTCCGCCCCGGCAATTCGCTTGATCGCCTGATAATGAATCATCCCCATGAAACCGATGCCGGCGATTCCAATCCTGAACATCGCAACTCCTCGCGTGGTGAAACTTGCTTGCTGATATAAGGCGCCGCCCTAGGCGAGGCGAAGTCGGCTGTCGGATTACTTATCCAAGATGACGAAATCGGAAGTGAAAGCGAGTGAAACCAGGGAAAATGGCGTGTCAGGCTTCCATCACGACCTTTCGGAATTCAACTTCGTGACATTCTTCCCCTTGACTTAACTTCGGCCTCTTGTCATGGGGCATCCACTCCAAGTGTCTGCAAAACCACGAACGGCCCCCCGAGCACTCTCGGGTGGCTCTTGCTTTATGGGTCGGGGGACCCATCGAGCCGCTCGATGGTCCGTCGGAGGTGACAGGGATGTTTCGACGATCCTCACGTTCAAAATCGCTTATCCTGCTGGTGATGCTGGCCGTCACCACGAACGTGGGTTGTGCGATAAATATGCTTGCACTCCCATACTTCCTATTTGCCGGCGAACCGAAGATTCCTCCTCCGGTCACTCTCTGCGAAAAGAAGAAGGATACCAAGCGTATTCTCGTCTTGGCCTTCGCCGATAACAGCATTCAATGGGGTCATCAATCGGTTGACGACGAATTGACTGGTCTGTTGGTCAGCCAGATCATTCAGGCGGACAAGCGATTCGAAGTCGTCCCTGAGCGTGCGATTCGTGAATGGAAGGACCGCAACTCAAACTGGATCGATAAAGACCCGCAAGCGATCGGCGAACACTTTGACGTCGACTATGTTCTCTTCGTGGAAGTCACGACGTTCAACTTGAACACGACGCGAAATCAGTTCCTGCTTCAGGGACATGCGGACGTGCTCTTCAAGGTGTGGGACGTCAACAAGGATGCCCTTCTCTTTAGCGACGTCTTCGAACGTGACTATCCGTCGAACCGTTCGATTGAGTTGCAAGACCTGCAGTCTGAGGACCAATTCCGCCGCATGTTCCTTCGCCGTGTTGCGCAGGAATTGTCGTGGTACATCGTCCCGCATCAGACGGCGGATGAAATCGACGACGCCTAGTCGATCGAATGGTAGTAAAAATGCCGTGCGGCGAAGGAATCGCTAGCACGGCATTGCTCTTTCTTGATGATTAAAAATGACGGCGATGCATTCTACTTGCCGGCGGGCTTGTCCCCACCCGAGTTTGCTCGACCGATGAGATTTCTGAGTCGTTGCGAAAACGTCGAGCCTCCGACCACGATCGTCTCCTTCGACTTCCCCTTCATCTCGCTTGCGAGTTGATCGACCGAGGCAAGTTTCGCCCGAACTTGAGACTCTCGTTCCGCGTGCTCCATCTCCGAAACGAACTCACGACGCACCCGTTCAAGCTCGGCTCGCTCGCGGGCCAAACTCGCCCTTTCTCGTGACAGATCAAGCTCGACCTGCTTCAGTCGTTCATGGACCTCCTGCCGCTCTCGCTCAAGAGAGTTTTCTCGAGAGGAAAGCTCCTCTTGAGCCTGCTCGAGTTCGATACGGAATTGATTGAGCTGATCCTCATAAGCAGCCATGTCTGGATCGAGATTGCCGTTGGCGTCATGACGTCCTTGTGATGCCGACTGCAGAGCCGCCTCCAGTTCCGCGATGCGGTGGTGCAGATGATCCGTCTGCTCGGACGGCACACCGGGTGGATGAAAACCGGACAGTTGACTGCGGAGATTCTCCATTTCCGCGCGTGTCCGGTCATGCTCCGCCGCCGCCTGCATGACGAGTTGCTTCATCTGCTGCCGTTCAGTCTCAAGTTGCTTCTTTAAAAGGGCGAGCCGGCTTTCGTTCTGTTCGTGCTCCGCGTCGAGATGTCGTTGTAAATCGACTCGTTCGGATTCGACTCGGCGGAGTTTGTCGACGAGATCCGCCATCTCCGATTCAAGTTGATCGACACGAGCATTGTCGACCGCCACCGATTTGCTCTGCATGTCCGCCATCTCGGCTCGTATGCGGTCCCGCTCCTCGGCAATGCCGGTCACGCGTTCCTGAAATAGATGGAGCTGCTCCTCGAGCGCTCTCACCTCTGCTGAATGATCCGCAACCGGGACGGCAACGGCATGCTCGTGCGACTCTTTGAGCGAGGCCAATTCGCTCTCAAGCTCCGTTACGCGATGCTGCCAGACCGACTTCTCGCTTTCGAGGGTCTCGATCGTATGACGAGCCGATTCCTGATCACGGAAAAGGTTATTGAGTTCCTCTTGATAGCGATCGACCGATGCCTGTAGTTCGTCGCGCTGCGCGGCGAGTTGAGAGAAGTCCTCTGACGGTACAAGAGGAGATCGCTGTGACTCTTCTTTCTCTCGGAGGAGCTGATCGCGTTCTCGAGTTATTGCATCGGCCGATTCTCTGAAATCTGTAAACTCCACTTCGAGGCTCGTCAATTTCGCCCGAAGAGTAGATACCTCGGCCGCTGATTGTTCGCTGGAAAATCGCAGGATTTCCATCTCGGCCTTCAGACGATTTCGCTCGGCCGCCAATGTCTCGATCTCTTCTTCGAGCCAACTCGCTCGGTCGAATGCCTCCGCCGATTCGTCGGATACCACTTGTGGTAGTGAGTCCAACGACTGACGGAGTTGATCGCGCTCGGCGGTGATCGTGGCGACATGCGACCGAATCTCTTCGAGCTGAACGGTCAACGCCTTGATTTCCTCGCGTGACTCATCGGTCGATGACGTCGCCGCCGGCTGGCGATCTCGCTTCGCGAGTTCCCGAAGCGCCTCTTGCACCTGTTGGTGTAACAGATCTCGATCCGCGTGCAGCGACTTGATCTGCTGCTCGAGCAGCGAAGTTTGCTCCGCGTGATCCGCCATCAATGAGTTGTAACGGTCCTCTTCTCCGGACTGATCACTCGCCTGCTCAGCCAAAAATGTCGCGCGCTCGAGATCCGCCCGAAGCTGATGAATTTGAGCGGCGAGTTTATCCCTTTCCGATTCGACGCCGGCGATATGCCGTTGAAGGCATTTGGTCTGATCGGCTTGCTCTTGAAGCTGCTGAGCCAACTGTTCGGCAGGTGATTCATTGTTGCCTTGCGTTCCGATCGATGGGACGACGGGAAGGCTGACGACGAAGCTAAACGGGCCGATTTGAAGTTGATCGCCGTCTCGCAATTCGCATTCACGGACAGGCTGACCGTTGACAATGACGCCTGACTTGCTGTCGCAGTCGCGCAGCGTGAGGCCTCCGGGATGTCGCGAAATCAAGCAATGCAAACCCGAAACTTCGGGGGAGTCGACACGAATATCGCATCCACGATTACGTCCGACGAGCGTTGCATGCTTGCTGAGGACTCGGCGTTTATTGGCAGTGGCACCAAACGCGACCACCAGCGCCGGCTCATCCGACATGCCTGGATCGCTTGCCACTGCTTTATCGATCATTGCCCCCATCGTCTCCTCTACCTTCCGAGCATGACTCATTGAGGCGTTGCATTGAGCGAATCGAATGAGACGTCTCCGCGAATGAAGTTAATCGGGAGATCTCATGAGTTGACGGACTTTGCTCTCGTGCTCTTCATCGTCAGATGGCGCGAGAGTAAGGGGTCACCCGAGCCAAGCATGATTTGGAAGGTGCCCATTCAAACATAGGCCACAGAATGAGACGATTCGGAATATCCGGTCTCTTCCGACTTCATCAATTTGGATTTTGAAATGAGATGAGATCGGCGAGCTAACCCACCAGGGCAATGCCGAATGTTTTACCGAAGCGCCGCAGGATCGATCGGCGCATCGCGGACCAATTCTTGTCAGAAAGAGATGGGTCTTGAGAGACGATGTGATTTGCCTCATCGCGCGCTTGCTGAAGTAGATCGGCATGTTCAACGAAATCACCGAATCGAGGACGAATACGGCCATGCTGCCGTGTTCCCATCGTGTCTCCCGTGCCTCGAAGCTTCGCATCGAACTCGGCCAACTCGAAGCCGTCGCTCGTCGCCGCCAAGGCGAGTAGTCGTTCACGGGACTCGGGTGTTTCTGCCGAATGAATCAAAAAGCAAACTCCCGGCTGATCTCCGCGTCCCACACGTCCACGAATCTGATGAAGCTGGCTGAGACCGAATTGCTCGGCATTCTCAATAAGAACGATCGACGCATTTGGTACGTCAAGGCCGACTTCCACGACCACCGTGGAGACGAGCACGGTAATGTCTCCTCTGCGAAATTGCCGAACGACTTCGTCCTTGGCATGCTCCTCCATTTTTCCGTGCACGAGTCCGATAGGAATGTCTTTGAATCGCCCCGTCCGCATCTCTTCGAAAATATCGCTGGCCCCGCGCAGGTCATCATGGCCGTGAATGCGCGGACAGACGACGATTCCCAGCGTCCCAAGGCGGGCCCTGTTCGCGAGAAATTCATACGCCTGATCTCGATTCGGAATCGGGATCAGATGTGTGGACGGCTCCTTTCGCCCAGGAGGTTTCTCTCGAATGGTCGATAAATCGAGGTCGCCGAACCAAGTCATTGCCAGCGACCGAGGAATCGGGGTAGCCGTCATCACGAGTTGATGCGGAGGCACTTCTTGCGCGAGCATCTCCGCTCGCTGCCTGACGCCGAACTTGTGCTGTTCGTCGATCACGACCAATCCAAGGCGGTGGAACTGGACACCTTTCTGAACGAGCGCGTGCGTCCCGACGATGAGATCGATCTCGCCTCGAAAGAGCGCGTCAAGCGTTTCACTTCGCTCCGCTGCGGAAAGACTTCCGGTGAGAAGTCGTCGTCGAACGCGGCTCTGACGGAGATATTGATCGAGGACACGGAACTGCTGACGCGCGAGAATCTCGGTCGGCGCCATAAAGGCCGCCTGATAACCGGCCGCAATCACACCGAGCATCGCATAAATGGCGACGGCCGTTTTCCCCGAGCCAACATCTCCTTGAAGGAGGCGTCGCATGGGAGATACACCCTGCAGATCCCCCACAATCTCAGCGATAGCGTCGTCCTGTCCTTTGGTGAGAGGAAAGGGAAAAAGGCGTCGGATACGCCGATCGACTTCGCTGGATACTTTGATTCGATAGCCACTCTGCTTTTGACGCCTCCCCCGCTTGATCGCGAGCGCGAGCTGCCATTCCAAAAACTCCCCATAGATCAATCGGTCGCGGGCTCGCTCGATTTCATGCTCATCCTTCGGTTCATGCAATGAACGGATCGATTCCGCGAGGCTCGGCAGTTTCTTCGACTCACGGAAAGAAAGAGGTAGGACATCCACCAAGCGGTCGGCGGCCGGGAGCACTTCTTGAACGTATGACTTCAGGTCTTCCGGGCGAAGCCCTTCGGTCGTGGGATAAACCGGCACGATATTGCCCGAAGTGACAGTGTTTTCGTTGACCGGACGAACCTTTGGATTCGTCATGCGCCAAATGCCGTCCACCGACTTGGGCTTACCGGTGAGTTGCACTTCCTCGCCGACCTTGAGCGTATCCCGAAGATCGCGCCGATGAAACCAAGTCACGGCCAGTTGGGATGCGCCTTCGCCGACCAACGCCTCCACAATGGGAACACCGGCCCGAGTAAATCGGAAATCAACGCCGATCAAGCGTCCGCGAACGATACATGCCTCATCTTCGACGAGTTGATCAATGGGGCGAATCTGGCGAAGGTCGACATAATCGCGAGGCAACAACCAAAGGAGTTGTTCGACCGTTTCGACGCCGAGCCGCTTTAGAAGTTCCGCTCGCGCGGGCCCGACCCCTTTGACGTATTGCACGTTATCGGAAAGTTCGATCGATCGGGTCATTTTTCGCGCCCCCTTTCGATCTGCTTGGTCAATCCGTCAACTCTCAGGAGGAGATTCGCGCCGGTCAATCGGCGAGCAACAGGAAGCATTTTAAATGACGTGCCTGTGGATAGATCATCTGTGTGGGAAAATCCGCCGGTAATCCAATCGACTCCACCAGTCGAAGACGGCGACCGGTTTCTCTAGCCGCCTCTCGAATCTGAGTCTCTAGCTTTTCAGGCCTGCTCGCGGTACAGGTCGTCGCGACGACTATCAGTCCACCGGGAGAAACGATCTTCAGCGCGTGAGCAATCAATCGACCGTAGTCGGACTTGAGAAACCACCTTTTTCCCGGAACAGTGGTCATCGCGGGAGGGTCGAGAATCACCACATCGAATGTTTTCTCGTGTCGCCGTGACACGCGAATGTACTCGAAAACGTCATCGCGAACGAACTTGAACCTCTTGTCGTTCAACTTCAGTTGGTTGAGTTCGAAGTTCGTTTTCGCCCAATCGAGGACCCCCGCGGAAAAATCGACACTCGTAACGCTCTTTGCTTCTTCGAGCGCGGCGACAACTGAAAAGCTTCCGGTGTAGCAGAACGTATTGAGTACATGTCTGCCGCGAAACCACGGCCGGAGCGATTGACGCACGGTTCGCATGTCGACGAAGAGGCCCGTATTCAGTCCTCCCGTCAAGTGAACCTCGTAGGCCACTCCCCCCTCACGCACGACGACATTGGCGGGTGGCTCTTCACCGTGCTCGATCCGAAAGGGAATCCTCCCAGTGACTTGTTCACCAGCGGGACGAATCTTCGAGATCACGCTGTGAGGATGAAGCTCAGCGGCAATGACTTTGGAAAGGGCGGGAGCATGCCGATCGAGTGCGGCTGACAACGAGTAAACGACGACGTGCCGGCTGTAAACATCGACGAGAAACCCAGGAAGGCCGTCCCCCTCTCCGTTGATGAGCCGATAAGCGGACTCCTCCCCCGTGAGCCCCAGACGACCACGAAGTTCCAGGGCATGATGGACGCGCCGATGCCAAAACTTCTCATCGAGCGTCTCTTCAGGACCGGCGGGCATCGACCAGATTTTACCTGATTCTGGATCATAAAAGCCGAATCCGACAGGGTCATAGTTCGATGCTCGAAGCGCGAGAACGTCTCCCGGTTCAGCCCCTTCAACGGAAATCGGTAACTCCGACAACTCGACAAAGGGAGTACCTCCGCGCACACGGCTCGGCCAGGGATCAGGAAGCGCCAACGAAATGGGTTCTGCTGTCAACATCCATTCATGATTACCAATCAAGCCTCGGCGAGCGAATGATCTCGGTCTCAAGAGCTTGTTGAATTCAGAAATCGCTTCCGCAGCCTGAGAAACCGGGTGATCGGTCTATGGAAAAGACCTAACGGTCCCTAGCGGCTGCGGGAAACGATTGCACAACTTAGCCGACTGTTACGTCAGTTCCGCAATTGGCCGGGTGTTGATAATCGGAAGGATCGAACCGTCCGCGCGAGGAAGCATAGTCGCTCCCGAAATCCCAAGCGCCCGATACGCCGTCGCGACGACTTCGGACGGATGGACGGGGCGATCGACCGGCTCACCGGCTTGGTGATCAGACGCTCCCACGACTGTTCCTCCTTGAATGCCCCCTCCCGTCATCAGCATCGACCAGCAGCGGGACCAATGATCGCGACCACCATGGCGGTTGAAGGAAGGGGTGCGCCCTACTTCCCCAGCGGCCATCACCAACGTCTGGCTTAACTGGCCGCTCCGGGAGAGATCATCAATCAAAGCGGAAAATCCCCGGTCAAACATGGGACCAAGCGTCTCGCGGTAGTCCTTGGGCGAGACGAAGAGCTTCTTCGAGCAGGCGTGCATGTCCCAAGTGCATCTCTCAAAAACTTCCGTGAACATGTTGATGGTGACGACTCGAACACCCTGCTCCACCAAACGAGCTGCTTGATAACACGATGCTCCGAAGGAGGTGTCGCCATAACTCACGGGGATCTCATGCGGTGAGAGCGCGGCAAGATGATTCGGATGATGACTCGCCATCAAATTCCCACTTGTTTGTCCTTGCGGCAGGTCAACTCCCGTATCCCCGAGAGTTCCCCCCAGAATTACCCATGAGGGAACACCGCTCGGCGCGGGATCAATGGCGGAAGCCACTGCTCCGAAATGAGGAAGAGCCGTCGACTCGTCGCGCGAAGTATCTCCCGTTTGGAGGAGCTGCAAACCGACTTCGTGCAAAGGTGGAGATGAGTGACTGAGAGTCCGAATGATCGAGATCTTATCCATCCGGTCAGCGATTCGTGGGAAGAGTTCACTGACATAGACCCCAGGAACTCGTGTCGCAATCGGCTTGAAAGGGCTACGCCCCTCGATGGGAGCTTCCGGTTTCGGATCCCAGGTTTCTTGCGTGCCAGGTCCTCCCGTCATCAGAATCTGGATCACCGATCCTTTTTTCGGAATCATATTTCCCATCGGCCCGGCAATCGCCAGCCCGACGCTAGATGCAGATGAGGCCACGAATTCGCGACGATTCATCGATACTCGCATGATTTTCTCCTTCACTCATAAAAGGACGGAACCTCGTTTTTGAGAAAAGACATATGTCGATGGAAATAGGAATCCTTCGATGGCTATCTGCCATCGACAAATAGATCTTTGCCAAACCGGAGTGCAAAGTTCAACGATTTGAAAAAAAGAAGCTGGTATTATCCCTCAATGGGATCTTGTCCGAATCATTTTCTTCTGACAAAGCCAACCCGCTCGCCGCAATGTATGCTTGAGAATGTTTAAAATACTTGGCCTGGCTCATCCTGGGGCAAACAGCCTCGATCTGAGACTGGGGTAGGTCAGGCCGAGACCGCAATTCCGGCGTCAGGAATCACCTCTGTGGAAGTTTTGTTCGTTGAAAATGCCCCCGGCTTTGGTGGCTCGCTGACCGGAATTCTCCATTTGGTGGATGCGTTTCCTGCTTGGATTCAACCGACGCTCATCACGGCATTCGACCCCAAGCCATTCGTAGAGGTCCCGTCTCGATTGCGAGTCGAGGTGGTGCCGATCGACCTCACTCAAACGAACTTCCGTGAGGGAGATTCATTCGCCAAGACGCTCTATCGATTCGGCCGGTTCAACGTCTGGCCCTGGGCTCAACAGGTCGCTCGGATCTGCCGGAAGTACCGCATTGATTTAATTCATGGCAACAATCTTTTACTTGGGAACATGGGAGCAGCCGTCGCTGGCTGGCGGCTCGGCATTCCCGTGATTTCCCATCAGAAGGGGTATGAGCACAACGGACGGCTCGTCCGCACGGTGATCCATCGGAAGTGGTACACGCATCACATTGCGACTTCGCACTCAATAGCGGACCATTTACTCTCTTTGGGAGTTCCCCCCGAACGTTGCTCGATGATCTACGACGCCATCATTCCCCCGCCGGCAACGCTTGTACGTCGGGAGAACCCGGAGCCGGTCATCGCGATGCATAGTGTGCTTCGGGAAAGCAAGGGGCACGAGGTGTTCCTTCGCGCGGTTGCGAAAGTCACTCAGGAAACTCGGCAGCCGTTTCGCGTCGTGATCGCGGGTGCGCCCCCTCAGGCCTCTACCTATCCTGAACAACTTGAGAAATTGACCAGTGATCTGGGGCTTACTGACCGAGTCACTTTTACGGGGCATTTACGAGATCCATTCGACCTGCTCGCCGGAGTCGATATCTCAGTTCATGCATCCGTAGAACCGGAGCCATTTGGCCGAGTGGCGGCAGAATCGATGATCATGGGGGTTCCAGTGATCGCCGCCGCCGGTAGTGGTGCCGGGGAATATGTCGAGGCGGCAAAGGCTGGCCTGACCACCCCGCCTCGAGACGTCCATGCGCTGGCCTCAGCCCTCAAACGACTGCTCGAATCGCGCGAACGAAGGCAAGAGCTTGGAGAACGGGGTAGAGACTTCGCCCAACGTGAATTCGCTCCACAGGCGATCGCGTCTCAACTCGTCGAACTCTACGAAGATATCATCGCGAGACGGATGCCGCGACAGACGCTCGCCCCGCCGGAGGTGATCTCCCTCCGACCGGAGCCGGCCATGGCAAGGAATCGCGCATGAGTCCATCCAGTGACACCCCACTGTCACCGCGCCCATCCCACTCGGAATCCGTGTCGTCCAATGGAGTCGACCCGCGAAATCCGCATCATCGGACGCGTGTCCTCCAAGTGAATTACAGACACACGTTCGGCGGTTCTGAAAAGCTCGCCGCCACCATCGGAACGGCCTTAGATCCTGATCGATTTGAATCGCTCTTTGCCGCCATGAAGGGTGATGGCGAAGTTGGAGAAATGCTGCGTTCGAAGGGGTATTCCACCGTCGTCTTCGGCCGAAACGAGGGCTTTGATCCCTTTGCGGTTTGGCGGGTCTGGAGATACCTTCGTCGAACTCCGATCGACATCATTCAGACACACCACGTCGGCTCGTTGGTTTACTGCGCTCCGCCCGCTCGCATGCTTGGAATGAAGATCGTCCATACCGAGCACGATATCCACTCGTTTCAAAGTCATCCGAACGAGCTGAAATGGATCAAGAGATTGGCGAAGTTTCCTAGCCGATACATCGTCATTGATCGAATCATCGCGGATTACCTTGAATCGGAAGTTCACGTTCCCAGCGAGAAGATTCACGTCATCCGTAACGGCATCAATCTCGATGAGTTCAACGCTTCAGCCACGAAGCCGATCCGAACCACCGATTCGCCATTCACGATCGGCTGGATCTCGCGTCTTGCTCCTCCAAAGCGGCCCGACTTATTGGTCGACGCGATAGGCCTATTGGCAGAGAAGCATCTCCATATTCGCGCACGTATCATTGGGGGTGGGGAACTGGAAAAGGGCCTCGCCGACTTGATCAAGACCCGCGGCCTTTCTGATCGAATCGAAATGCTCGGACCTCGTGACGATATCGCGCATCAGCTTCAAGAAATCGATTGCTACGTCCTCTGCAGTGAGCGAGAGGGACTTCCGATTTCTCTCGTCGAGGCGATGGCATCGGAAGTTCCTTCCATCGTTTCCGCGGTAGGTGGAATTCCGACGTTCGTCGAACACGAGAAGAATGGACTACTGATGGATGATTTCCGTGCGGAGACGCTCGCGGAGCTCATTCAGCGGATACATGATCACCCAGAGAAGGCGAGCGCGATGGCTCGCCAAGGGCGAAAGGATGCGAAGGAGAAGTACGACCTGAGCAACACGATCAAGCAATATATGGACGTCTTTGATCAAGTAATGGCTGAACGAACCTAACAGGGTAGATATGACGTTTTCGTCAGATCTAAAACGAGCGACGTTTCAGGTCCTCTGCCGAGTCGGAGTGGACCACTTCGTGCGCCGACGAGGAGGAAATCACCTTCTCATCGTCGGTTACCACGGCGTCATGCGCGACGAAGATGACGCCATCAAAAGTTGGTTGATGCTTCCCGCCGGTCAATTCGAAAAGCAAATCGAATACCTCAAGGCAAACTACGACATCATCCCGATGTCCGAGGCGGCGACACGAATTCACGAGCACCAAAGGTTTGATCGCCCGACCGCCTGCATCACATTCGACGACGGATATAAGAACAATCAAACAGTGGCGGGCCCCATTCTCGAACGGCATCACGTCCCCGCCACGATCTACTTGGCTACCGGGTTCATCGGATCATCGAAAATCCATTGGACGATTCGACTCGAGCGGGCGCTCGCGACGTCTTCTGTCCCCTATCTCGATCTATCAGACATCGGGTTGCGAACGTATTCGCTGCAGAACCTTCGATCACAAACCTTCGTGCGTCTCGTTTCCAGGCTCTACCGATTGCCGTACGAACAGCAGCAAGAGGTGGTCCACCGCACACTCGACCGACTGGGAGAGCGAGAGAACGAGGATTATGCCCCTTTCGAGATGATGACATGGAATGATGCTCGCCAATTCGAGCAGAACAATCTGATCGAATTCGGCGGCCACACCATCCATCATCAAACTGTCAGGCCTTTGAACGACGATCAATTGGAAGAAGAGATCGGCGGATCGATTGAGGAGGTGGCTCGGCAAGTCCGGCATGTCACCAATACGTTTGCTTATCCGAATGGGACGCCCAACGACTTCGACGAACGTGCCTCTGAAGTCTTGAAACGACATGGAATCGTCGCCGCATTGTCGACGATTGACGGGCTCAATTACTCCGACGCACCTCCGTATGCTTTGCGGCGAATTACGGTGGGATCACACGTCAGCCTTAATGAATTCCGTCTCCGGGTGAGCGGTACGGTCGACACGGTCAAGGGTTGGGTATCGAATGGTCATGATCAGTATGTTTGGGGCTATTAAATTTCAATCCTATTCTTACCCGTGACCGTATTTGCCTCGCATCATCCGCTTCATCAAATACTTGCTCGCGAGGTTTCCGCACTTCCTTTGCCCGCGTGTGATCTCACGACTCCGTCCAACAGCTCGGCGTATTGTCTGGCTAAAATGCAGCGGCGGTAGTTTTCTTCGACGAAGCGACGGCCATTCTGACCAAGTCGTTGACGGAGCGCTGGATTTCCATCGAGTTTCAGTATCGCTTCCGTCAGTTCATCGACATTCTCCGGCTCGACGTAAATGCCCGCGTGAGCCCGTTCGACTTCGGCGCGCGCATCTCCGTCTACGGAAATCACCATGGCCCGCGCCATTCCCATGATTTCGAAGATTTTCGAGGGCAATACGTCGGTGAAAAGATCGACCTTTCGAAGAGGAACGAGGCAGATGTCGGACGCGGCATAGTAACCGACGACCGCCTGCTTATCTTGCGGTGGAATGAATGTCACATTCACCAAGCCGCCTTCAAGAGCCTCCCGTTCAAGGCTCGGCTTCTCGGCTCCATCTCCCACGAAGACGAAGCGGATGCGACGATCGAGAAGTCGACGTGCCGACTCCAAAACGAAATCAAGTCCATGCGCCATCCCGTGTGTGCCGAGATAAAGCACGACTGTTTCCTCGGTGACGCCTAGTCGTCGCCGGTATTCCTCGCGATCCTTCTCCTGAAGTGAATACAGTGATAAGTCGACGCCGTTGGTGACGACGTCGATTTTTTCGGGAGCGATTCTATAGTCGGAAAGTATTCGCCGACGATATCCAGGCCCCACCGTGACGATTCGATCCGCCGCGCGATAGAGAAATGCCGCCAGTCGCTTGAGCCATCGGATCGCAAGGCTGTCACGCATCGCGCCGACGGTGACGATGCTTTCCGGCCAAAGATCGCGCACCTCGAAGACGAATGGAACTCGAAGCCAAAGGCTGATCCACCATCCCGCCACGGCGGTGAAGAGTTGAGGTGACGTCGCGATCACCACATCCGGCCGGCCGACTCTCCAAAATCCCACGAACATGGCGGAAAGCATGAACGAAACATAGCTGACAATCCGGAGCAGAAAACCGGTGTTACGAGCGGCAAAGACGTACGTTCGGACGACTTCGATCTCGCCTTCCATTTCGCGGCGAGTGATGACCCCCACATCCTCGGGCCGCTTTCTTCCGTGTGGATGATGCGGAAATGCCGTCAGGATGGTGACTTGATGTCCCCTCTTTTGCCATTCACGGGACAATTCAGAGACACGCGCGGCGGGCGCTCCCATCTCGGGCGGATAGTATTGGCTGACATAGAGGATCTTCATCGTTCGATTTTCCCCGTTGCTCAAGCTCCCCGTCCGGTGCGGGCAGCATCAACCACTCAGCCCCTCGGAAGAAGGGCTTCGAAGTTCCTCTCTCCTCTGTTCCACTGCAGATGAATCGCATCTTGACCGAGCGTCGCGTCGGCTCGAAAGGGTCGACCGTCGAGTGATAATCCCCAGCCGACGCAGATTCGCTCGGCTTTCGCCGAAAGTATCTCGCATCGCTGGTTTGATTCGGGCGAATAAAACCGCGGGGCATAGGAACTAGGCCTTACGTCGACTCGATCGAATTGACCGATGGGACGCCAAAACAAGGATCCACGCCTCGTGGCAATGGTGTAGCCTTCCCCCACCGGTGCTGCGGTCGTACTCGGCGCCCAATGAATCAAGCTCGTACCAACATGACGAGACGAGCACTCCGCGATGTCGACACAAAACCAAGTTCCGTCGTCCGCGAAAAACCAGAAGCGGGTCACCTCTTGTATTCCGAGGAATGAATAGCCGTCATGGGATGCACGAACCCAGCGTCCCGTTGGAGTTCTTCCCAAGTCGCGGTGTATCACATGACCCCGCCGACCCATTCGAAAGCTCGACCATGTGTCTGCAAGCTCCGCTCCATCGATCATGAGGACATTGTGTGCCGATGTCGCGCGGTAGGTCGTTCTTTCCGAACCCGTGTAGCTGTGCGTGCCGCTGTCGACAATGAGGGGCTCACCGAATGCCGACAACTCGTATCCCAATAGATCGGCATGGGCATGAGCGGGTAATTCATCTGGGCCTAGGTTTCCCGCGTCGAAAACGAGCTGATGATCTTCGACACGATGGACGTAGTAATCACCGATCCATTCAGATCGATGCCGACCGACTGCTGGTCGAACGCTTTGACAATCCACTCCGTCCAGCGAGCTGTCCCCGAATAGAGGAATCGATCCGTTGGGATGGCGAATGCCGATCAAGAACGAATCCATTCGCCGTGCGGTTTCACTCCATCGTTGACTGAGCTCTTGATCTTTGAAGGACGACACGATGCTCAATTCGCGCAGTCCCCGCGCGAGATCCGCCTGGTACATGGGAGACCGTTCGTAATGCTCTCCCCAAGGTAATAATTGGTCGGCAATACACTGCTGCATGAGGTCAGAACCGAGCTTCCACCAGCGATCCGCATCAGGCCCCTTGAAGAACACACCTGCCGCCGACAGAGCGCGAGCATTTTCCCAAAGGTGGTTTCCGCCAAGATCTCGTTCCAATCGGCGTTCGAGCCATCGAAGCTGGAGAACTAATGACGAAATCCAGCGCTGACGATCTTTGTTCGCCGGCACACCTTCAGCGAGAAGTCGGAACCAAACCCAAACACGTCGCGAAATACAATAGGGATGCGAAGCGACCTTATTCGGCCGATGTTCGTAACAGTCGAGCCAGCTATTCACGACCTCTTGAACGAGCACTCGCTGTTTCTCGTTCCATCCCCGGTCCGCGATACCGAGAAGGTATTCGTGATACTGAAGGTGAAATTCCCAAAGCGGAGGCATGAGTGATCGTGCCGGCGGCTCCCAATGAATCGGCCGATGCACCCCACCCTCCAAGTTGAGAAGCGACAATCGCCCTTCCGCCAGTTGATCGGCCACGGCGGTGGATGACGAATGCGGAAGCTCGGCCCATCGAGAAAGAGATTCAAAGCGGATTGTGGGAAAAGGATCGCCTGAAGGAAGCCTCTGGCGGCTCCCGATGCGATCACGAACGTGGTAGTAAAGGCGGCGCGCAAGCTGTTCCGGCCGATGGTACCAAAGAATCCATCGCCAGCGATCCAGTTGTTCGAACGCTGATCGACCAAAGCCGATCGCCGCGCTCACGCTCCCCACGGTATCTCAACCTCCAAAGGTGTTTCCATCCGAAGTGATTGAACGGCACGAAGCGAGGCGGCGGTAACCGCCAGCATCTCTTCCACGGGAATGGGTAACGTTCCCGTTTCAATGCCAAAGCGGAATGCGTTGATCTCTTCCGAGTACCCCTTCTGTTGAGACCACCAACGCCGGCGAGTCATGACCCGCCCCTGCCGGCGAATCTCGACTTTTCGGAAATCGTCCAAGATTCCGGTCATGCCGCCACCAAAGATTTCGACGCGCTCCTTTCCCGCCGATCGATCTCCCGTCGACGAGTAAAGGATGGTTGCCACGCTCCCATCCGCGAATCGAAGTTGAATCGAGGCATTATCCTCAAGTCCGAGACCTGCGGTATGGCCGGCAATCGATTCGGTATAGACGCGAATCGGAAGTGAACCGACGAGAAATGTCGCCAGGTCGATGGCATGACACGCTTCGCCGATGATTCGTCCCCCTCCGATCTCTGGATCGTGAATCCAATGATCGGCGGGGATAGCGCCTGCATTGAAGCGAATCGTCAACGCTTTGGGATCGGTCGACGTCGCGAATGCCTCTCGCAGAATCTGTGCACCAGGGGAAAACCGGCGATTGAAACCCATCATCCAAACCGGGCAAGATTCTCCGAGCGACCGGAGTCCATCGACCCATTCGTCGAGTTGATCCGACGAAATCGCGAGAGGCTTTTCCATGAAGAGATGCTTGCCGGAATTGAGCACGTCGAGCCCTTGTGGAACGTGCAAGTGATGTCGCGTCGCCAATACGACGGCAGAAGTCTGTGAATCTGCAACGACCTCATCAACACTCGTGCCGGCGAAAGAGAATTGATAACGCTTCGCCAGATTGCGAGCGGAAAGGCCCCGGGCGGATATCAGTCCCCGTGCTTCGAATTGTTTGGTCCGAAGGAATGCCGGGACGAGTGTTGACGATGCGAAATTGCCGGTCCCGACGAAGCTGATTCCATTTCCACGGCAGGGAAGAATCTGAGATCGAGGCATTTCAACACGCCGCGAAAGCTCGCTTTCCGGATAGGTCAAGACGATGCCCAGATAGGCCTCGCTTTCGCCTTCGATCATGGAGTAGGCATCGGCCGCATCGTTGATCGAGTAGCGGTGACTCGTCAAATACTCAACGGGCAGACGGCCGGCCGCCATCTGGTCGAGCACGGCTTGAATATTTCTCTGCTCGGTCCAGCGAACGTAGCTGATTGGATAATCGTGTCCCAACTCTTCGTAATTCGAGTCGTATCGTCCCGGGCCATACGATCGTGAAACGATGAGCTCGAGTTCCTTGTGGTAGAACTCACGGCGCGGAACCTCGAGCCCGACGGCACCAACCGCAATCACCTTTCCTTTGTCCCGTGAAAGTTCGGCGGCCAGTTCGAGCGGCGCGTTCGATGACGTCGATGCCGTGATGAGGACGGCGTCCGCACCGCCGGAAGGAGAGATCTGATTCAAGATATCGTGAACGTGGTTCGATCCTCCGACGAACTCGGCTCCCATTCGTTGGGCAAGTTCGTACTTGTTGGCATCAATATCGGTCCCGATCACTCGACAACCAGCCGACTTCAACAACGCGACGGTGATCTGTCCAATCAAACCAAGGCCGACAACGACAACAACATCGCCGATGCTTACGCCGGAAAGCCTGACTCCCTGCAGCGCGATCGATGCGATGACGCCGTATGCGGCATGTTCGAATGGAACTTCATCGGGAATACGGGCGACGAGATTCTTTCCGACCGTCACAACGCCGGCGTGAGAGCCGTTTGACACCACCCGGTCGCCAACCTTGAACTCGCGGACACCAGCGCCGACTTCAATGACTACCCCGGCGGAAGAATACCCAAGGGGCATCGGCTGATCGAGACGTGCCCGCACCTGTCTGAGCGTATTGGCGAATCCCTCTTGCTTCAGTTTCTCAAGCACGCGGCGCACGTGATCAGGACGCTGCCTTGCTTTTTCGACTAACGACTGCCGAGCGAGTTCGATGGTGGAGCGTTCGGTGCCGGCGGAAATGACGGAGGCACGATTGGAAATGAGAACTTGACCGGGACCGCAGATAGGAGCGGGTATCTCTGCGACCTCTGTCGCCTCGCCGTTGATCGGTTGAATGACTTGTAACACTCGATCGGCCTCCCTGCCCTCGCGACGAGATGTCAAAGCTCCAAGCCCCCCAGCCCTTTGCGGGGCGGGGTCGCATCCATCACTTGTCGCGGACAGGGATTGTCGAACGTGCCCAACTTTGGGTCAAGGGAGGCATTCGAAACAGATGACAAAACGCCGTCAGGCAGGCGAAAGGCCTGGCAGAGTACCCTCTTGCGAACCTTGCTTAGCCGCGTCGAGCGCGTCGGCCACCACGTTCTCTAAACACGCGATGTATTCCATGAATCGCTGCCGACCGATCTCGGTGAGCCGACACAGCGTTTGAGGCCTGTTGTGGTGGGAACCCTTTTGGATTTCGACGAGGTCCGCCTCCTGCAGCATCTGCAAGTGACGACTTAAGTTTCCATCGGTCAATTGGCAGCTATGTTTCAGGTCATTGAAAACCAAACCTTCGGGATGCGCCACCAGCGATGTCAGTATGCTTAGTCGGGCACGCTCATGAAAGAGCCGATCAAGGCCAGCATAGGCGAAACGACCTTCTCCATTCGTTTCAGGGCGTTCTGCGTTATCCATGACGACGCTCCAAATTCCAGTAGAGAACGGCGGCCGCGAGCAACTGACCGACGCCGAAGGTCAATCCCATCGTCCAGGGTGACAATGCGTAGTCATCTTGAGCGACAACAAGGCACATGCTTCCGGCGACGAGATAGAACAATGCGATCCAAAATGTGGCATGCGGCAACAGACGATACGAGGCAAAAATACCCAAGCTAAACACGATTGCCCAGAGGCCTGGAAGCATCCAAACTTGTCCGGGGGCCGAGCGGATGATCACGAAGGTCAACATCGCGCCGGCGACCATCGAGGGGAGAAACTGCTCGACTGCCAACAGGGTCAATTCGCGCTGAAGCGGGCGATCGGTTCGCCAAGTCCGGTAAGTCATTTCGATACCTGCCGCCACGAAACTAAGGACGGCAGCCCCCATCCAGAGACAGAGATACGAACTAATCGCGGAGACGGGGTCGGGAAGAACAATTGCTTGGATGATCGCCGCCGACATGGCTAAAAGCCCGGAAAAGGCGACGGGAACGGAACGATACCCTCTGAAAACGGTCGTCCGCGCCATTTGCAGACGAATCTCAGAGATTTGGGCCATCGCCTCGCGAAGTTCCACGCGATCTTCCCCTTCTGTAGAGAAACTCTACCATGCAAAGTAACTGACGAGAATACGCGGGTCAAGCATCCGTTTGGGCAAGAGTATCTGGAGGCTTGGTCCGCTCCCCACCGTTGAGTGCAATCGAGAATTCTGTTTAAACTTTCGCCGATCCTGTCCGATCTTACCGACAAACTCCCCTACCCTTCGCGAGGAAACCTCTGAAGAACCGGAATTTCCGGCCTTGCTTGTTGATTTCACAAGAGTGAGAGCCCAAACTACGGACCAGTTGGTAATTGCGCTCGCCGCGCGATCTTGGCCAAAACCTCGCTGAAAGGAGCGTTTACCCCGATGGGGGTCCGCCTCGGCGAGGAATCGTCAGGGTCGTAATTGCCAAGTCGCATGATTCCTCAAGGGATGGTCCGCGCCATTTGCCGATGAGGATGGTGTGGAAATAGGCAATTAGTCTTTGTCTGGTCCTATTCGTCTCGTTTCCGATCGATTTTCGTCGTTCGAGAACCGACCGTAAATGATTGAATTGAAAGACGATCGATCGACTGGACAAGGGTTCTTGAAGAAACCGACGGCAAGTCAACGATGGCTGATCAAGTCTTAGATGGTCTGACGGAACAAGTCCTTCGCCCCCTCTCCGGCGAAGTCGGCGAGGATTTGGCACAGACAAGTTCGATTGAACTCATTCAGATTCGCAATCAATTCAATGATAGTAGCCGCGACTTCCGTCTTCTCTACGAGAATGGGCGCACCATCCTCGCCGAGAAGTCGAAAGACCTTTGGGCGGCCTGGGCACTGGTCGGCGGACTTCTCTGGTCGAAGCAATTCGATTCGACGGAAGCATTCGCCGCCAGTTGCAAAATCGTGCAAGGCCTCTGCGAGAAGTATTGGCAAAGGATCTACCCAGAGTCGCGCGGACTTCGCAGCACGCTCCTCATGCAGATCGCGAAGTGGTGGAATACGTTCGCCGTCCGCTGCACCGAAGGAGCTGACCCTGCTGCCTTGAAGGCTGGGCATGACGCACTCGTCGCGCTGCAACAGCACCTTCTGAGTGTGACGGACGGAAATACCGATCACGACAAGGCGCGCGTACTTCCCGCGCTGTCGACGCTTCCGACCATCATCGGAACCCTTGCCAAATTTCTCTCCGAACCGGCGACCGGTCAAGCGGCTTCATCAACGACCGGCGAACAACAGACCGCGGCGGCCTCTACGACTACGGAAAGCGGACACGGCCAGAGAGAATCGGCCTCGTCGTCTTCCGCGCAGGAAGAAGTGAGCGCTGCCGCTCCACGCGTCGTTGATTCCTTGGAAAAGGCCTTTGAAAAGGCATGCGAGAAGATTCGCGGCGGTTCCATCGAGGAAGCGCTGACTGGATTCCAAGCAACACTTCGCAATCACGGAGAATTTGCCGCCCAATTTCGCGGCAGAGTCTTCTTAGGTGAGCTCTATCTTCGCGCGGGTCTCCCCACCCATGCCAAGCGAGTCCTTCAATACACGCACGACGAGATCGAGAAAATTCGACTTGCGGATTGGGATCCAAAACTTTGCAGTCGCCTCTGGTCAAATCTGATTCAATCACATCAGAAGGCGAAAGACGAAAAGCCGAACGACAAATTGTTGGCGGACTTATTTACTAATCTTTGCCGAATCGATCCGTCGACGGCGGCATCGCTCGAACCGATCAAGACGAGTTGACACCTAGACGATAAGGAGCACGGGCATGGCCATTAATGATCAGCAAAACGAGAAAGCCCGAATCAATCTCGAATACAAGTCGAAAATCCAGGGAGGGCGAAGCGTTAAGCTCCCCTACCGCATGATGGTTCTGGGAGATTTCAGCCCCAACCACGCGGAAAAGGAAAAGGCGATCGGCGATCGCCGGTCTTGGCAGATCGACAAGTCGACCTTCAACCAGGTCATGTCCGAGATGGCTCCGACGATCGAGCTTACCGTCGAAAACAAGCTCGAGGAGACCGACGGTGAGCCAAAGATGATGGGGGTCAAACTCGATTTCAAGAATCGTGATGACTTCCATCCCGAAAAGCTGATCGAGATGGTTCCGGAACTCAAGGAACTTGCGAGCATCCGCGACCTCGTGAAGGACCTTCGTAGCCGAATGGTTCGAAGCGACGATCTTCGCAAGGCGGTCGAAGCTGTACTTCGAGATCCAGAAAAGCGAAAGAAGCTCGAGCAAGAGCTGACCACACGTCGGCAGAAAGAAGAGTAATCTTCTTCGTCGGAAAATCGCATCTCTGCTCTTTCTCTGAGAGCGTCACTTCGTGACAATGGCGTTCAAGCAAATTCAACGCGACCTCCAAGCCGGATACCCGAGACGGAGGCTCGCGAGAGTTAAACGAGCAAACAAGTGCTCCCAGTTTGCCGCCGTCACGCGATGATGAGGTGGATGCCCGGTAGGGTACAGGCGATCGATTCCGACGAACGATTTGAAACATACAGTTGGAACACGACCCACGAGTGAGAGAAACGGCGGACCGGCCGCCCGAAGGTGAAAGAGAGCAGCATGTCTGAGCAAGAACAACAAGCCCAAGGCAAACAAGAAGTCGTTCTCGAAGGGCCATCCCTTCTCGATCAAATCCTTCAGAAGAGTCCTGAGAAACAGAAATCGGGACTCGACCTCGCCCTTGATGCATTCCTCGCGGGACTGACCCCTGAGGACGTCATCGATCGCACCGCGGCTGATCGTGTGATCGCACGGCTCGAAGAGAAGCTTCAAGATCAGGTCTCCGCGATTCTGCATCATCCGCAAATGCAGGGATTGGAAGCGGCGTGGAAGGCGCTCGACCAGATGGTCCAGCGGACCGACTTCCTTGCGGAAGATCGCGTCATCATTGAAATCGTCAACGTCAGCAAAGACGAATTGATGACCGATTTCCAGGAGCACCCGGCCGACATGATTCGGACCGGTCTCTACGACAAGGTCTACACACAGGCCTACGATCGACCCGGTGCCTATCCTTACGGCATCATGATCGGCAACTACGAGTTCAGCAACACCGCCGAGGATCTGCAGCTTCTCTCGGATATCGGAAACGTGGCTCGCGCCGCTCACTGTCCGTTCATCGGATCGATTTCATCGAACTTCTTCGGCTTCGGTTCGCTGGAAGAATTCTCGAAGAAGCACTTCGACGATCTCCGCAACTTGCTCGACGGCCCGGAATTCATCGCGTTCAAGAACTTCCGCAAGACGGAAGCCTCGCGCTATGTCGGGTTGACGATTCCACGATTCCTGCTTCGTCATCCGTACGGCAACAACAACAAGGTCAAAAGCTTCCAGAATTTCGTCGAAGAAATTCACGCCGAGAACGAACACGAGAAATTCCTCTGGGGAAATGCAGCGTTTGCATTTGGCGCGGTGAGTTCGCGAAGCTTCACCAAGCATGGCTGGATGGACGATGTCTGTGGTCGCCGAGCGGGAGGCAAATTCGAAAGCTTGCCGATTCACACCTATGAGGTCGGTGGCCGTTCGCTTTACAAGGTTCCGACCGAATCTTGGATCACGGAAACGAACGAAAAGAACTGGGCCGACCTCGGCTTCATTCCTCTCGTCTCGTACGAGAACCAAGATTTCGCGGTCTTCTTCAGTTCACAATCGCTCCGGCAGCCGGACGATGAACTGATCAATGCTCAGGACCGAGCCAACGAACAGCTCGGGGCGAACCTGGCGAATATCATGCTCGTCTCGCGCTTCGTTCACTACCTTAAAGCGATCCTTCGAGATAACTTGGGATCGAAGACGAGCACCGCCCGCATGAAGAAGGAACTGGATGACTGGATCAAGCAGTATTGGGTTGACATGCCCGATCCCGATCCAATCACGATGGCTCGGAAGCCTCTCCGAAAATACAAGCTCGACATCAAGGAGAAGGAAGACCAACCGGGATACTTCTACATCGATTTCGAGATGACCCCGCACAGCCGATTCGTCGGGGCGGATATTTCTCTCTCCCTCGTGGCGGACGTGCCCGAAGGAAAGGCGGAAGGTTAGCAAATCGCTTTCCGCGAAGGGAAAAGATGTCGGGGCAGGCTCAGAGGCCGGCCCCGACTTTCACCGTTCAAAGATGGACATTCTCGGTTCAGAATGCTCGATCTATTTTTGGATCGATAATCGCCCTCTTAAAACGTGGGTTGAGTGAGGCTCGATTCCGCATACGTGCGGCAACGAGGCCAAATTACCCGTCGGGCACGAAGGCACATCGCAAGACATTGCGAATAAAACACTTGCGATCCAAGAGCCGATGAAAGCGGATCGTGAAAACACACGGCAAATCAGCTCGAGGGATCAGGTTTACAAAAGAATTCGGTTTTCAGCGCGAAAAACTTGTCCGTGTTTCGATGGACACTCCCATCCCCACTACGGACAGGGATGACGCGAAACAAAAGATCAAACGGAAGAGGCAAGTCGAGAGCAGATGGTTGCTCGGCCGAATCCGGGACGACAAGAATCAGGTTCATCCGAAACAACTTAGGAGGTTCTAGTCATGGCTGAGGTAGCCTTTGCTTACGTTCAGGATCAAGGTGGCAGCCCGATCGAGGGTGAATGCAACATGAAGGGACAGGAGGGCGCAATCGAAGTTCGTGCCTTCCAACACGACGTCTCGAAGCAGGTCGATCCGCTCGATTGCTCGAAGGTTCGAAGCGATCGCCACCACGGCTCGGTCACCATCACGACGGATCTCGACAAGTCCTTCCCGCTCCTCATGAAAGCTCTCTGCGAAGGAGCAACCTTGAACGAGATCAAGGTGAAGTGGTATCGTCAGCCTCCCGAAGGTGGAAATGAACCCGAACATTACTTCACGCACACCTTCACCAAGTGCATCGTGACCTCGGTCCGCCCGATCATGCGAAGTGCGACCGACGGAGGCCGAACCGGCCACATGTTCGCCTTCGAGTTCGGCTATCGCCAGATCACCTGGACCAGCGAAGTCGGCGGAACCGAATATGTGGACGAAGTCCGCACATAGTTGGGTCGCTCGTCTCCTAAGGACGAGCCTCTCAGGAACGCCCGAATGCCCGGCGGTTGTCAGACCAGCCGGGTTTTTTCATTTCTTGTCTGCTCCCATCAGCCAGCGTGGCCCGGCAAATTCATCCATCGATACATGCAATGGTCTCCCCAACACTTCGCAGAAATGCCTCCTTGGCTTGGTCGCTACCTCCTAGTGCCGTGCGATTCATCGACGGTTCAACGGGAAGTTGGTCTAAGTGACTCACGGCTTCATCGAAAGTCTTCTCTCCCAGAGGCACGGACTGCGGGAGGGATTCACGTCATTTTGCTAGGAAAAACAATCGAATCCTGATTTCGCGAAAAACTTGTGGAACTAGTGTCCGCGTCCACGAGTCCGTTCCCATACCTCTGCAGACAGGGATGACGAAAAGAAACAAAAACGAGACGAGCGGCCCAAACTGAACGAGCAAAAGGTTTTGCTCAACCGCGACTGTCCGATCGAGAAACAAATTTCGTCCGACCAACAATGAGGAGTATTGAGTCATGGCCGAGGTAGCCTTTGCTTACGTTCAGGATCAAGGTGGCAGCCCGATCGAGGGTGAATGCAACATGAAGGGTCAGGAGGGTGCGATCGAAGTTCGTGCCTTCCAGCACGACGTCTCGAAGCAGGTCGATCCGCTCGATTGCTCGAAGGTTCGAAGCGATCGCCACCACGGCTCGGTCACCATCACGACGGATCTCGACAAGTCCTTCCCGCTCCTCATGAAAGCTCTCTGCGAAGGAGCAACCTTGAACGAGATCAAGGTGAAGTGGTATCGTCAGCCTCCCGAAGGTGGAAATGAACCCGAACATTACTTCACGCACACCTTCACCAAGTGCATCGTGACCTCGGTCCGCCCGATTATGCGAAGTGCGACCGACGGAGGCCGAACCGGCCACATGTTCGCCTTCGAGTTCGGCTACCGCCAGATCACCTGGACCAGCGAAGTCGGCGGAACCGAATTCCTTGACGAAGTCCGCACGTAAGACTTCGACTCATCAACGAAAACAGACGAAGGGGACGGCTTTCCATGGCCGGTCCCCTTCCTCGTTTTGGCGGTGGTCAAATTTCCTCAGCCGGGCTATCTTGGACAACGTCGGCGTTTGACGCGATTGGGAAGAGGAAATGATCGAATGGCAGGAAAGATCGGCTTTTGGAAGCTTTTGACCGGCGATACCCGATTTCGTCCCTTCGAGGACGTCGAGGAAACACTTCGCCAAGATGTGCTTCGAAACTTGAGCAACGTTCTCAATGCCCGGCGCGGTCGCATCTTTGCCCATGAAGATTATGGACTCGATGACATCGAAGATCTCGGTTCATCGCCTCTACGGGTGGCTGAGTGCATCCGTCGGCTCGTCCTCCAATACGAACCACGGATTGATATTGAGGGACTGCGCGTCATTCCGACGAAATCGGAAGGCCGTACAAAGATCTTTGATGGTTACTTTCGGCAGTCGTTCGTCGTGGAAGGGCGAATGATTATGCCGAAGGGTAAGAGTCGGCCGATCCATATTCGAACGACCGTGGTTTCCGAAGCAGCCCAGATCGAAGGACAGGTTGAATCGCTCGATGAGCCTACCAATACCAATCTGCATCCCCGGCGCGTCTTCGTCGAGGAAGAGGTAAGTTCGTGAGTCAATCCAAGCTACTGCAATACTTCGAGGAAGAACTCGCCTACTTGGCGTCGGCCGGGCCACGTTTCGCGAAACGCCATCCCGACAGAGCTGCCCTGGTCAGCCTGGATAATGTCACCAGCCGCGATCCAGATGTCGAAAGACTTGTGCAGGCATTCGCATTCCTAGCGGGGCAAATTCGGGCCGAGCTCCACAATGAGCTTCCGGAAATCACGCATTCGTTGATCAATCTTCTTTGGCCCCACTATCTGCGATCTGTCCCATCGACGACGATCATCGAACTACGCCCCGACTTCAATCATTGGCAGCGTCCCATTCATATTGCCGCCAACAAGGGGCTCTTCGAATCAACCCCGATCACGTCGCCCGAAACGGGACGTGATTTCACTTGTCGGTTCCGAAACGCGTACGATGTCAATCTTTATCCGATTCGAGTTGCGGCAGTGGATGTCGTGCGTCAACCCACCCGAAGCGAGCTACTGCTTCGCCTTGAAGTATCTCCGGGGGCCGATGCATCGATCGAATGGAGCACGCTCCGCTTTCATTTGGCAGGCGATCCGGCTCTTGGACTCGAAGCGCGTCACTGGCTTCTCGATCGGGTCAATCGCGAGGCCATCACCGCTGAGATCGAATCAAAGGAAGGCAAGAAACATCGGGCAATGATAGGCCCGTTCCGGTCGGTCGGGCTTCAAGCCTCCGAATCGTTGCTCGACCAAGAGCGACTGAGCTTTCCCGGATACCGACTGGTCCAGGAATATTTCCTCGCCCGACATAAGTTTCTCTTCGTCGATCTGCAAGGTTTGGATCGACTCATGCCCGTTTCTTCGGGTTCGAAGATCACCGTGCGAATCCCGTTGCTCGATCATCCCCCTGAGCGTATTCGATTCAATACCGAGACGATTCGTTTGCATTGCACGCCAGCCATTAATCTTTTTAGGTCAGCCGCTGTTCCCATCCGTTACGACTCTACCAAAGCGGAATACGAACTGATTGCTGACCACGATCGCCAGGCGGTTTCGATTCAACGGGTGATGGGCGTGTACGGGCAAATCTCGGGCAGCACGAATGTCCGAGAATATACTCATTTCCTAGACTTCAAAGTTCCCGCCGACTCGAACGATCCCTACTACCAAATTTCCATCGAACCGGGCGTTGATCGAATACCCCAATGGAAGATCATGCTGGCGCGGCCGAAAGATGTGGTTCCGCCGCAGATCCTTTCGATCGATCTCGAGTGCTCGAACGGCGATTTGGCATCGGCTCTTTTACCGGGCGACATTCGATTCCGGGGAGAAGGAATTCCAGATCTCATTCAGCTTCGCAATCTAACGCAGCCAGAGCCGATTTATCATCCGCCGATCGAAAGCGCATCGCTTTGGCGATTCATCTCGCACATGGCGATGAATTATCTGAGTCTGGAGGATGAAAACGCGCTCGTGGGAATCCTGAAGCTTTACGACTGGACCCCTAACCACTCTCATTGGCGGCGACTGCAGGGCATTCGATCATTCCGCGCAGATCCGGGATGCACGATCGTGGAGGGAATCCCTCTTCGAGGACGAGAACTCACGTTAGAACTCGATCCCACCCATTTCGCGAACGTGGGAGATGCTTATCTCTTCAGCGAGATCATGAGTCACTTCTTCGCTCTCTACGCGAACATCAACAGTTACACGAGACTAAAGACAAAGTTAACGACGGGGCTGACGTATTCGTGGCCGGCACTGAACGGAAAACAGCGGCCGATATAGTCTGTGAATGCAGTGTCCATTTCTCAGGTGACTTGAGACCAACGATGAACGATGAAGGCTTGAATTCTTCGCGGGATGAACACGAAGATCCGAGCCTGCGCCGAGATCCTGTCGAAGAAGCCGCGATCGAGAAGCTCCTCACCCGTCTTCAAAAATCTCCGCGCGCATTTGGCTTCTTTCAGGCGATTCTGCTTCTTTCGCGATCGACACGGGGAACGGAGGAGCCGGGAGAGGGGAATGATCAGCGTTCAGAATCGGTCTTCATCCAAAGTTGGCCCTCCATGGTCCGGAGCGCTACCGACATTCGTTCGCTCGTAACGACCGACGACGAAGAGGTAAAGCCGCCGCACGAGATGCAAGTTTCATTCATGGGACTGTACGGCTTGTCGGCCCCGACTCCGGCATACTTTTGGGACTATGTGCAGTCCCACCCGGACTCGGCACTGCGCGATTTTCTCGACATCTTTAATTCGCGCGCGATCGGACTCTTCTTTCAGGCATGGAAGCGATACCGCTGGCCGCTGCTTTACGAGGGAGGGATGGCCGATCCGATGACGCGGCGAGCCATGAGTCTTTTGGGACTCGGCACCGAGAGAATACCTCACTCGCCCGACCTGGAGGATGATACGTTCGATATCGACCGACAGATTCTTGCGGAGCATGCCGCTCTCGACATCTTCCCGATTCGCCATAGACTCCTCGCGTATGCAGGATTCTTAAGCCAGCGAACGCGTCCTCCCTGCAATCTGGAGTCTCTCCTTATCCACTACTTCAGCGAGAATCTCGGGGAGAACGCGCCGATCGAAGTAGAAGAGAACGTCTTTCAGTGGGCTTATCTCTCCCCCGTTGATTTGAATTCTCTCGGAATGGCGAATTCACGGACGGGAACCGCACAGGCATTCATCGCCGGCTCGCGGGTCCCCGATCGAATGGGAGCGTATCGCATCCATCTCGGTCCACTCTCCATCGAGAGATTCCTGAGTTTATTGCCGGATCAACACGCGTTTGGAATGCTTAATGAACTCGCGCGGCTAGCGAGCCCCTTTGGAATGGAGTTTGATGTCGATTTAAAACTGCGCGCCGAAGAGGTGCCTGACTGGCGACTGGGGAGTTCGGGAGGACCAGGCCGGCTCGGATGGACGACATGGGCCCAGAGCATCGACCGAACGGAGCCGGGAGTTGTCCGGCTCCGCTCGCATCGGGGATGACTTCAGTCCAAGAAGAAATCGGGCAGCAGCGTCTGGCTGGGATCGACGGCGTACTTGGTGAAGTCCTTCACGCCATGCTTCGCCAACACCTCGTCGTCGATGAAGAAATTACCCGTGCACTCTTTGCTGGGTGCCGTCAGGATGTAGTGAGCGGCATCTCCCATGATTTCCACTGTCCGGCTTTGACGGCGAAGAGCATCTCCTCCTAGAAGATTGAGTGCGGCCGTGTCGATGCAGGTTCGAGGCCAGAGAGCGTTCACACCGATGCCAACCTCTTCGAACTCTGCGGACATTCCGAGAACACACATGCTCATTCCGTACTTCGCCATCGTGTACGCGCAGTGATCTTTGAACCACTTCGCCTTCATGTTGAGTGGAGGCGAGATATTCAAGATGTGCGGATTCGTCCCTTTCATGAGATAGGGAAGCGCCGCCTGCGAGCATACGAAGGTCCCGCGGGCATTGACCTGGTGCATCAGGTCATAACGCTTCATCGGCACGCTGGGAGTCGGGGCCAGGAATATGGCGCTGGCGTTGTTGACGAGGATATCGATACCGCCGAACTTCTCGGCGGCCTGCTTCATCCCTGCAGCCACCGCATCCTCATCCCGAATATCGACCGAAAGAGCGAGGGCTTTCCCACCCGCCTTTTCAATCTCCTCCGCGGCGGAAAAGATGGTGCCTGGAAGCTTGGGATGAGGCTCGGTCGTCTTCGCTGCAATGACGACGTTTGCCCCGTCCTGTGCCGCACGCTTCCCGATGGCAAGACCGATACCTCGGCTCGCCCCTGTGATGAAAAGGGTTCGTCCTTTAAGACTGGGCATGCCTAACCTCCCCATGACCCGCAGAATGAGTGATCAAAAGAACAGAAACGTTTGAATGGACTGGCAGGTCTATTGAATGGGGGCCTGGCTTGTGCGGCCATGAAGTTCCGCGAGTCAACTAACGATTTACGACTCTCCCAAGATTCCAGGGAAAGTGGACATGAAAAAGGGCTTAACCGGCACGACTCTTCGGAAACGTGCAACTGTTAATAACTTAGAGAAAAGATTCCGCTCATAGCCCTCCTAAAAAGATCACTTTGGAACAGTTTTGGAATCTTTCGAGCGAACTTTTGACTTTCGGAACTTATACTTCACCGACTTTCAAGGCGAGGACCGGTTGGGGTTGGTCCGGCTCGAACTGAAAGGGAAGTGGAAAAAATCTCTGAAGAGGCGACTTTTTCCCCTCCTAAATTCGTACTCATGGGTGTCGTACCCTTTACGTCATGAGGGCGACCCAAAACGGTAAGTTATTGACGGGCCTGAGGTAACGAAAAGTGTTCCTGGGCTTCGGCTGCAAGAGGTGACGGATCTCCTCCTAGCCGAATGCGTTCTGATCGAAGACCAGGTACAAGATCGAATCTCCCAGTAAGCCCGTGAGAGTGGTGGTGCAGCATGGCACGCAAAGACGCACTGTTGAAGCTTCACTCGCGCCTCGTTTCGCGACGAAAAGAGCTTCTTGGAACCATCGAAGAGCAACTCGGTGCCCTTCGATTGGATCAGGGGAACGGATCAGGCGACGAACTCGACGTCGCCGCGATCTCGATGAACTCTGAATTGACCAGCCAACTCGCCGAGCATGAAAGTCGCGAACTTTCAAACATCGAACGAGCGATGCTTCGCCTCCGCGAGGGAGTTTATGGCAACTGCGAGGTGTGCGATAAGAAGATACCGATTGAACGACTAAACGCGTTGCCGTACACCACGGTTTGCGTCACTTGCCAGCGTGAACTCGAAACCAATCCTGAGCTTCGCGAAGAGCTCGAACACCGCCACGAACGAGAGATGGCGGGCCTCAATGATGAGGACGAGTACGAGGATCAAGAGGAACGCGAGCGAGAAACGGAAGAGGAAGAAGCCGAGGCAGAGGAACCCTCTCGCCGTGTCCGTCGCCGTGGTGCTCCCGCGAAGCCAGCCGCACCAGCGGTTCAGGCAAAGGCCGCTCCCGCACCAGCGAAGGCCCCCGCCAAACCGGCGGCAAAGACCACGGTCGCAAAGACCGTCGTGGCCAAAGTCGTCAGCAAGCCGGTCGTCAAGTCGGTGGTGAAAGCGGTGATGAGCAAGGCTGCTCTCGCAAAATCGGCACTCGCGAAGGTCGCTTTGGCGAAGTCGAAGGCCGGCTCAAAGAATAACTCTTCGAAGCCTGCCAGCAAACCGGTGTCGAAAGCCCCCGTCAAGGCTTCGGCCACCAAGAATGGAAAGCACGCCAAGACGAAAGCGGGCAGCCGTTCTCGATAAGGCGAGCACTTGATTCAGCACGGACGAGGCTCCAAATCTGGGGCCTCGCGTCGTTTCTTGGACCGCCGATTGGCATCAGCCACCGATCGAGTGCATCGTCCGAGTTGGGCGAATGAAGTGGACCGTGTTGATTTGGTGCCCTTCCCACTTCCCTGCCACCGATTGCTTAAGAAGCTCCGCGATCACATCGTCCGTCGCGCCATTTCGTAGCGGCGTCTTGATGTCGAGCTCGTCCAGCGAGAAGAGACAGTTGCGCAGCTTTCCGTCCGCCGTGATCCGAATGCGATTGCAATCACCGCAAAAAGGTTTTGTCACAGAGGCGATGATTCCTAGCCGACCTTTCCCATCAACGTACCGGTATTCGTCCGCCGGTGCCGAGGGGTCATCTTTCTGCACCGGTTCGGCGGGGATGCCGGCAGAAGCTAACTGCTGCAAGATCTCGTCCGCGGACAACACTCCCTGTCTCGACCAGATATTCTCTGCCTCGAGCGGCATAAACTCGATAAACCGAAGTTCGTAACCATACTCGCGGCAGAACGTCGCCAGACTGACGACATTCGTGACTCCTTTGATCGCCACCGCATTGATTTTGATTCGTTCGAAACCCACGACCCTCGCTGCTTCGATTCCTTTGAGCACTCGATCGAGTTCGTCACGTCTCGCGACTTGCAGGAATTGTTCTCGGTCGAGCGTATCGAGGCTGATATTGATCCGCCGGAGCCCCGCATCAAACAAGGATGAGGCATGCTCAGGCAATAGCAGACCGTTCGTGGTGAAGCCGACATCCTTGATGCCGGGGACCTTGGTCAGCATCTCGATGAGCTTGTAAACCTCTCGCCGCATGAGAGGTTCTCCACCGGTGAGGCGAAGTTTGTCGACCCCCCAGTCACTCGCGATCCGCGCGAATCGCGTGATCTCTTCAAAGCTGAGCAAGTGTGAATGCGGCTGAAAGGAAACATCCTCGGGCATGCAGTAAGTGCACCGAAGATTGCAGCGATCCGTCACGCTGATGCGAAGGTTATTGTGCCGACGGCCGAACCGATCGATCAGTTCTCCTTTCATCGAACGTCTCCCGACTTCGAAGGAGTTTGATCCGACAACTTACCTTGTTCATCCGGGCGAATGGCTGGCGAAGGATGGACCCATGCGGGTGGACCGTTGATCCAGTGCTCTTTCTTCCAAATAGGAACGACCATTTTGATCGTATCCATGATCCACCGAGCCGCGTCAAAGCTTTCCGCACGATGAGCGGAGGCTGTCACCACCGCGACGGCGATGTCACCCAATGCGAGGGGACCATACCGATGAACCACCGCCACCTGCTGCAGCGACCACTTCTCGGACGCTTGCTGAATGACCTCGGCGAGTTTCGCCTCAGCCATCTCCGGATAGGCTTCGTACGTCAGACCCGATACTTCCCGTCCTTCACTCATTTCCCGAACGGTGCCAAGAAAGAGAACCACTGCCCCGCTGGCGTGGTTCCGTACTTCTTCGACAAGCGAAGTGTAGTCGATCGGATCTCGTGTAACGCGGCTGATCATTCTTGTATCGTACAGGCTGGCATGGGTGGAGAGGGGATCAAATAGAGAGAGGAGTCACTTCTTTTCCGAAGTCACTCCTCTTTCATCATTCGCGATTCAAGCTTTTAGTTGGATGAATTCCTAACCACCGCTGTGAATCGGATTGAAGACGATTCCTGACGCGAGCTTCGGATAGAAGTAGGTACTCTTGGCGGGCATCGTCTCGAATGTCCCCGATAGCTGACGGATGTGCTCGACTGTAGCGGGTTGCACCAGGCAGCCAAGCTGGCATTCCTTCGCCTTGACGGCGTCGTAAACCTCGCGAGTAAGATGGACGTACTTACATTGGGCTTCTGCCGGCGCCAATGCCTTTTCCAACACCAACCGATGGAGAATGCTGACCCCAAGCGATCGATACGTGTCCGACTTGTCGGGAGTGGCTTCCTTCATCGCGTTCTTCTCGCGAAGAGTCGCGAACGTCCATTTACCGTCGGCAACCGTGCAGAATCCGAGTGCCTCCTGCTTTCCGGATGCGAGAATCTTCTTCCATGTCTCCACGCCGGCAGCTTCACCCTCTCCCACCAATTCGACGTCGAAATAAGGAGTAAGTTTTTCTGCGAGCTCCGGCTGCGTGAGATTTCCTACTCCATTGACCAAGCGGTGTGTCGGCATCACCTGAAGGCCGGGATCGCTCATACCGACGAGCATCATGAGGGTGAAGTTCTCGGGGGCATCAGGGCCCGCGATTTTGCCCTCCGCCTGTCGCTCTTCGAGATGACGAATGCTGGTCTCGTAGCGATGATGGCCGTCCGCGATGAACACCGGCTTGTCGTTCAGGATGCCTTGCAGTTCGGCCACCACCTTATTGTCGTCGATCACCCAAATCTGATGCTTGACACCGAGATGGTCGATTGCTTCGAGCGGCTTCTTCCCGGCAATCACCTTGTCGAGCCGGCTGGCGACGTCGTTTTTCTCGTCCGGAAACAGGCCGAAGATCTGGCTCAAGTTCATTCCGGTGGCATGGAAAAGCTTCAAACGATCGGCCTTCGGTCCCGAAAGCGTCTGCTCGTGAGGATAGATCTTTCCTTGGCCGAACTTTTCAAGCCGAACCCGACTCATGAAACCTCGGCGCGTGTACGACTTCCCTTCCCAGTCGAACGTCTGGTAGTAGACGTAAATACTGGGCCGTTCTTCCTGCTGGACGACACCCGCTGACTGCCAATCTTTCAGCGTGCGTGCTGAACGGGTGTAGCGGTTGTTCTTGTCATCGTCCGTCGGTTTGATCGGATCGAGAATGAGACGAATGACGTTGAACGGACTCTTGTGATGGAGTTGATCGCTGAGAGATGTATCGATGACGTCGTACGGCGGTGCGATAACGTTCTCGAGCGATTGAACCTTATTCAGGTTGTAGCGCCATGCCCGGAAAGGATGAATCTCTGCCATGGGTCTCTTCTTCCTCTGAAATCGGCGAATGTCGCGGTTCGCGACCAGACTCAAGTTTGTTGTATGGGTTTCGATTCGTTCTGCTTCGGTCCCGAATGGAGATTACTTGCTGAACTGTCGACGTTTCTCCATGACCAAAGCGTGAAGCGTCGGATTGGCGGCGATGGCGGCGCCTCCATTTGCCGTCCGGTTTCCATCGAAATCGGTAAAGATTCCCCCCGCTTCTTCGACAATCGGCAGAAGCGCCGCGAGGTCCCAGAGGGCGGCGATAGGTTCCAGGACGATGTCCGCCGCCCCTTCCGCCACGAGTAGGAACTGCCAGTAATCGCCAAAGCCGCGCGACCGCTTCACCGATCGAGTCATATTCGTGAAGAAGTCCGAAGTGCCGGTGCGGTCGAACATCTTGAGCTCAGCATAACAGAGTTGAGCGTCTTCGAGCCGACTGACGTTGGAAACGTGAATCCGCTTATCATCCTTGAAGGCTCCCCTGCCGCTCATCGCGTGATAGAGAGTGCGGGTGGCGGGGACATAACAAAGCCCCGCGACGAGTTTTCCCTCGTATTCCAATCCAAGGAGGGTCGCGTAGATGGGAATGCCCCGAATGAAGTTGGCGGTCGCATCAATCGGATCGATGATCCAACGAAAGCCGGTCGAGGTCGGTTCAACGCCATGCTCCTCACCGACGAATCCATCACCGGGAAACTCTTTGCTGAGAGCCGCGCGAAGGTGCGACTCGCACTCTTTGTCGGCCACCGTGACGGGGGTCTCATCCGACTTGAGCTCGATCTCAACGCCGCGCGTGAAATAGTCCCATGTCAACTGCCCTGCTTGCTTGATCGCCCAGCAAGCCGTTACGTATAGCCTTTGAGTTTCGAAATCGACGTTCACTCGTTCCTCGTCTTCCCTAGAGAATTCGCAGACTAACAACGGAAGAGATCGTTCAGTCACACTCAAGGATGTAGACAAAGTCGGGTCGCGTAGGCTGGCTCGTCCCGACCCAGCATGATGATTCGCCGGAACAACGCTGGATCGGGACGACTCAGTTTACATCGGCTGCACTACAATTTTGATCATGGTTACTCGAAGTTCGTCACACGGTCAAAGGTCTTCGTCATCCTCGTGGTCCGCCTTCCACTCCTCGTACCACGCCATCTGAACGGCTTCGAGCTTCTTTTCATTCGAGGTATTTGGGTCACCTTCGAACTCATCGAGTTCACAGATCCAACGCAATAAATCGGTGAAGCGAACGGTGAGTGGTTTCAAATCGGGATACTTCTCGTAAAGCTGTATTCCGATTTCCTCGACGTCCCCCCAGTTCAGTCCCATGACGAATCCTCTTTCGACTTCACACTGGCGGATTATTTTTCCTGGCAACTCGAACACTTCGAGTCCCCAGGAAAATCGTATGGGGATCTAACCGCGAGCGTACTGAACTTGTCTTCAAGCGTCGCATGCAGCGAGCGATTGGCAAGATGAGAACGCCCCCTTCGCCAGAACTTCAACTTCCTTCGGTTGCTTCTTCCTTTGCGTAGGGAATCGCGATATGGAACGCGGTTCCCTTTCCCGGTTCACTATCGACCGTGATTTGCCCGCCGTGAGCCTCGACAATTCTCTTCGTCGTTGGCAGACCCAGCCCGGTTCCTCCGGGCCGTGTCGAAAAGAAGGGCTTAAAGATCTTCTCTTTCAACTCCGCAGTCATTCCTGGCCCCGTATCAATCACGTCGATAGCGACGTCGCTTCCGGACTTCCGAGTCTGCACGATCAGCTCCCCCCCGCTCTTCATCACCGACTCGGCATTGAGCAAAAGATTGAGCATCGCTTGACGGAATAGGTCTGCATCGAGGCGGACTTTCGGCAGATTCGGAGGCAGATCCTCTCTCAAAAGTATTCCTGCCGCTTCAATGCGCGGTCGGCTGAATTCAATGATGTCCTCCACGATTCCATTCACGTCCACCGGCGCCAGATTCAGTTCGGTAATCCGAGCGAAGCGAAGGAAGTCGTCGAGAATCTCACTCAGCCGATCACACTCTCGTTGGACGACGTCGATCTTTCGAAGAGCTCTCCGTTGCTCTTGTGTCTGCGGATCGGCAAGGTCTTCTGCCAAAAGCTGAACGTTCATTCGAATCGTGCTCAGCGGATTCTTTATCTCGTGCGCGAGACCACCCGCCAAGCTCGCCAAGTCTCGATATTGCTCCTCAAACCTCGCCTGTTGCAAGGCTTGATCCGATGTTGATTTCGCTTCACTCATCGCATCAATCCGTTTATTCGAGAGTTTATTCGAGAAGGCATCGTCCAACCACGCATGCACATCACCCTATCCGAAAGGATAACATCGAGACGTTAGACGAACATCTCGTCATAAAGTTTCGCCGCGAAGCGATCGGTCATGCTGGCGATATAGTCACAGATTCGACGCTCGATCGGCTCGGCATCGTCGCGGCGATACTTCTCAGGCAACTTCGACGGATCCTGTAGAAACGCTTCGAACAACCGGCGGATCTTCTTCTCGCCATCATTCGTCCGGCGAGTCACTGCTTCATGACGATAAACCCGCTGAAAGAGAAAGGTTTGGAGTTGTCCTTTCAATCGTGAAATCTCATGCGGTAAGTCCACCAAATTCAGGGAGGCGTGACGCACCTCCTCTGTGCTCTTAATTCCTTCCAAACGACGGGCGCTCTCCGCGATCATCCCACCCACTTGGGCATCGATTAACGAACGAATGACGCCACGCGTAAGTTGCTTTCCCTCGAGATCGTTTCCGTACGATTCCTTCGCCCGCTCCTCCGCCCAGCGCCAAAGCTCGACTTCCTTGAGCTCTTCGAAAGTGAGTAAGCCATGCCGCACGGCATCATCAATATCATGGGTGCTGTAGGCAATACTATCGGCAAGATCGACGACCTGACACTCCGCAAGCATACGACGATGCGGTTGATACGGCTGAACCTCCGGGGTATCGGGACGCTTTGAATGGAGCGCCATCGATTCGAGCACTTCGTAGGTCAGATTGAGCCCAGGGAAATTGGGGTAACGCGATTCGAGTTGCTCCACCAGTCGAAGTCCCTGGCGGTTGTGCTCAAAACCTCCCACCGATTCAGTTAATTCGGCAAGTATACGCTCCCCGGCATGCCCAAAGGGCGGATGGCCCAAATCATGTGCGAGTGCCACTGCTTCCGTGAGATCCTCGTTTAGCTTCAAGATTCGCGATGCCGTCCGGGCGATCTGAACGACTTCGAGGGTATGCGTCAACCGCGTCCGATGGTGATCGTTTGGCTGCTCGACGAAAACCTGTGTCTTGTAGGCCATTCGTCGAAAAGCGGCTGAGTGGATGATGCGATCTCGGTCTCGGACGTAGGCAGGACGGTATTCATGATCGCGCTCACCGTAACGACGACCGAGAGAGTTCTCGGTGTGCATCGCATACGGTGCTAGAAGCTGCCGTTCCACTTCGAAGAATCGGGCGTTCGCGAGTGACGGCGTGAGAGGGCGATGAAAGCTCATGAGTCGCTCAGCCCTAACTCGCGACGAAGACGAAGCCAGACCTCGTCGAGTGACTGCACGATGACACGGGTGTCGCTGATGACGGTCATGAAATTGTGATCACCATTCCACCGCGGGCAAATGTGCCAATGCAGGTGTTCCGGCAATCCTGCACCGGCCGCTCGTCCCAAGTTGAGGCCGATATTGAATCCGTGCGGAGTCATGATGGTCCGGAGCGCCGCGACCATCCGCTGAATCTCGCGCTGAATGTCGAGGAGTTCTTCATCGTTCAAGTGATCGATCTCGGCCACGGCCCGGCGTGGCGAAACGAGAAGATGTCCGTTGTTGTACGGGAAGCGATTGAGAATCGTGATCGTGTGCTTGGTTCGATCGACGACCAGGTTCTCTCGATCGTTCGATTCATTGTCCACGCGGGCAATGAAATCCCCGTGTGGACGGTCCTTGGGAACTTCGACGTAGTGTAATCGCCATGGGGCCCAAAGCCGATCCATTGATTCGCCTCAAAAAGACACAATTCCTGCTGATCTTTCTACAGAATTGATTGGAAAGCAGCGGGAAAGGCCTTCGAAGACTATCATGATGCGATTTGCCAGCATTTTTCCAAGGAATCATTGCATTCAACTCATGCCGTTTGGTATTCTTCTCGTACCCCTCAAGTAGCAAGCTCGTGCTCTCGGAAGAGCCGACTTGCCCCGCGTTTTCCCGAAACGCAGCCTCGCCATTGTTTGCTAGAGCTAGATCGGTTACAAAAACCTCGATCACCTTGAGGAGTGTTTTGATGAGTCTCACGCTTTCGCTCTGCTTGGCATTGACCACTGGGTGTCGTCCGCACGCATGCGGATTCGAAAGCCTTCAGATCACCTGTGGCAATCCCTGCTATCAGCCTGCCCTTGTCACCAGCGGATGCGGCGTCATGTATGCCGATGATTGCTCGGTGGTCTCGAACGAAGTCTGCGGACCCGTTGTCGAGAAGGCCCCGGTCATCATCGCGGATACGGCCGAATCGCTCAGCACCGAAACCGGCACAGTGGTCGGTGGTGGTGTGGCGGCAGCGATGCCCGTCGGATACTCAGGTCGAGCCTGGGGCTATCCTGGTGGTGGCTATGGTGGTGGACTCGGCGGTGGTTTTGGATTCGGTAACGGACAGGGAGCCCCTGGTCGCGGGTTCGGAATCGCCGGTGGTGGCGGTGGCGGACGAGGCGGCGGAAGCGGAAATGGCAGCGGTAACGGGTCAGGCAATGGATCTGGAAGCGGCGACGCGAGTGGGAATCAGGGACAAGGCCAGATTCAGGGAGTGGTCGTCAATGTGACGGGCCCGACGATTACCGTCAGCCAGTCGCAAAGCCAAAACCAGAGCCAGCAGCAACAGCAGCAGCAGGGTCAACAGCAAGGCCAGTTCCAGAACAACAATAACAACAATGGCGGTCACTGCGGTTGCCGTCCGAATCAAAACGTTCCGGTCCCTGCCTCGGCATGGTTCGGCGTGATGGGAGTCGCGGCTCTTGCCGGCATGAAGCGACGCAATAAGAAGAGCTCGACGTAAGTCGCTCCTCTTCGACAATGAATAAACGCGAATCACGGGAGTTAATCGCTCCCGTGATTTTCTTTTGTTCGTTCCATGCCAACTCAACGAGAGTTTGAGATCAACTCCCCCCGCCGGCCCGAAAACGATCCTGTGATTCTCTGACCAACTGATTGATGAGTACCGACCATTGTGAAGTCGTTGGGAATTCTCCCAAGACGAGCATCGCCCCCGCCGCGCGCAACAAAAGGCGTGATTCCTCCAAGAGAGGTTTTCGAGCGACTACGACGCTTTGAGCCGAGAATTCGATTCCCATCTGGAGGAGTCGAACCGCTTCGTCAACGTCTCCCTCGGATTCGATCAGAGCGATGGGAAAAAGGGATTCCCGAAGAGCCGATTGGAATTCATCAAACGTTCGAACCGGCTTAACATCGATTGGCAACTGAGTGGAGAGAGTGATCAATCGACTTTCGAGGAGTCGCTTTCTCTCGAAGATGACTACTCGAGTCGCCGGCACGTCGCACGCTCCTTAGGTCGATTCCTCGTCCGGCATGGGTATGTGGAAGAGCGCTCGACCACCCGCAGTCAACAAACTCATGAGAATAGCGACGATCTCATCGAAACTCGTCGATTCGTCAAATCCGTTGGTAAGATGAATTTGAATGATTCCATGAAGCGCGGCCCAAAAGGTCTGCGCCACCGCTGCGGGTCGCATGAGCGAGTCCCGAACTTGTGGAACTTCCTCTGCGAGATTGGTGAGAACTTGCCGAGCCCGCGCGACTTCTTCCTCGAGCTCGGGGTACGCCGTCGTATCGGGTTGCAGATTCGTGTACATCAGCCGATAGAGCTCCGGTTCACGGAGCGCGAAATTAATGTAGGTCACGCTCGCCAATCGAGTCTTCTCGACGACTTCGTTAATGCCCTTCGTGGCGTCGGTGATGAGTTTCGACAGCTTTCGAAAACCGGCCGCCCGCGCGGCAGCAAAGATCTCGTCCTTGTCTTTGAAGTACCGATACGGAGTCATGGGGCTGCAACCGATGTCCTCGGCCATGGCGCGCATCGTGACGGCGGCATATCCTTTCTCCGCGAAAAGTCTTTTGAAGGACTCGCACAGCCGCTCGCGGAAGACTTGAATTTCCTCGTCCGTCAATTCTTTGGGCAATCGATCCCCTTTTCGCCGTGAAGGAACAATGAAATGATGGAAGCGGACAGAATAGCCGTTGACGTAGCGTTCTGCCTTAGCTATTATTCCGTAAATTTACATCGTAAATCAAATGCTCGCCCGCAGTGAAAGATTTCGACTTAAAGCCCAGAACATTGATAGCAAATACCGAGCAAAGGACGCGGAACATGCGGTCGGCCATCATTTTGGGATTTTGGATGTTCGTCGCAGCGAGCCCATCGATCGCTGCTTCAAAGCAGGTCGCCCCGTTCCAACTGACCGATTACCGAGGAACGGAGTTCTCGCTCAGCGAATTGACGAACGGAAAGGTCCTGGTGGTGCTCTTCGTCGGAACGGAATGTCCGATGGTGAAGTCCTACTCCCCCCGTCTGGCGGAGCTTGCAAAGAAATATGAAAGTAAGGGAGTGAACTTCATCGGCATCGATTCAAACGCGCAAGACTCCTTAGCGGATATCAACACCTTCGCGAAGGAATACCTGATCCCCTTCCCGATTTTGAAAGATCCGAACGCAAAGGTTGCAGACGAATTCGGCGCGAAGAGAACTCCGGAAGCATTCATCATCGATTCAGACCGAGTCGTTCGATATCACGGACGAATTGATGACCAATTCGCACCAGGAGTTCAACGTTCGAAACCAACACGGGATGACCTCGTCGAAGCGATTGAAGAAGTCCTGGCGAAGAAGACTGTCTCGGTCGATTCGACGCCTGCTCTCGGTTGCTTCATCGGTCGAGTGAACAAAGAAACGACGAGTGGCGGAGTGACCTATGCCAGTCACATCCGGCATATCATCGGTCAGCGATGTTTAGAATGTCACCGATCAGGCGAGATTGGCCCAATGCCTCTTTCCAATTATGAAGAGGTTGCCCCGTGGGGAGAGACGATTGCGGAAGTCGTATCGCAGCGACGAATGCCTCCTTGGTTCGCCGATCCAAAGTTTGGCAAATTCCTTCATGATCCTCGACTCACGGATGACGAAATTCATGCAATCGATGCATGGGTGAAAAATGGCTGTCCCGACGGCGACGAATCAAAGTCCGCAGGGGACGTTCCTGAGTTCACTGACGGTTGGCTCATGCGTGAAAAGCCGGATATCGTCTACTACATGTCGGACAAGCCGTATCAAGTTCCAGCCTCTGGGGACATCGATTACGTTTACTACGAAGTCGATCCAGGCTTCAAGGAAGACACCTGGATCTACGGATCGGAAGCAAGACCGGGCAACCGTTCCGTCGTGCATCACATTCTCATATTCGTGAAACGCCCAGGACGGTGGTATCCGGAAGGATTACCCGGCGAACTCATTTCCGCTTATGCCCCTGGTATGAAGCCCACGGTCGGCGCGGACGATTCGATGGCCCTTCTCGTACCCAAGGGATCGAAATTCGTCATGCAGATGCATTACACGGCTAACGGCAGGCCGCAAGAGGACCGGAGCTATTTCGGCGTCAAGCTTTGCAACGATCCCAGCAAGATCAAGTGGGAAGTGAAGCCAGGAATGGCGATCAACCTCTTCTTTAAAATTCCACCGAACGATGACAACTATCGTGTCCCCGCGCTATTCACCTTCCCAGAGGATTCTCTTCTCTTGGGAGTGAACCCGCACATGCATAAACGTGGTAAAGCGTTTGTGTACGAAGCCGTTTATCCCGATGGTAAGCGGGAAACGATCATGAACTGCCCGAAGTTCGACTTCAACTGGCAGCTGGGCTACCAATACGAAACCCCTCTCGTCATGAAGAAGGGGACGAAACTCGCCTGCACGGCGTACTTTGACAATTCTGTCAACAACCCGAGCAATCCCGATCCCAATCGGAAGGTGGGATTCGGTGAACAGACTTGGGATGAAATGATGATCGGTTGGCTCTTCTATGCCGTCAAACGTCAGCCCGAGGGAACGAATCAAGCTCAGGCTCCACGGAGTCTTTCAATTCTACAGTAGGACAGAATGGGCTGATGCTCGGCTCACTCATCCGATCTTGGATTGTAACAGGCGAATAGCCGCCTAAGTCGGTGCGCGCCGATTCCAACCCCATTGTTCGAGCGTGCGGCGTACAGTCTCATTCACTTCGCCCGCGAGTTTTGAAGGCTGCTCCGTGACCACAGCAAGAGATTCTTTGGGCCGATAACTCTGCTCCACAAGTTCGACAATTCGACGAATCTCTCGCGGAGTGAACAGAGTGAATGCAAGCCGAAGTGAGGGAAGCACTCGCAAGAATCGTTCTTCTTCCAAGCTCGTGAGGCATTGATGGATCGCTTCGAAGAAACCTTCCTCTTCGGTGATGGCGTGACGCCGTACAGAAAACAGTCCTCGCAGAAATTCTCCGAGAGGGAGATCGGAACCACTCACCGTGTTTGAAAGAACGTTGTCGAGTGCCCGCGCGAGATCCTCGTGATGGGATCGACCCGCTTGCGAAAGAATCCCGAGCGTCGCTCCCTCAAGTGATGGATGGGACCCAAACATGGGACGGACCCGTTCGATCGCATCAAAGAGTAGTTCAGGATCAATCCCTTCCTTTTCTCGAACGATGGCCGCGTGTCGAAGAAGGATTAAGCCGTTAACGGCTTGATCGACCGGCGACGGGGCAATCATACCAGAGGAACTGGGGGCGGCCACGAGTGGAAGTCCGGGAAGCGTCTCGATCAGCCAGACCGCGCGTTGATAAGCCGCCGGAATAAGATCAACAATTTCAGCATGCCGAAATGCGCCGAGCAGCATTCGGTAATGCACCAGTTGCACCAATCCCGCCATCGCCTGAGCCGCTTCGGAAAACACTCCTTCCCGAGAAATCGCACGGCGAGTCGCATCGATGAAGTCGTCCGTTAACGATGCAAAATCCATCACCATGGCCGAGGTCAGATGCTCGACCGCGACGGACGATCCCTTGTGAAGATCAGCAGCAGCACGCCGCGTCAGATGATTCGCCGCCGCCTCTTCAACACTGAATCCATGCACTGCCGCTTCGACGAGAGATGCTTCCACGCTCGGCTTCCAGCGAAGAACCCAAGTCTCTCGAACTCGCTTGAGATCTTCCCCATTCACGAAGTCCGGTCCTGACTCGAACTTCGCATAGGGGCAACCCAATTCGACGAGTCGATGAAGAAATGCACTCCGCTGACGATGTCCGCCGGATCGATAGATGTCGAGATTCACCTCACGTCGCGCGGCGGCCTTCACTCGATCTGCGATATTCAACCAACGAAACTCTGATACCTGCCGATAGAAGTCCTCAATGATGGGGATATGACTCGCGCGCGAGGTGACACGCCCAACCTTGCTCCCCACGAGAGCCTTTTCGACCGCGGACATGAGAGACGAATCTCCACTGTCCTCATGTCCTTTCAGCCAAGTCGATCGGATGGCATCGCGCAAATCGGCAAGTGTCGGGTACGGATGTCGGCGGAGACGGCGAATCCCTTCCAGCGAGGCTGCCGCCGCCATCATGTCGGATGTACTGACGCTAAAACCTTTCATCCGGCAGTAGCGGCTCGCTCGTTCGAGAAGCCTGACTTGTCCCAAATGATGAGGAGTCTCGGACTGGTCGAGGTCAACCTTTCGTTGACGGGTCCGCTTTCGCGACGTCACTTCGGTTGAGTTTGATTCCGCTGCAAGAAGTTCGTCGGACCGGAATTTCCAAACGTCGGCATAAAACGAGGGAGCCGGCATGCCGGATTGATACCCGCTCCAGGAGTCGAGCTCCGCGTAGCCATAACGGGTGAGATAAATGCCCCGCAGCTTTTCCTTGGGAGGCTTGGGTGTTTTCGGTTCTGGGGTCTTTTCCAATAGATTTCTTCGAATGCCGTCACGGTGCCTTCCTCCAACGATGGCTACGACTCGTTTGCCCTGGGAGAGATAGTCTCGTATGCGTGCGGCCATGTGAGCATCGCGAAGGGTGAGCATTTCATTCTCTTCGCGTTCTTGAGAGAAGTGATGGCGGACAGAAAGGCAATATGTCGCCAGCGATGTAAAGAATTGCTCGCTTGATTGAGTAAATCCCGGCGATTCGAAGAGTACATCCCAAAGCTCATCAAAATCGCGGCAACCAGCTCTTTGACAAAGTTCGCTGATGTATTTGTCATGCCGAAGCCCACCATCGGAGTACATGTTGACCTTTTGCGGAGCATGAGTGTCCAGCGATCCCATCCACCACGATGGAAGATCGATGAAGCAACTCGAAGCCTCGATCTTTTTCGCCGTCAGCAATCCGACAAGTTCCGGAGAATACTCGCAGAACGGATAAAAGTGGGCTCGCCCTTCTCCCTCTTCTGACCGCAAACTTCCGTAGATCGCCACGGGAGGAATCGTCTCCATATCCGTTAATTCGTTGATCAGATGATTGGCATCGCTGGGTCCTTCGATCGCGACGACATCCGGCTTGATTTCCTCAATGACTTTTCGGACGTGAAAGGCGCATGCGGGACTATGATGTCTGATCGGAAGGATGACGGCCGCTTCAGTCAGATCAATGACATCTCGAATTTCTTCGACTTTTGGAATCGTGGCTTGATTCATCCCAGCTCTTGTTCAGACTTCGTTTTGCCGACATGCCATCCCTTGGAGAGATGTCATCATAGCGAAACCATTCTGTTCGCCGATTCTTCGTTCATTTCGCCCCTCTTGTCACAATTGCCGCCGATCTAAGTTTAAGAGAGAATGAACTTGAACGAAGGAGAATCAACCATGAACGAAGCAGTGATTGTCGACAGCATTCGAACAGGGTTGGCAAAAGCTCATCGAGGCACGCTTAACAATACGCGTCCAGATGACATGGCAGCTCATTGCATGAAGCATCTGCTCGATCGCCATCCGTCGATCAGGCCCGCCGATGTAAACGACGTGATACTCGGATGCGGCTATCCGGAAGGTGCTCAAGGTCGGAACATCGCGCGTATTGCATCGCTACGCGCCGGCTTTCCCACTTCCGTTCCGGGCGTCACCGTCAATCGATTCTGTTCGTCGGGATTACAGGCGATCGCATACGGGGCTCATCAGATCATTCTCGAGGGATCAAACGTCGTCGTTGCCGGAGGCGTGGAAAGCATCACCGGGCTGGGAAACGCCCGTCGCGATTCAAATCCTTGGATCGAGGAGCATTATCCCGGCGCTTATATGACCATGGGTGACACGGCAGAAGTCGTCGCGAAGCGATACAAGATCAGCCGGCAGTCACAGGACGACTATTCACTCCTCAGCCAACAACGAACCGCGCGGGCTCAAAGCCTCGGCTACTTGGCGGAGGAAATCGTCCCGATGCATGTCGTTCAAAACATCTTCGACAAGTCGACGGGAGAGGTGATCGAACAGCGGAAGGTCATTTGCGATCAAGATGAATGCAACAGGCCCGACACCACACTTCAGGGACTATCAGCACTTCCTCCGGTATTCGATCGCACGACCGGCGAGGGATCGGTAACGGCGGGAAATTCGTCGCAGCTTTCAGACGGTGCGTCGGCGACGCTCATTTGCTCGCGGCGTTACGCCGAAGCGATGGAGCTTCGACCGAAAGTTTTCTTCCGAGGATTCGCGGTCGCGGGGTGCGACCCAGAGGAAATGGGAATCGGGCCGGTCTTTGCGATCCCGAAGCTGCTCTCTCACCACGGATTGTCCGTGCGAGATATTGGTTTGTGGGAATTGAACGAGGCATTTGCGGTCCAAGTCGTCTATTGCCGTGACTGTTTGGAAATTGATCCGGATAAACTCAATGTCAACGGGGGCTCCATCTCGATCGGGCACCCCTTCGGAATGACCGGCTCAAGGATGGTCGGCGCATTGGCGAATGAAATGCAGCGGCGACAAGTTCAGTACGGGGTCGTCACCATGTGCATTGGTGGAGGTCAGGGAGCGGCCGGTCTATTCGAACTTTACCCACGATAGTTCGACCCGCATCCAGGATTGTCATCCCGCACGAAATCGATCAGTCCCCAAGTGACTGTAATATGCTCTTGCGAATGTTCTGAGAGTATTTCGCCAGATCGAGATCGTCCGGACCTTCGCCGAATGGGTCCTCGACTTCCTCGGCAATTAGTTCCACTCCAAGGATGAAGTAGCAGAATGCCACCATCACGGGAATGCACCAGAACTCTAACTCCTGCACGATCACCCATGGCGTGGTAATGAGATAGAGGCCGATTCCGTGACGGAGAATCGCTCGATACGAGAGAGGTAACGGCGTGCTGCGAATTCGTTCACATGCTCCGCAAACATCCATGAATCCGCGAGCGACGGTATCGAGAGTGATGAGCTGATATCCATCGATCTTTTTTTCACGATGCCAATCCGCGATCTGCATCTGAATCTGCTCGGAGAAATAGAGGGGCACGTGCGGCGGGTGTTCTTGCGAGTTTTCATAACCCGAGACCTCTTGCAGTTTGACGGTGTCGCGCAGATGCATTCGAAGCGAGTCTGCAAACGAACTGATTAACCTTCCGAACGCGGCAAGTTCCGGCTCGCTCGCTTGCACGTAGGAACGAGTTCGCAGAGCCAGATTGCGACTGTCATTGACGAGTTGCCCCCAAAGTTTCCGACCCTCCCACCATCGGTCGTAAGCCGCATTGTTTCGAAACACGAACAAGACACCAAGTACAACGCCGTTCAAAGCCGCGGTTTCGGCCCCCCAATGCTGGGCCTCCACGGAGTACCGGTCCACGATGAGTGCCACGACGATGCAATAAACCGTGTATTCGACAATCCACGGAAGGAGTCGGCGCCCCATCGGTAGAGGCATGAGAAGTCGCCAGACCCGAAGCTTCAGCGTAATGGAGTTCGAAGTATCATCTTCTGCAGACATGCATGCCCCGTCGTTTCGAGTACAACACTAGACGATGGCGTCCCACCAATACCGACTCAGGACGCGGCAATTCCGGGTCGTGACCGTTACTATAGAGCTTCCGCGGGAAGTGACCTTCCATCGCCTGAACGAATGAAACATGTTGCTTCGATCAGGGGAAGAGAAAAAGAGGAGGACGAGACCGGGGTATTGACTCAGGAAGCCTTGCGAAGTTCTGAGGGAAGGTGAACGCGAATCGTGGTCGGCTTTCCATAACCGATGATGATTTCGCCCCCATGTTCGAAGGCAATGCGATCCGCCACCGGAAGGCCCATCCCCAACCCACGACCTGCCTCGCGGCCTGAAAAGAATGGAATGAATGCGCGTTCTCTCGCGTGCGACGAAATTCCGGGACCGGTATCGGCAACGACGATGTCGATGGCAGAAGCTTGATCTCGCGCTGGCTCGGCCCAGACGCGGACTTGACCCGAGGGACCTGCCGCTTCAGCACCATTGACGACAATCTCGCAAATCATGCGAGCCAGTAGATTCAAATCACCTTCAATTTGCCAGTTGGGATCGCATGACTGAAAAATCCGGCGTCCCTTCGACAGCCTTTTCTCGGCCTGCTGCGCCGCTGCGTCCAATACGGTGGAAACGGGTATCGTCGACCGAGCCACCGGGATGTTTCCGCCGATGAGCTGCAAATCTTTGATCATTCGGCGAATGCGATCGACCTGGTTATTGATCTGAACGAGTGCGTGCCGGCGATCGGGGTCAGCCTCTGCTTTCAAAAGTCGTGTGGCGTGGCCGGAAATCGCTCCAAGAGGATTGTTAATTTCATGCCCCGCACCGGCGGAGAATTCCCCGACTTCTCGACGAAACTTGACCGTGTCGGCTTCGCGGGCCTTCTTTACCATCTCTTGCGCAGCCGCTTGGATTTCCTCTGCCTGCTTCGCGAGCTGACGTTCTTGGAACGTCCCGATTGCGGCCGCGAATCGGCTAATCCAACGCTCGTACAGCGTTCCCTCCATTGGACGCTCGGAATAGAGCCGACCGACGACCTTTTGTTCGGATGTGACCAGATCGCGTGACGAACGATAGCAAGACGGAAGTGCATTGGCCTCCAGACGTTCGCGCGAACCCGCGAAGCCAGTCTCCACATGCATTTCATTCGGTACGATCCAGCGAGCGAGCCCCCCTCTGGTCGGAGTCGCGATCCATATCCCCCAGCAATCACCTAGCCAAGCATCCAACAGAGTGCGCGAGGCATTGAGGGCCTTTTCTGAATCATGCGCGGAGATGACGTTAAATAAATGATCGTGCCAGCGCGACTCCTGCCGGTAACCGGCCAATCGCGCGAGGGCGGCAAGTCGCCGGGCGGTCGCCACGTCGAGACCTTGGGGATTTAACTCTCGAGCAGGATGGACCTCGGCGAAAAGGGAATCGGGATCGAGCTCATCGCTGATGGAATCGATCGCGCGGACAGCCTCGTGCGGAGAGAGAATACCCCCTGTTTCAGGGCGGGGACCATCCGAAGCGATTGCATCGAGCGCCCACCGAGCGACCACACGACATTTTTCATAACCTTCGAGCCATGCGAGTTCGACGGTGTGCCGGCATTGGGGAATTCGAGCAGTCTCTGTCAAACTGTGCCAGAAGGCGTGTTCAGCGGTCGACCAGCCTGTTTCGTGCGCAACAACACGCGCTAAGTGCGCAATGGCGGCGACATCCGGCAACGGAACGAAATCTTCGTGGACTTCACTCAGCTTATCCGCGAATGAAACCCAATCAGGTCGTCGACAGAAATGACGGAGACGATCGATCGGTTTCGTGGAAGCCGAGCACGAAGTCTGAGCGATGGAGACGAGGATACGTGCTAATGGGGGACATGTCCGGGCGATTTTCAGCCAACCGTGGCCCGCGACGAGTTCCGCTCCTTCGGTATCCGCAAAACGATCCAGTTCCTCCGCGACCCCCGGAGAGGTGGCAAAAGAGGTAGTTTGCGGAAGCAGGCGATGAGGCTCGATGGGAGCGAGCACGTTAGGAGACCTCTGATCGTCGTGATAGACTTCGGCCGCGCGGTCCTTAAATACACACGGCCGGACATTTGTGGCAATAGCGCCACGGATGTCCGACCGTCAGAAAATCGACAAGGACGGCGGGAAGGAAAGAAGCCGGAACCGGCCAGAGGCGTTAAGCCGGCGACCGAACCGCTTCCATTTCCATCAGTCGGCACATGTGGTCGACGAGATCTTCCACTTCGAACGGCTTCTGGAGGAAGTCGTCCGCGCCGGCTGCCCGGAGTTCGTCAATCTTGTCCGCCTCGACCATACCGCTGATGCAGAGGATTTTGACATCCTCAAGCGAGTTGTCGCTGCGAACCTTAAGACAGACTTCGCGACCGTTGATATCGGGGAGCATCACGTCCAGGACGATGATGTCCGGACGGTATTCCTTGATCATCATGCCCGCGTCGAAGCCGTTGTTGGCTACACGCACGGTGAAGCGGCCGTCTTCTTCAAGACCCGCCTTCACCACTTCGACGAGATCCAAATCATCGTCGACGAGCAACACCTCCCTCTGTCCGCTGTCAAGCGAATCGGTCGGAATGCCGTTATCTTTCATAAACTTATGGAGTGTTTCCCGCGGAATGCGGCGAAACTTCGAACCAGGGACTCGAAAGCCCTTGAGCTGTCCGGAATCGAAACACCGGATGATGGTTTGCTGGCTGACCTTGCAGATGCGCGCGGCCTCGCCGGTCGTAAAAACCGTTTTGGATCGGAGCGACATGGCACCTATCAACCCGGATGGGTTGCCCGCTATGCTGTGAGATCTCGGTGCGTTTCCTTACGCCAGGATCGCTGAGACCTGTCGACTTTCCTTGTCCTTGTGGGCCCAAAGAAACCGGCGGAGAAAGTTATTCACAATCCTCGCCTGTCCGCTTGGCGGTTCACCTCGAACGATCGGCTAGCGGAACGTTCACCGCCTGACACCCACGCCTGATTAGCTTGCCTGACCGACCATTTTTGCCCAGTCAGACAACTCTCACCAGCTTTGCTAGCCGCGAGGATTATACCCCCGACCCAAAACGTGTCAACGCAACGTAGTCGTGAATGGATCGCGTAAATGACGAATTCGTATGCAGTTATCGCGGTCCCCTGAAAGAGTCGCCATTTTTCTAAGAACTCGCATCCTCTGATTTGCCGTGAACCCCCGATTCCAAGTACATCAACACAGTCGCCAAGTCTGCCGGGGTGATCCCACTAATCCGACTTGCCTGTCCCAAATTGGCGGGTCGAACGAGACTTAGTTTTTCGCGAGCTTCGAAGCGGAGCTGAATGGCATGGCGGTAATCAAAACTTGTGGGAATCTTCTTCAACTCAAGCCGCTTGAAACGCTCGGCCTGATCAACCTGCTTCTTTGCGTAGCCCGCGTACTTTGTTTCCGTCACTGTTTGTTCGACGACTCCTGGAAGCGATTCATAGGCGCGAAGTTCGGGCGCGATTTCACAAAGATTCTCCCAACTCATCTGCGGCCGACTGATTAGTTTCTCCAGCGTGATTCCTTCGTGGCGTTTAGACTTCAACGTTTCCACGAGTTCCGCGATCCCCTTTTCCTTTTGCTGAAGCCGATCCCAATCTTCATCCCGAACAAGCCCGATCTCGCGAGCCAGAGGAGTTAACCGTCTGTCCGCGTTGTCGTGACGAAGCATGATCCGAAACTCGGCACGCGAAGTGAACATGCGGTATGGCTCGTCGACGCCGCGCGTCACGAGGTCATCGATCAGAACACCGATATATGCCTGATCACGAGAAATGATGAACGGTTCGGACCCTCGGAGCTTGAGTGCGGCATTGATCCCGGCGATGAGTCCCTGGGCGGCGGCTTCCTCGTAGCCCGTCGTTCCATTGATTTGACCGGCAAAATAAAGGCCCGACACTTTCTTCGATTCAAGACTGAGATGAAGCTGCGTCGGTGGGGCGTAGTCATATTCGACGGCATATCCGTAGCGCATGATTTCGGCATTCTCAAGCCCTGGAATTCGCTTCAGTACTTCATGCTGCACGTCTTTCGGCAAGCTGGTCGAGACACCGTTCACATAGATTTCGTGCGTTCGCCATCCTTCGGGTTCAAGGAAGATCTGATGCCGATCCTTCTCAGCAAAACGAACGACCTTGTCTTCGATCGAAGGACAATACCTTGGCCCTCGGCTTTCGATCTGTCCGCTATACATCGGCGCGCGGTGCAGATTCGCGCGGATGATTTCGTGCACTTCGTGATTGGTGTACGTGATCCAACAGGGAAGTTGCTCGCGTGTGATTCGCCCCGTAGAGAATGAAAACGGAGAGGGTTCGTCGTCGCCGGGTTGCGCTTCAAGCTTGCTGTAGTCGATGGTTCGTCCATTGAGACGCGGGGGTGTTCCCGTCTTGAAGCGAGCGAGTTCAATTCCGGCACTGCGAAGGCTCGCGGATAAACCACTGATTGCCGCTTCGCCCGCTCGTCCGCCCGATGTCTTTGCTTCCCCCGTGTGCATGAGAGCTTGCAAGAATGTTCCAGTCGTCAAGATGACCGCCCGGCTGCGGTACAGCGTATCACCGCGCGTGAGGACTCCGACGATTCGGCTCTCCTCAATGACGAGATCTTCAATCGATTCTTGTCGAAGCGTGAGGTTCTCTTGTTCCTCGACGACCCGCTTCATCTCGAACTGGTAAGCCTTTTTGTCCGCCTGGGCGCGTGGACTGTGCATCGCGGGTCCCTTGCGACGGTTGAGCAGTCGGAACTGAATGGCGGTCTGATCGATAATGCGCCCCATCTCGCCGCCGAGCGCATCGATTTCTCGGACGATCTGTCCCTTTGCCACACCGCCAATGGCTGGATTGCAGCTCATCTGTGCGACCGTATCGCAGTTCATCGTCAATAAGACGGTTTTTGCGCCAAGCCGGGCGGATGCCAATGCCGCCTCCACACCGGCGTGACCGGCCCCGACTACGATGACATCGAAATCATGAACGAGACGCATGCACACCCTCGCCGATCGTTCGGCTTAAGGTCAGTGAAATAAATGGGACGGCATCAAGAACTTACAAGTTCACGACACGTGCTTTGCCAGCATCGTTCATTCTATTTGGCGGGAGTATTGGGTGCGATCTGTCCGAGGAATTGCTCGATTTCCTCCTTGGAAACAGGAGCAAAACGTTCGGCTGCCGGATCGAAAAATTGCTCGTGCAGTTCGAGGGCTTTTCGCAGAAGTGGCTCGATACGATCGGTCCTAACTTTGAGATCGCGGTAAATTGTCGCGAGTTGATAGCAAGGATACGGTTTATCGGCGATCGATTCCGCGATATCCCATGCCTTTTCCGCCCCCTCTTTGTTCCCGGTCACGAATTCCTTCGCCCCCAAGCGTGCATAGTAATTCGCGACTATGGCGCGAGCGAAGCGGTCCATGACGTCATTTGGATCAACCATTGGTCCTGGGACCGTTGGCGGGGGATCAATTGGTTTGAACTGTTCATACCGCTCGATAATGGCTTTCGTCGGCGTTAACTGATACATGAGTCCGGCAGGTCGCCAACCGGCATTTGCCAAGTCTTCGAGATACTCCCGCCACGCGGGAGTCACGGGCGTGAACGAGTAAAGAAAACCATCTTCTTTGGTTGGCTTGAAACCAAAGTGAGGTCCTCCGATTTGCACGTCCGGTCGCACCCCGGCGACTTTTGTGAGATAAAGGATCACGTACACCAGGTCGTCATTGGGAAGAATGCGTGAGTTCTTCGGAAGTCCACGAAGGATATCCTGTCCCAATTGCTCGGCGAAGACTTCGTTACGCCGATTGCAGAAGTTGAGATTTGAGATGCCGATGCCAACGATTCCAGCAATCGCCGCGATACGAATGATATTGCGAGAGGGTTCGCTGAAGAACTGAAAGAGGAGCGCGACACCAGCGGCAATCCATGTCGCCCAAATGACGTCCGCCGGAATGTAATAGACCCGGTGCACGAAGTCCCATGACGTGTTGAATCGCTCCTTCAGCAGTACGTTGGTTAGGACATCGTTGAAAAGCCAAATCGCAATGCTTGCCGCCAAGTACCCCCGATTGGAACGAAAGAGTTGAATCATCCCCAGAGCGACGAAGAGCAAGATAAACGGAGTGAATGCCTCAAGATGTCGGCGGAACGCCGAGGCGGAATGCTTTAGTCCATCGCTTAAATCGCCACCTTGACGGATGGTCTCTTTGCCCGTGCTATAAGCGGTCCGAAGAACGTGATCTCTGATTTCCTCGAGAGTACCTGTTCCCATCATGTTTGGAACCGGATGCGCATAGGCTCGAACGGGAAGATAGAGGTAAAGGGAAAGTCCGAGAACCAAGAAACTGGTGGCAATCAGAAGTACACGAGGCCGAAGTATCTGTCGCCAATCGGGAACAAGAACCCACACGGCATAGATCGGCGTGAACAGCAATACCAGAAAGTGATTGGCTGCCCCTAAACCGACCATGAGAGCTAGATTGTAAATCCACCCAATTCTTTTTGTCGCTTTCCACTCAAGAATCGACCAGACGGCAAGAGCGATCATGAGAGCGTTGAGCGTGTAGACTTCCGCGATCACCGCTTGTGACCAGAAGTAACGTGATACACCCAAGGCCCAGGCGCCGATCAACGAGGCCCAGCGGTCCCCCGTCAATCGATGGCAGATTAAGTACGTGACGAGGCATGTTCCTGCGGCGGACACGGCGGAAAAGAGATGGACTCGCTCCGCGATATTCCCCACCGGTATCCAAGTGAATAGATGGGCGAGAATGCACCAGAGAGGGTAACCGGGGGGGTGCGGAATGCCAAGGTTGTAGGCAGCCGTGATGAATTCACCCGAGTCCTCGAGCGTCACGGTCGGAGCGAGCGTGAACATGTAAAGAAGAAGCGGCCCGAGAAAGCTCACAATCGAAAACCAGCTATTGGGATCGGAGATCCAGTCGATGAATGAACGCCGCTCCGCCTGAGTGGCATAGTGACGCGATCGTTCCTTCAGAGACGAAATGCTGCTAGTCGACGTGGTCATCGTTCCTCAGTTCTTCGTTCGTGAACTCTTCTTTTTGCGTGGAGAAGCTTCCTTCTCCTTCGCTTCCTCTCCGACCTTGGAGAGGAGTAGAGTTGGCCCGTCGGGATCAATCTGATGATTGAAGTGCTTGAGAAAGCTGTTGCCGAGGAGCGCATCCGCTCCCTTGAATTCCTCGGGAAGAACAGCGCATGCCACGTTCTCCACCTCGAAATCGCCGACCCTCACCGATTCAAGCATCATAAGCTTTCCGTTTATCGTCTCGCCATTCGCGATGGTGATTCGAATCGTTTGATCCTCTTCGGTCGGCTCGAGGCCCGCCTTCCTCGCGATGCCGAACGGCAAACAGATAATGCTCGCGCCGGTATCCAGGATGAACGACTCATGCACGTCGCCGTTGAGAAGGACATCAACGATGTTGACTCCCCCTTCCTTGCGAAGCTTGATCTCACCCGACTGAATTCGTGATGCCACGCGAAGGAGTTCTTTCTCACGGCTTTTGAAGGACCGCGACGGACCCAGTGCCGTCGGCTTGTCGGCGTCTTTGTTGAACGCTTCGAGCGCTGCTGTCACTTCGCTGTCAGCCGAGAGTTCCGCGTAGTGCTTGTTGATCCCCTCGTAGGTCGCCTGCAGTTCGCGAACCGCGTCGACGTATTTCACACGAGCCTTCTGATACGCCGAGCGAATTTTTTGAACGGCTGGATCCTCGTTCCCCTCGAACTGTTGCTTCCCCAGGCGTGACGAGATCTGATTCATCTCGCGGACGATCCGGTTATGCGCGTCGACGTCACCCTCTGGAACCCGATCGAGCATGGCGGATAACTGGTCGTACCGGTCCTTCAACTGACGGCCGTTATCCTTGAACTCCGCTTGCTGAATATTCAGCCGCTCTTGGCTTCGCTCGGCATCACGAAACTGTTTTTGGATCGGGCGAAGCTCATCGAACTTGTCATCGAACTCTTTCTCGTCGTCCAATACCCAAGTCTGCTGCGCGAGCGAAAGCCCCTTCCCTTGGAGTTTCTTCTCCGGCGCCGGTTCCTCAGCGGCGAGTGTAGCGCAAAGTGCCAGTAGAACGGCGATCATGCATATTCCTCAACGAGAAATACGGTGTGCTTCTCTTTTCGCAAACGATTTCCGAAACCAGTCCGCAGCGAAAATGAGAGGCATGCACCGACCTTGATCGCACAATCTTACTTCACGGGGGCGATGCTAATCGAGACAGAAAATGATTCGACTTCGATCGATTCTGACTTGGCTGCGGTTGCAATGGCCGCTCGACTCAATTCGCGAGCCAAAGTCTCGTGCGCGATGTATTCTCCGTGTTCTGAAAGAACCTCTTTCAACTCCGAAGGTACTTCGACTCCGAGTTGAATCCTCGCATCGAACGCCAGATCGAGATCTCGCCGCATTCCCTGAATGGCGTGGACGATCTCGCGAGCATAGCCCTCTCGTTTGAGGGAATCGGTGATCTCTGTCGCAAGAACCACCACCACTCGACCACTCTCGGCGGCAGCGTAACCCGGCTTGGCCGCCACTTCAACCAGGACATCATCAGTCGTCAGCGGGAACGGCTCGCCGTCCAGCGAGATCGTGTACTCCCCCTTCTCGACCAGGGCATTCCGAATGGTGATTCCTTCGACTTCGCCGAGAGCCTTTTTGAGAACGTTGAGTTTCTTGCCGAGCTTCGGCCCGAGCTTCTTCAGGTCCGGCTTCACGGTGAATGTGACGTAGTCGTCTGCTCGCTTGGCGTTCTCCGCAACATGCACGTTTAACTC
>JAIEPU010000203.1 GCA_019748235.1 bacterium
TGCGGGTGTAGCTCAGTGGCTAGAGCGTCGGCTTCCCATGCCGAATGTCGAGGGTTCGAATCCCTTCACCCGCTTTCAATTTTCAATTGAGCCCCATCCTTCGCCGCTCGCATAATAAACAAGTCGATCATGATCGCAGCGCTGCTCGCCCATCGTTCTTCGAGCGCGCGAACGATTCGATTTTTAAATCTCAGATGGATGGACGCTTCATGGATGTTGCCGACGATCATGCCGCGCCGGTCGTCGATACGGCTCCTCCACCCCGCAAGCGATGGTCCGTCCGCTCGTTCGATCGCGATCGTGCGAACTTCCTGGCCAAGCAGCTTGACGTCCATCCGGTCGTCGGAACACTTCTCATCAATCGTGGCGTCATGACGGCCGACGAAGGTGTCCGCTTCCTGGACCGCAAGTTGAAATGCCTTCATGATCCGGCCGAGCACCCTGGCATCGTGGAAGCGGCTGACCGAATCTATGCCGCCATCCAAGCGAAACGCTCGATCGCGATTTACGGCGACTACGACGTGGACGGCATGTGCGCGTCATCGATCCTCATCGAGTGCCTTCGTCTCGCGGGAGTTGAGCCTCGCTCCTATATCCCCGATCGATTCGAAGAAGGTTACGGCGTCAATTCGGCTGCCCTCGATCGACTGAAGGCCGATGGTGTTGATCTGGTCGTCACCGTTGACTGCGGCATTGCCAGCGTGGCCGAGGCAGATCACGCGCGGGCGATCGGCCTCGAATACATCGTGACTGATCACCACGATATGGGAGAAACGATCCCGCGTGCCGACGTTGTTTGTCACCCTCGCCTGCCCGGCTCGAAGTATCCGTTCCCCCATTTGTGCGGTACCGGAGTGGCCTTCAAGCTGGCGTGGGAGCTTTCGCGGCGAGTCAGCGGCACCTCCACCGCGACGCCTGCCTTTCGCAAGTTCCTGCTCGACGCCACCACCCTCGCGGCGATCGGCACCATTTGTGACGTCGTACCGATCGAGGGAGAGAACCGGGCAATCGTCCATCATGGATTGATGGGGCTTAAGCAGTCCCCGCCGCTTGGATTGGCGTATCTCATCAGAGAAGCCAAGCTCGATTCGAAGAAGCGGTTCGAGGCGGATGACGTCGGCTTCGGACTCGGCCCACGACTCAATGCGTGCGGTCGGCTTGGGCAAGCAACGATGGGAGTCGAACTTCTTACCACACGCGACGGCGCGCGGGCTCAAGATCTCGCGAAGTTTCTCGATGAACGGAACAAGGAACGGCAAACGATCGAACGCCGCACGTTCCTTGAGGCCAGAGAACTCGCCGAGCAGGTTTACAACATCTCGAGCGGGGACCTGCCGAACTCAATCGTCTTAGCAAGCGAGTCTTGGCATCCTGGCGTGATCGGCATCGTCGCCAGCCGAATGGTGGAACGCTATCACCGCCCCTGCATTTTGATCGCGATTGATAGTGACGGCGGGACGGGTTCAGGCCGATCGATCCGGGGCGTTCATCTCGGCCAAGCTCTTTCCGAATGCTCGCACCATCTCGTCAAAGCGGGAGGGCATGAGATGGCGGTTGGCCTTCGAATTCATCGCCATCAAATCGATTCTTTCCGAGAAGCGTTCGATGCTCATGTCCGATCTTCGATCACCGCCGAACATCTCATCGCCGACATCAAGATCGACATGGAAGTTCCGCTGCACGTGCTGACACCCAAACTTGTCCGATCCTTGGAAGTGCTCGAACCGTTCGGCGTCGGAAATCCGAAGCCTCTTTTCCTGGCGACTAATCTCACGCTGGAAGGTGAACCCCGGCTCATGGGGGGTGGAAATCGGCACCTTGCTTTTAACGTCCGCCAAGGGGATAAAACCATGCGGGCGGTTGCATTTGGGCAGGGGGAGCGAGTCCAGCATATTGCCGACAGCCAGGGGCAATGCTCGATTGTTTTTGAGCCGATGATCAACGACTTCCGGGGCTATGAACAAGTAGAACTTCGTGTTCGTGACTTTTGCCCAGGCCCCGTCTCGGGTTAAATAAGAGAGAGATGATCTCTCCCCTCAATGCCCTGAGATCCACCATGACACATGCATCGCCTTATGACGTGCCGCGTCGACAGCTTCTGAAGGAACTTGTCGATCAAGGGATCAACGACATCGACGTATTGGCGTCGATTCAATGCATCCCTCGGGAATTGTTCATACCGGCTGCCGATCGCGAAGAGGCTTATGCGAATCACCCCGTGCCAGTCGGCTACGGGCAAACGATCTCGCAGCCCTTCATCATCGCGCGCATGACGACCGCCCTCGCCCTGACAAAAGAGTCGAAAGTCCTCGAAATCGGCACTGGCTCGGGATACCAAACCGCGATCCTTGCTCGCCTGGCGCGCGAGGTCTATTCGATCGAACGAATCCCGGCCCTCAGCCAACAGGCACAGCAGGTCCTGAGCGAGCTTCACTATTCGAACGTCCATTTTCGAGTGGGAGACGGAACACTCGGCTGGCCCGAGGCCGCTCCCTTCGACAGCATCATCGTGACGGCCGCCGGCCCCAAGATTCCCCCCCGTCTCGCCGATCAACTGGTCGAAGGGGGCCGACTGGTCATGCCGGTTGAATCGACCGACTCACACCTGCAACGGCTCTATCTCTATTTGAAAAAGGACGGAGAGCTGGAGCCGCAATTCCTGGGAGGTTGCCGATTTGTTCCTCTCGTCGGGGCCGACGGTTGGCAGGCGGACGAAACGATCAAGTGATCCCACCATCCCAAACGAACCCCGCTTCCGGATCACTTGTCCTGCCGGAGGGTTCACTTCGCCCACAACTCCGTACAATGTCGGAACACCGCAAACGAAGATGAGGTGACTCCTCGCCACGTGCCGCCGGCTTCTTCTACCAAAAGGATCGGCTGGCAACCGTCGCGACGAGTGAAACAATTCAACTTCCTCGGATAGGGGGACAGGACGAATCATGGCCGCGCGAACGATGTTTGAGAAGATTTGGGACGCCCACGTGGTCCGCGAGCAGCCGGGCGAACCCAGCCTCATTTACATCGATCGCCACCTCGTTCACGAAGTCACCTCGCCCCAAGCATTCGAAGGCCTTCGCATCGCTGGGCGAAAGATACGTCATCCCGAATTCACCTTTGCGACGGCCGATCACAACGTCCCGACCACCGACCGGTCGCTACCGATCGTCGATCCGATCTCGAAGCAACAGATCGACACGCTCACGCAGAACTGCAAAGACTTCGGCGTCACGTTGTTCGACCTGAAGAGTGAATACCAGGGAATCGTTCACGTCATCGGCCCTGAGCTTGGTATCACCCAGCCCGGCATGACGATCGTCTGCGGCGACAGTCACACGTCGACGCACGGCGCATTCGGTGCACTCGCTTTCGGTATCGGCACCAGCGAAGTCGAACACGTGATGGCGACGCAGTGCTTGCAACAGTCGAAGCCGAAAACGATGGAAATCCGCGTCATCGGCAAACTCCCGAAGGGAGTCACCGCAAAGGATCTCGTCCTCGCGATCATCGGAAAGATCGGCACCTCGGGCGGTACCGGTTACTCCCTGGAATACACCGGCGAGGCGATCCGCAATCTGTCGATCGAAGAGCGAATGACCGTCTGCAACATGTCGATCGAAGCAGGCGCTCGAGCCGGCATGATCGCTCCCGACCAAACGACCTTCGACTACTTCAAAGGACGGCCGTACGCCCCCAAGGATCACGAGGCGGCTGTCGCCAAGTGGAAAGAGCTCGCTTCTGATCCGGGTGCGAAGTATGACCGGGTCGTCGAGATTGATGTGACTCAACTCGAGCCGCAAGTGACTTGGGGCACAACCCCCGGTATGGTGACCGGCGTCCGTGGCACCGTTCCCGATCCCAAGACGATGTCCGACGACAACGACCGCAAGGCCGCCTCGCTGGCACTCGAGTACATGGGTCTCACCGCCGGCATGCCGATCGAAGACATCAAAGTCGATTGCGTCTTCATCGGCTCATGCACGAACTCGCGCATCGAAGATCTTCGCGAAGCCGCCAAGGTGGTTGAAGGGAAGAAAGTCGCCTCAACCGTTCGCGCGATGGTCGTTCCCGGCTCTTATCTCGTGAAAAAGCAGGCGGAAAAGGAAGGTCTCGCCGAGATTTTCAAAGCCGCCGGCTTCGAATGGCGTGAGCCTGGCTGCAGCATGTGCCTAGCCATGAACCCCGATATGCTCAGCCCCGGCGAACGAAGCGCGTCCACTTCGAACCGCAATTTCGAAGGCCGCCAAGGACGCGGTGGCCGAACCCACCTCGTCAGCCCCTCCATGGCCGCCGCCGCCGCACTAGCGGGACATTTCGTGGATGTGCGAGGGGTGTAAGGCGTCCGAAGCTTTTTCAACCAGCAAACGAGCCTCGGATCAGGCCCATGGCGTTCAAGCCAAGGAATCTGCTATCGCAATCGGACTTGTAGGGCACGGCATTACTGTCGTGCCTTATTTACCTTCGCTCTCGAAAATCTGTCTTGCCGCTTGATCGAGACTGATATTTCCCATGCTGTAGTCATTCTTCTGCCACCAAGACATCCGTGACAAATCGATCACTCTCACGTCATTGACCGTTTGCGACAATATCTGAACACCTGATTTCCCGTGGAGCATCCAGTGCGGATCGACGGCAAATTTGACCGAGTGAATAACTCGTTGCATCTTCCCATCAACGATCTTGAAACATTCATAGCGGCCATCATCGGCAACGATGTGCAATGACTCATTGATCCAGAAACCCGTCGACCAAGTATCAATATCCGTTTCTGTAACTCCCAAACTACTCCATTCAAGAGCGTCCAATTGAGCATTATAAAATGGAATTGATGTCGGCTTTAATTCTTCGAATTCTTTGAAAGAGAGTTTGCGAGCAATCAATTTAACGAAGATAATTCTGTTTTTAAAGTATATGAATGCGATTGCCTCTTTTGAGGAGATCGCGGCAATCGACACATAAAACGGGTCTGTCGGTTTGCCACTGTGAACGGTCTTTCTCCATATCGAATTATAAGGAGCCAATTCCCATCCCCATCGGTTTTTGTCTGATAGGTTTCTGTTCAATGGGAGATTGTCCATTTTCGGTGAGAAATCCAGTGTCACTTTGTTTTTTACTTCGCCGAGAGCTTTCTCCAGCGACGCCATGTTTTCCATGTGATCTGGAGCGGCCGTAAATACAGACTCCCATGGGACGGGTGGAGTTCTGGCTTTCTTGATCATTACTCCGGGGAACTGTTCCGACGGAATACCCCCCTCCTTTATTTGGTCGATCGAAAAGCGGTGTATGTGAGTGACGAATTGCGTCGGATAGAGCCCACTCGCATGGCTTTCTTTCATCTCTGCTACCCAAATAGTGCCATCCGCGATCGATAGTCGACACATTAATGGAATCACCGGCTGCAGACGCATTCCGAAATCTACACTGAGATTCTTCGACGCCCCTCCATCGGCTGGAAGAATTCGGACGCATAAACGATTGTGGAAATCAGTAAGACCGACGCTTGCTAGGGCATAGCTTCCATCGTCGCGGACAAAGTAAATACTCGGCGAGCCTAGTAGCGAAATCATTAATGTTAGTACGATACCCATAATCTTTACCTTGCCTGGATGGCCCGGACAACTTGTTGTCCGGGTAGCGAAGCAACAAGAGGGTGGGCCGACTTCTAATCGCTTTGCAAACTATCAATTGACTCAGACTTCTTCGTTTTCCTTTGCAACGTAGTGAACATTCTCCAATCCGATCGGGATGATTGATCGCTCCGCGAGCAAGTAGAACCGAGCGGAACTATCCGGCCATTCCTCTGCCTTTGTCACAAGGCCCGCCCGGACGGGATTGCTGTGCACATAGTCGATTTTCTCTTGCAGCATTTTCTCATTGCCAATGGGAAAATCGTAAAAGCGAGGTTGCCAGATTGGATCGTCCACTCCGAGAAAAGAAGCATAAGCCGGGATATCCTGAAGCTGCTTCTTCAGCCTGTAGCTGCTTGTTCGTTTCCACTGCTTCATCAATTCACTGATTCGACTGACAGCAGGGAACCAAAGAATCGAATGAACATGGTTCGGCATGACAACGAAACCCAAGCACCTACCGTCGAGTCTCCTCAATTGCTCGGACAATGTTTCCGTGATGATCCTCCGGGGTGCCGGGTGATCCAGAAGATTTCGCCGACGATAGCAGGAGAACGTCACGAAGTGAGCGTATAGAGTGTCATTGTGGATTGTTCGGTGGGACATGAGTCGACGTTACTATTGGGTTTTTCGGCCGTCAACCCTCTTGTTGCTTCGCAACCCCGACAACGAGTTGTCGGGGGCATCCAATCTTGGGGGTAGTACGGCAATATTCTCCGCTCTGGCAGGCTCATCCTGGGGGCCATCTTGTAAAACAGACGGGGAGATTCCCGCTATCTCGGCCCATCTACACTCAAGCACCAAGAGGCTCCACATGCCGAATCCGGTGACCTTTCTTCGAATCGTGGGACTGGCGGAGGGTGTTTCATTCCTCGTGTTGCTGGGCATCGCGATGCCGCTCAAGTATCTGGCGGGACGGCCGGAAGTGGTGAAAGTGGTCGGCTCATTACACGGCGGGCTCTTTCTTCTCTACATCCTCGCCGTGGTCTGGGCGGCTCGTGACCGCAAGTGGTCGTGGGGATACATCACCGCTGACCTCATTGCCTCTGTCGTTCCCTTCGGCCCCTTCGTCATGGACCGTCATTGGCGAAAGGAGCAGCAAGCATCACTGGCGGAGAATGTGCGATCAAGTCGGTGAGCATTTCAACTCGTACAGTCGTTGAATCACTGCTAGGAGACGCCGTGCCGATTTCCCCATTCTCGCGGGTCGCTTCTAACAAATCCGTTAATCGCGGCATATTCTTTGCAAACTGATTCGCCCGCTCCGTCCGCATCAACCCACCAACTTCACGCCGCTTCGCAAGGGTTCTCTCACATGCCAAAGAAGTTGCGCCTTTTTGCGGTCTTATGGATCGCGGCCTTGTCGATCTCTTATTCTGGCTCCTACGGAGACGCCGTGGTCTCTGCCGATCCAAATATTCAAGTCACCGTAGTCTCAACGCCTGGACTCACATCCCCCACGGGCTTCCAATTCGTGGATGACGACACTTTTTTCGCCATCGAGAAGAACAGCGGCAACGTTCGGTATTACAACAATGGTTCATCTTCCGTCGCGCTGACCCTGCCCGTCGATTCGTCGAGTGAACGAGGACTACTCGGCATCGCACTCGACCCGAACTTCTCCACCAACAACTCGGTCTATCTCTATTACAGTCAGGCAGCAGCAGGCGGGGGTTGGGCGGAGAATCGCGTTTCTCGATTCACGTTCAACGGGACAAGCCTTGCTTCTGAAACACCGCTCCTCTCTTTCCCCTTTGACCCATCGCAAGCGAATGGGCCGAACCACAACGGAGGTCCGCTCCGATTCGGTCCCGATGGAATGCTCTACGGCGTGATCGGCGACTTGAATCGGTTCGGTCAGGAACAGAACAACACTTCCGCGGCAACAAGCGCGAATGCGGGGGGCATTTTTCGCATCAACACCGATGGTTCGATTCCGTCGGACAATCCGTTCGTCGGGGGGCCTTCCGGCTTCGAACAGTGGTTCGCGTACGGCGTGCGCAACAGCTTCGGCTTGGCGTTCGACCCTGTGACAGGGAACTTCTGGGATACGGAGAACGGTCCCGACGTGTTCGATGAGATCAATCTCGTGACGGCGGGCTTTAACAGCGGTTGGAAGTCATTGATGGGACCTTCATCGCTCAATCCCGGCGGACTGAACAATCTGGTGCAGGTGCCAGGCTCGAGCTATAGCGACCCCGAGTTTTCGGTGCAAAATCCGATCGGCATCACGTCGCTGGAATTCTTGGCCGGTTCTATTCTCGGATCGGCATATGACGATGCCGTCCTCTTCGGCGACGTGAATACAGGCAACATCTATCTTCTTCGCTTGAATGATGCGCGGACCGGATTCGTGCTCGATGGCTCGTTGACGGACCTCGTCGCCAATTCACAATCGGAATTGAATAATCTCCTCTTCGGCACCGGATTCGGCATCGTCACTGATATCCAAGTCGGCCCCGACGGCGCAATCTACATCGCGTCATTAACGAACAACGCGATCTATCGAGTCGTGCCCGAAGTCGATTCGTTGTTGATGTCAAGCATGGCTGCCTCGGTCATCGGGCTGTTTTGTGTTTGGAAGCGAAGTCGGTTGGCCATGCGGTAGCCCCGTCGATGGCGATCGAATGCCAAAGAGACCGTGAAACAATCACACCTCGCCCGTTTGATCGAGCGAGGTGCGTGAGTTTCATATTCAACTGCCAAACCAGTCGCCCCATTCGCGGGGCTTAATCCTCGAACTTATATTCGAAGTTGCCGTCGGCTCCGACGCTGGCGCTGATGGCGCTGGTTTGCTGGCCGGACGCCATGCGGGTCAAAAGTTCGCGGGACATCTCGGGAAGAAGCGTATTGGTGAGAATGTTGTCGACGTTGCGTGCACCGCTTTGCACCTCTCGGCAACGGCTGGCGACTTCATCGACAAGCTGATCCGTGTAGGTAAGGGGCACGCCATGATTCTCGCGAACGCGGCGAACGATCTTGCCGAGTTTGAGCCTGATGATCCGTTTCATCACGCTGTCACTAATCGGATAGTACGGCGTCACCACCATGCGACCAAGCAATGCGAGCGGGAAGACCTTATCGAGATCGGGCTTGATCGCCGTCGCGAGCGTTTCCAGATCGGGAAGTGTCTCCGGATCGGCACAGAGCTGCATGATCGAATCGGTCGCGACGTTCGACGTGCAGAGGATGATCGTGTTCTTGAAATCGATCACGCGTCCTTCGCTGTCTTCCAGCACTCCCTTGTCGAAGACCTGGAAGAAGAGTTCCCACACATCGGGGTGTGCCTTTTCGATTTCATCGAGCAAGACGACGCTGTACGGCTTGCGGCGGACCGCTTCAGTGAGCACGCCCCCCTCGCCGTAGCCGACGTAACCCGGAGGCGACCCCTTTAAACTCGAAACGGTGTGAGCCTCTTGGTACTCGGACATGTTGATCGTGACCATGTTTCGCTCGCCGCCATAGATGAGGTCGGAGAGTGCGATCGCGGTCTCGGTCTTTCCAACACCGCTCGGCCCGACGAGCAGGAAGACGCCGATCGGCTTGTTCGGATCGTCCATGCTCGCACGGCTGGTCTGAATACGGCGAGTGATTGCCTCGAGCGCGTGCCCTTGGCCGATAACCTTTTCGGTGAGCAGATTGCTCAGCTTAAGGATGGTCTGGATCTGGTCGGCAACCATGCGGCCCACCGGGATGCCAGTCCATCCGCTAATGACCTGCGCGACGGTGTTCCCATCGACAAAGACGTGCAAAAGAGGTTCTTCTCCCTGCACCATGGTCAGTTCGGTCTTTAGCTTATCGAGTTCTGACTTCAGCGATGCCAACTCTTCGTCACTGAGGGTCGCGGTCTCTGCCGCGGGAGCCGAAGTGGCGGCTTCGGGCGATGCCGCTCCACTCCCATTCGCGGTCGCGGCGGCTGGAGCAGGCTCGGCCTTGGGAGCGGTTCCATTTCCCTCAGCGACAGGAATCTGGGCCGCGCTGCCGTAAAGCTTGGCGCGGACGTCGTTGATCTGCCGAACGAGATCCTTTTCTGTTTCCCACCGCTTTTCGAGGTTGGCGAGCTTGTCTTTCGCGGCGGTGAGCTTGTCCTTAATCGTGCCGAGCCGTTCCGTGTGATTGATACCCGTGGCGGCTTCGCCCGCGAGGATTCGTTCTTCCCCCTCGAGCATGGTGATCTGACGGCGGGTGTCCTCGATCGGAGCCGGGATCGACTTTTGACTAATTGCCACGCGGGCACATGCAGTGTCGAGAAGGCTGACCGATTTGTCGGGTAGTTGACGACCGGTGATGTAACGAGCCGAGAGCTTGACCGACGCATCGACTGCTTCGCTCAAGATGTTGACGCGGTGATGTTTCTCGAGGATGCCGGTCAAGCCGCGCATCATCGCGATCGCGACGTCTTCATTCGGCTCCTCGACTTTGATGACTTGGAAGCGGCGGGCGAGGGCCGCATCTTTCTCGAAGTACTTTTTGTACTCGGCCCACGTCGTTGCCGCGATGGTGCGAAGTTCGCCGCGAGCGAGAGCCGGCTTGAGCAAGTTCGCCGCGTCTCCCTGCCCTTGCGCGCCACCGGCTCCGATCAACGTGTGTGCTTCATCGATAAAGATGATGATCGGCGTCGGGGATGACTTCACTTCTTCGATCACGCTTTTCAGTCGGTTTTCGAACTCGCCCTTTACCCCCGCACCCGCTTGCAGCAGCCCGAGATCAAGCGAGCGGAGCGAGACATTCTGCAAAACTTCGGGAACATCACCTGCCGCGATGCGAAGAGCGAAACCCTCAACGACGGCGGTCTTTCCAACACCCGCTTCACCGGTCAGGATCGGATTGTTCTGACGACGGCGCGTGAGGATATCAACGATTTGACGGATCTCTGGATCACGTCCAAGCACGGGATCGATCTTTCCCTTGCGAGCATTCTCGGTCAGGTCGATCGTGAACTGATCGAGAGCGGGGGTTCGGGAACCAATCTTGGGGCCCCCTTCACCGGTGGGCATGCCGGCCGCGCTACTTCCCGCATCGGGAGACGCGACCATCTCGGCATCTTCGGAACTGCCGGCGACGATCTTGTGAAACTCATTCTTGAGATCAACCGGGCTGATAACGTCGATCGCACGGCAGGCGTCACGAAGCTGCGCGGCAAGTTGCGGATCGCTGATCGCCGCCAACAGAAGTGAGCCGGAGCGAATTCGACCGAGGCCGAGATCAACCGTCGAGACGAGCCACGCCTGCTTGACGAGATCGATCAACACCGGTGACATCGCCGGGGTGCGGCTGTTGCCCGTCTTCAAGCGATCAAGCACGCTGGTCAAGCCTCGCGCGACTTGATCTGGATTCACGCCGAACTGACGAAAGATGTGGGCGAAGTCTCCGTTCGCTTCCTCATTCAGTTTCAGGAACCAATGCTCGAGCTCGATATTGTAATTGGTCCGAGTCATACAAACGCCGGCGGCGGACTCGAGTGCTCGATGACACGTCCGGCCCAACTTGCTGACCAAAGACTTCAAATTGACGTCCACTTCGAGCTCCTGTTTCGTTCGAAAGGCAAAGGCCGGGAAGTCGACGGACACGCCCGGCTCATAACGCGTGACTGAATATTCTCTCGTTTCGATCGGCAATTTGCTAGAGGACAGCACGTGCCCCTGGGATCAGATTTGCGCGGCAAATCCGGACAAGAACGGCGCGAGCAAGTAATATCCACCCGGTCGCGGGCGTTCCATCCCCTCCTGAACCTATCACGAGCAATCGATCGAACGGGATGAAGCGGGTGTCACTTCTGCTGCTGGACAGCGATAATGCTCGCGCGAACCGCATCCCCCGTACAAACGGAACATTGCGATTCTTTGGAGTACTCTAAATCCCTTACTTTCATGCGATTTCGTCGATCCCGCGGAGGCTCCCTCTTCTCATGCGTCCAACACCGTAGAATAGGACGAGGATGCGGTGAAACGGAGCCGCATCCTCCCCTATTGCCGGTGGACGGCAGGGATGGTTCGACGTTTCCAATCGGCCAAAGAAGAACGATGGCGAAAGATTTTTACGCAACGCTCGGCGTCTCAAAGACTGCCACCGAGGATGAGATCAAGAAGGCCTACCGCAAGCTGGCGCGGGAGAACCATCCCGACTTGCATCCCAATGACAAGAATGCCGAGAGCCGATTCAAGGAAGTGCAAGAGGCTTATGACATCCTAAGCGATAAGCAGAAACGCGAGCAATACGACCGGTTCGGCTCGGCTGCCTTTGAACAGGGATTTCCTGGAGGAGGGGGACCCGGCGCGGGGGGAGGTCGAACTTACAACTGGTCGGGCCACGGCGGTCAAGGTGGCCCCGACATCCACTTCGACTTCGGCGGTGGTGGAGGGATGGACGACATCCTGAAGAATCTCTTCGGCGCCCGTGGTAGGAAACAGACGGGAGGGGGAGGCTTCGAAGGTTTTTCCGCGAGCGGTCGAGACATCGAAACCGAATTAGATGTTCCCTTTCAGACCGCACTCTTAGGAGGTGAATTAGATATTCACCTTTCCGGCGGTCGGGAGGAACGATTAAGCATCAAAATCCCGCCGGGAATCGAAGATGGAGCTCGCCTTCGACTGGGAGGCAAAGGAGAAAAGCCCGCCGGCAAAGGTCAACCGGGGGACTTGATTGTCGTCGTCAACGTGATGCCTCATCCCTATTTCACGCGCGACGGCGTGGATGTGCAAATCGAAGTCCCGGTCACGATCGGAGAGGCTGTTCTGGGAGCGTCCATCGACGTATCAACGCTCGAAGGGCAGATCAGCGTCAGCATTCCCGCGGGAACATCGAGCGGGAAACGCCTTCGCCTTCGGGGCAAAGGGGGCAAGACGCGATCTGGAGATCGAGGTGATCTCTACGTCAAAATCAAGATCGTCGTCCCGACCAACATCGACGACACTAGCAAGGACCTGATTCGCGAGTTCAGCGAAAAGAACCCGATGAAACCGCGAAGTTGGTGAGAAAAAATCACGTAACCTAGAGCTGAATGAGATATGTCGAGCGAATGGGAATCGCCCAATTATTCGACGCTCTTTAAGTGCATTATTCTAATCGGTTTGCTAGTCACTCCCATTGCTATACTGTTGGGCTTGGTTCCCCTGATCGGAGCAGTATTTTTGGCGGCTCCTTGGTATGTGATTATGCTCTATGCAAGGCGATCAAACGAGCATCAACGAGTAGTGGCATCAAGTTCGATCATCTTAGTCCAGATCTTTTATTTGTTCATCTGCTGGCGATGGACCCGTACCGACGCTGGAGGACCGAATATAGGCTTTGGATTACTTACACTATGTCTTCCAGTGTTTTATATCTTTGCCATGAGCTTCCTTTCGTTCGTCACATTCCTGATCGGTTGCTATGTCAACAATCGAACGGGGCATAGCAGAGATTCGTCCATTAGTAGTGATACTTCGGGTTCTTCTCGTCGAAGTCGAGATCCGTGAATCCGTTGTCGATTTTGATGTCTTCGTGGGCGTATTCCTCCACAAGGACGGGTGGATCTCCCTTCTTTTCGGGCCATTCATAGAGCTGATAAAAGATCGGCAGATTCGTCTCGTCGTCAAAGTACATGTAGTCAGAGTGAAACTTCGGATCCTTCCCCTCGGGATCGACTTCCTTTCGGCGAATGATGAACAAGGTGCAGGTCTTGCCGAGCTTCTTCTCGCCGAACTTGTACTCGAACTCCGTCTTGCCTCGCTTCAGGTCCCCCGGAACGTTGCGAACCGCTTCCTCGACCATGTGTGAAATGCCGAGCTCCGTCACGGGGTGTCGGTTCCCCTGCATCGCTCGGGCGCTTGTTGGAAGAATGCGGAGCGTACCAACGAGCGAGAGAATCCCCCCTGTATGCCCGACAATGCGGCCGTCGTTCTTCCCATCGACGTAAATTACTTCCTGCCCTTTGAGCCCCTTCGGCTCGCTGAAGGACATGTACACGCTGAAGGGTTGATTGCGAACTTTGACGGCTGCCTTTTCGGTGGGCCAGGTCTTCCCGTCGATCCGTTCGGTCTTCACCAGAGTCATCGAATAGTCTTTGAAATCGCGGATTCGTTTCGCATTCGCTGCGAGCCAGCGAATGTAGGCGTTGACCGTCTTCTCCATTCCATCGGGGAGATTTTTCTCGACGAGCGCCTTCAGCGCGCCCGGTTCGAAGCTCGGAGTCGGATCCGCCTCGACCGTGATGGGGGGTGGTTCCGGCTTCTTCGCCCCTTCGGGAGCGCCCGCGTCATCGAGGATCCCCGACCGCAAGAGAGCAAACCCGCCCCCTAAGACGACCACTAACGCCAAGAGAACCCACCAAACCGCTTTACCCGACCTGTTTCGCATCATGCTTCCCGCAATCGCTCCGAGGAATGATCCAAGCCACCCCTCTCAGGATGCTCAGAAACGGGAGCGAATTCAATGCTGAAGTGAGAACGTACCTGCAGTGCTGAAGATCGAGTCATCAGCACCCTGCTAGCATGTTCGAAGACGATCGCCTTGAACATGCCATCACTCATCGAAAACCGTCAACTCGTTCGGGATCAATGTTTGACGAATTAACCCACCGGCACACGTTACGCCCGATGCAGTTTCTTCCTTAATCCAAAGCCCGCGAGGCCAATCATCCCCACGACACTCAAAACCAATGTTGACGTTTCAGGGATGGAGACCACGTTGATCGAGAATGGATCGCCGGCGACGAACATCTCACCGGTGATTTGAAGGAAACCTACTCCCGACGCGCCAGCAAGCGTCGTGGGTGAATGATTGACGACGGTGTTGAACGATCCTCCTCCCGCCTGAAAGAAGTTGTACTGCAAGGTTCCCAGGTTGACGGAGGGTCCAGAGGGAATGATCGTCCCAGGAATGACGGGAATCCACCAGTAGTCGACATTCGCGCCGAACTGAGCATAGCCTCCGGGCAATACGTTGCCGGTTGCAAGGAACGGATACGCGGGTGCTGCCCCGCCCGCGATTCCGGAAGGACCGACGCTAAAGGTCATGACGAATTGCACTTTCTCGAACGCGAAACCAGTCGCGCTTGCCGGCTGAAAGAGCGAGATCGGGGGACCAAATGTCTGGGCATAAGCATCGCCCGTATTGGCACCCCCTGCAAAATTGCCGATGATGCTGTAGTTCGCGGTTGTCAGTTGCGAGTCGGCAAAGCCAGGCCCGATGTGCCCCGTGTCATACGTGATGTTTGGCGTGAACGTCAGGCTCGGGTTCGGATAGCCTGCGTAAAGAGCGGGGACCGTCGGGCCAGTCACGGGATAGGGTCCGTTGGCATTGGCGGTCCAGAAAGGAAACGTCGGCCCCTCGGTCAGTTGAAACGTGTCGCTCATCGACCCGAAATAGGCCTCCACATCGGAACTGACCACGCCGGTGATCTGTGCCTTTGCCATGGGAACGAACACGAGCGCGAGAAGCAGTCCAAACAGACACATCGGACGATGATGAGAGTGGTTCACGAGATCCCTCCTTCAACCGCGGCAAAGATAGGCCGCAACGAACCCCAAGACGTGCTGAAACAAGCCGTATTGTAACAAGGTCAGAGACGGTTACACCGCATGAATCGGAGGAATTGGTCGGGAATTGGGAAGGAAAAACCTTGCATACTGATGTCTTTATCACTCGAATTTCTGTGTTTCCGAAACCAAGAAGATCGTGATAATCTTTATCTTTCCCAGGCATAAAAACTTAAGAATTATTCTTGTTGAGGTGCTGAATGTCTTTCACTCGTGACTATGAGCGTCCACTTCATTGGCAAGATTTCGAGGAATTGACCCGAGGGCTGTTCACGAAAGTTTATGAAGATACTAATGCACAGAAGAATGGACGAAGTGGCCAATCTCAGTGCGGGGTCGATGTATTTGGAGTCGACCATCAAAATCGAACTATCGGAATTCAATGTAAGCGACTTGATGAACAGGGACCATCCGGAGAGGAACTAGCTGGAGGTGTCATAAAACCAGAGTTGATTTTGACAGAAGTGATGAAGGCCGAGAAATTCAAACCAAAGCTTCATCAATTTGTTATCGCAACTACTGCAAAGCCTGATGTCACCGCTCAAAAAGAAGCCAGACTGATTTCCGAAGAAAGAAGGAAGAAGAACAAGTTTGACGTATGCCTGTGGTTTTGGGATTACTTTAACTCATGGATCAACAATGACATTGATATCCAAAAGTGGTACTACCGGGATATAATCCAGACGAGGCAACCCGAAACCACCAATCGATACATTCTAGAGACGTTCCATATGGCATTTTCTCGAAATGCGTTTCGCGACAGATTGTCAATGGAAAGCCCAGTTTCTTTTATCAAAGCCCTGGAAGACACTCAAAAGGCACTTAGCACTGGCGAGCTACGCGACCGAGAAACCAAATATGTGATACGAAAGGCACCTGGTGGGATTTCGTTGGTTACAAACAAAGAATGGCAAGATAAATTAAGACTAGTTTCAAAAATAATCTCTGAAGTGCGCACAATCTATTTAGAAGCGAAGAATTGCTTACCACCTAAAGTAATTGAGATGCCTTTCTACCTGATCATAAATGACCCTACAATTGAACATAATATAAACCGTCTTCGCGCCAACGCGATCGAAATTTTAAACGAAATCTTGTTACAAGCGAACTTGCCAATAGTAGATTCTCCGCTCCTCTGATCAATTACATAATTGCAGATTTTCCAACTGTTGGAAATCAGAATCGCAGATTATTTTGTCATCCCTCACTCCAGCACCTTCAGCCGGATGTTTTTAAACCAACAGGGGCTGCCGTGGTCTTGGAGGCCGATGTAGCCGTGGCGGGGGTGATCTTTGAAGGCGATGTCGAACTTGTGATGACTGCCGTCGGGGCGGGTGTTCTTCTTCGTCCACTGATCAAGGTCGGCGGCCGTGACTTCCTCGCCGTTTAGGTTCACGGAGAGATGCGCCCCCTTCGCGGTGATTTCCATGTGGTTCCATTCGCCGACCGGCTTCATGGCGTTCTTTTTCGGAGGGACCAAGTCATAAATCGCGCCGGTGTCGTGCGTGCCGGCGGAGGTCGTGTCGTCGATCGCGATTTCGATGCCGTTAAAGCCGACGTCCTTTCCGGGACGGGGTTCGAGCGGAAAGGTGCGGATGAAAATGCCGCTGTTACATTTTGGGCTGATCTTGAAATCGAGCGCGAGGATGAAATCTTTCCAGTCATTCTCATGAATCATCATATAGCCGCCACTCTTGTGGGGATTGATCGCATTCTCTTCGACCGGCGTTTTGCTTTCCTTCTTCGTGTTGGTCGTCCAGCCCTTCAGCGTGCCGTCGAACAGGAGAATCCACCCCTCCTTTTTCTGCTCGGGCGTGAGCACGTTGTCTGACGCGAGTAGGCGGCTGCCGGTGACAAGCGTGAATCCAAGAACGAATAAGCAAACAGAGCGAGCGGTCATCCCTTGTTTTCCCCCGAAAGGCAATGTTTGATTGCGGTCTCTTCGCCGGATAGCATAGCCCCGCTTGAGGGGGCATCTCCAGCAGAATTAACCGTATCTGTCACGGGACGGGGGAACGACGTGCCAAACGTGTACTTGGGAATCGACGTGGGAACGAGCGGCACCAAGTCGCTTGCGATCGATCAAAACGGCAAGATCCTCGCCAGTGCGAGTGCCGAGTACCCGATCTATCATCCCAAGCCCGGCTGGTCCGAGCAGCACCCCTCCGACTGGTGGGAGGCGACCGTCGCCACCATCAAGCAGCTCCTCAAAAAGGGGGGCTTCAAAAAAGGGGACGTGAAGGGGATCGGCCTGTCGGGGCAAATGCACGGCTCGGTCTTTTTGGACAAGGACCATCAAGTCATCCGCCCGGCGCTACTCTGGAACGATCAGCGAACGGCCGCCGAGTGCGCGGAGATCGAAAAGAAGGCGGGAGGGCGAAAGAAGCTGATCGAGATGGTTTCGAACCCCGCGCTCACTGGGTTCACCGCTCCAAAGATTCTTTGGCTTCGCAATCACGAGCCGAAGCGTTATGCCGCCGTCCGAAAGGTGCTATTGCCGAAGGACTACGTCCGCTTTCAACTGACCGGCGAATTCGCGACCGAGGTCAGCGATGCTTCGGGAACATTGCTTTTGGATGTGAAGAAGCGTGCTTGGTCGAAGCCGCTTCTGTCGAAGCTCGAAATCGATGCCGACCTCCTCCCCGCCTGTTATGAGTCGGAAGAAGTGAGCGGCAAGCTTTCTGCGGCGGCTGCTTCGGCAATGGGGCTTCTTGAAGGAACACCCGTCGTCGGTGGTGGCGGTGATCAGGCAGCCGGAGCGATCGGGAACGGCATCGTCGAAGCAGGCGTCATCTCTGCCACGCTCGGTACCAGCGGCGTCGTCTTTGCTTATAGCGACACGGTCGAGACCGATGCGGAAGGCCGATTGCATACGTTCTGTCACGCCGTGCGCGGCAAGTGGCATCAAATGGGGGTCGTTCTGTCCGCGGGCGGAAGCTTACAGTGGTACCGCAATCAATTGGCTCAAGACGTCATGGCCGAAGCGAAGAAAAAGAAAATCGATCCCTACGAGATTCTGACGGCGGAGGCTGCCGCCGCGCCGATCGGATCCGAAGGTCTCTATTTCCTTCCTTACCTGACCGGAGAACGAACACCGCACGCTGATCCGCACGCACGCGGTGCTTGGATTGGATTATCGCCCCGCCATGGTCGTGGGCATCTGGTGCGCTCGATCATGGAAGGAGTGACGTATGCGATGCGAGATTCGCTTGAATTAATCAAAGGTCTTGGTGTTCCGATCAACGAGATCAGAGCATCAGGCGGCGGCGCTCGAAGCGACTTCTGGCGACAGATGCAAGCGGACGTTTACGGACACAACGTTGTGACGATCAATGCATCGGAAGGGCCTGCATACGGCGTGGCGCTTCTCGCGGCGGCTGGGACGGGCGCTTACTCCAATGTGGTCGAAGCTTGCAAAGCATCGATCAAGGTGGTCTCGCGCACCAAGCCGGTCAAACGAGCGAAGGATTCCTACGACAAGGCGTATCCCATCTACGGCAAACTTTACCAGAGCTTGAAGCATGACTTCGCCGCGATCGCGGACTTGGTGAAGTAAGAAGATTCGATGATGAAAAGAGAACGGACCGGAGAATGATCCCAGGTCCGTTTTCAATTCTTGATTCAGATTCGAGATGACATCAATCGCTCGGCGGATCGACGATCTCGTTCTTCTTCGCCCCCTTCTTGCTCACCGGCCAGCGTGAGCCGTCGATCGTCACGTACTTATAAAAGATGTGCGCGTCGATCCCGTCGCTGATGAAGTGAACACTCTGATCTGCGAAGACGAAATTCGCTCCGCCGGGATGCCGGCTCGAAAATGCTCCAGCGACAGGGTTCTTTCCGTCCGCGCCTTTGGTGTTCAAATTAAAGAGGACAGGGTTGATGTCGCTGTAGAGCGCGGTGTAGCGAGCTTGTCCATCAGGCTCCACGGAGTACGCGGATTCCATCACGTCGATGGGATAGAACTGGGCGGTCACCGACTGGTAGGTTCCTACTCCCCAGAAACCGCCTCCTTGCGACGGATTGAATCCGATAGTGCTCGACTCGGCATCAAACGGCGAAGGAAAGGCTGACTTCTGCCGAACCGCTTCGCCGCAAAGGATCGTTTTCGAGACGCCATCGTGAATGTCCTCGACACGAGCGGCACCATTGATGCCAAATGCTCCGAGTGGTGGGAAGTAAACGGGCGGCGTCAAGTGAGCCTTCTTGATTCGGTTGTCTTTGTAGAAGCCGTAGGTGTTCGCTCGCTCGTCGTACTCGCCCGTCGAGAAGACATAGTTGCCAGGCGCGGCTTGCTGACGAGCATAGGGGTTGCTCGAATTCGTCGGATCAAAGGTCTCTGAAACGGTCGAACCATCGGAGGGACAAAGGAACATGTCGAGACGAATGGAGGTCGCGGCCGAGTTACTCGGTTGAAACGGATTCGCTCCCCCAAGCGGCATCTTTGCCCCGGAGTTGAAAGCGCTCGCGCTCGAGGCGACTTGAAAGTTGTAAAGACTCGCGGTCCGTCCTTGCTCGACGTAGTTGAGGATCAGCACCCAACCGGTCGTGTTGAGTGTGCGACCCATCGCAGGCCATTCCTTCGGATCCATCGTTCCTCCCGTGAGTCGTGCGGGAGGAGGATCAGAGCATGTCCCGCCGGCACAGTAGGAGCCGGGGTTGATGAGGGCGGGAGGAAGAACATTGAGCTGTTCTTCGTATTGAATCAGGGCGTTTCCAAGTTGACGAAGATTGTTCGAGCACTGCGTTCGTCGGCTTGATTCCATGACCATCATGTAGGCGGGCAGGATGATTGCCATCAAGATGCCGATAATGGCGATGACCACGAGCAGTTCGATAAGAGTGAAGCCCAGATGATGACGAGTACGACGCACGGTTCCTCCTCTGCCTCGCAAATGAAGATTATCAGCCGACATTTCGCCGAGAGGACTCTCCGCGGAAGGCGCTACGACGGGCGTTATCGAGCTTCAGGCCGACAATCCATAATTCGGGGCCGACGCGGATGGGCGGTCCTCGGGGGAGAGTCCATCAATCGCGTTACCCGCGGAAGTTTCTATTGTCGCGGAATGAGGGTATTAAATCTATTCGAAAGTGGATGTGCGGTAAAAGGGATGAGGGTCTTCCGAGTCAGAACCCCAACGGCCGAGATAAAGCATTGCCGGCGGAGCTCATTCCAATGAGTCCCACTTCTGCGAGAAGAGAATCATCGTTCCTAGGCCAAATGGCCGAGTGCCGGACATTCCAATTTGGAGAGTTGCTTAATAACCTGCGAGTGCCTCCAAAACCACAGCTCACGCCATGGCAAAGAAAGGCGATCGGGTGAAATAACGGATTTTGCGAGGAAACATGCTGAGATTGCCCCTCACCGGGTTGCCCCCCCATCGACTGTTAGCTAGATTCTTCCCATGCCCCCCGCCGGCACTGGAGTTTCGAGCGTAGGAAATAAGCAAGACCAAGCAGGCCAGCAATTCCTGGCATGAGGGAAAGCGGAATGGCACTTCCTAATGTCAAAAAGATTCTTTGCATGTCCGGGCTGGGCATCGCGGGGATCTTGGGATTGCTGTTCCTGCTCGATCTAGTGATCGGCATTCCTTTCGGCCGTTCGGATATCACGACCGATATTCTCGTCGTCCTTGCCGCTGGCCTCTTGATTTGGCAAGGCGTGGAAACTTGGCTGGAACTGTAATTCACGAATGCTCGAGGAGAGCCTCGATCATTCCCTCCATCGTGTAAATCTTCGCTTCGCGCGCGACGTCAAAACCAAGCTCTCGAATAACGCCGCTCGTCACCGGACTGATACTGACCACCCTGGTCCGTTCGCGAACCACGTTTCGAGTCTCTTCATCGAGCCATCCAAAGAACCCTCGGGCGATATTGCTACTCGTCAACAAGACGTCAGTGATTTCACCTTTACGCAACCGCTCCAGGGTGTCCCCGCTCGGCTGAGTCACATCGACTTGCCGATAGGTGACCACGGTTTTGACTTCTCGAGCGACGGGACCAAGTTGCTCCTCGAGCACCGTTCGCCCCCGATCTGCACGAACAAGCAGAATCCTTTTCTCGTTCACATGGGGAAGGAGTTCCGCCGCGAGTCCCTCAGCACGATGCTCTGAAGGAATGAGATCGGCGCGCAGCGAGAGAAGACGAAGCTCCTCACCCGTCCCCGGACCGATGGCGGCGATCTTTGAGTTCGCGAGGGCGCGAACATCCTTTCCCAAATTCAGCAGACGATCGATGAAGTGCCGAACACCATTCCGACTGGAATAGACGATCCAGTCGAATGATCCGATCTCCTCAATGACCTGATCGACTTCGCTCCAAGTCCTGGGAGGCTCGATACGAATCACCGGCTCGACGAGAACCTCGGCTCCCAAGTGCTCGAGTTCTCTCGCGACCGATTCATTCTGCTCCGGCGCTCGAAGCAACAGAATCGTCCGACCAAAGAGTGGCTTCCTCTCGAGCCATTGAAGCTGCTCTCGATACGTGACCAACGGGCCGACGATCGCAATCATCGGCGTGCCGATCTCCGCCGGAGCGCCAGAAATCGACTTCTCTAGCGTGGACGTGACAACTCGTTGGCGATTGGAACCTCCCCACTGGATAAATGCGAAGGGGGTCGACGGATCCATTCCTCCTTCCAAAAGCTCTTGCGCGATACCCGCGAGCTTCGTCCGGGCCATATAGATCACGAGCGTTCCCGGATGTTTGGCCAATCCCTTCCAGTCGACGTTATTCGTCGCTTTTTCCGGATCATCGTGCCCGGTCACGAACGTAACGAGCGAGGCGTGTCCCCGGTGTGTCAATGGGATGGCAGCGGTTGCGGCAGCACCGAGAGCTGCCGTCACACCGGGAATGATTTCGAAAGGTATCTTCGCCTCCGCGAGGGTCTCCATTTCCTCTGACCCACGCGCGAAGATGAGAGGATCGCCCCCCTTCAACCGGACGACTCGCTTTCCCTGTTGCGCCAATCGAACGAGGAGCTGATTGATCTCCACTTGCGGCGTGTAGAGATGTCCGGCCTGCTTCCCAACGAAGTAACGTTCCGCGTTCGGCGCCCAGTCGAGCAGCCGCACGGGGACGAGCTTGTCGTAGACGATCGCATCCGCGCGACGAAGTGCCTCGACTCCCGCCAATGTGATGAGGAGCGGGTCGCCCGGTCCTGCCCCCACCAATGTGACCGTTCCCGGGTCCGGCATCAGTTCTTTCCCTGTTTTGTGATTCGCGAGATGATTCGCTCCAGCTCGCTCTTTAACGTCACTTCATTCACGCCGTCGATCCGCACCACCTTCTGAGAACTCGTTTCCCCACGAACGATCGTGATACTCGATCGACTGATATTCAATTCATCCGCCAAGAGTTCGATGATCGCCTCGTTGGCCTTACCCTTTTCAGGGGCGGCGGTGACGCTGACTTTTAGCGCCCCGGCGTGAACTCCGTCAATCGACGATCGCCGAGCGCCGGGTCGGGCTTTCAGTGCAAAGGTGAGACCATCCTTCTGTGGATGAATTTCGATCATCGATCAATACCTTCGAACAACCGCGATCCGACTCGAATATGCGTTGCTCCTTCTTCGATCGCGACTTCAAAATCGTCGCTCATCCCCATGGACAGCGATCGGAATTCCGTCATCGTCGAATGGGTTCGATTCAACTCGTCCCGTAGCTCGCGTAGCTCCCGAAAGGTCGCCCGGCACGCCACTGGACTCGCCTCGAGCGAGGCCATGCACATGAGCCCTTGTAGAGATAGTCCTTGGAGCCGATTCAGGTGCTCGATCTCTTCGCGAATCTCTGTCGGCGAGAACCCATGCTTCGCTTCATCCCCGACTAATTTCACTTCAATCAAAGCGGGAATCCGCCGTCCGATTCGCATCGCTTCGGCCGAGACAAGCTCGGCCAACTCCATCCGATCGATCGAATGGGCCATCGATACGAACGGAAGAGAGCGCCGCACCTTGTTCGTTTGCCAATGGCCGATCATGTGCCACCGACAATCAGCGGGCAGCTTCGGGCCTTTCTCCCACAGCACTTGCGGTCGACTCTCCCCAAAGTCTCTGACACCTAATTCATAAAGTGCGGATATGACCGTCGAATCGACATACTTAGTTACAGAAACGAGAGTTACATCTCGGAGCGACCTGTCAACACGGGCGCACGCCGCCCCCATCGTCGCATAGACGTCTTCAAGATTTCTCTTCAATATCGATTTGATTTCCGAATCCATCGAATGGATCTACCTCTTCGTCTCCCATAGCTTCGACGGCGTCAGAAAGTGAGCTCGTACTAGAAGTCTATCAAGTCTTCGGCAGGTCTGGAGAAATGTACAAGATAGGGAAAAGAAACGGGTTGCGCGGGGGCCCTGCCAGTAAAGGGAACGGGTATTGCCGCTTTTTTCGATAGCACGTTATCCTAAAACTCTTGTGAAATAAGCCTGGGATTCAGTTGCGCTTGCGCTGAACTCTCAACTATCGGCTTCGAGTGCGGTTTTGCTGGGGACGAGTGGTCCGTTCGTCCCAAGGAAGGGTGTTCATGCGGTTCTTTCTGCTTGTGCTGATCGGCCTTATCGGAGCGATTGTTGGGGGAAGCTACCTACTGCAGGCATCTCCCGAGAAGATGCGTTACTACACGGCGGAGGTCGAGCGCCGGACGATCGTCGAGTCGGTGGCGGCCACCGGGAACGCTGAACCTCTCGAGATTTTCTACGTCCAGTGCGAGATCATGGGGATCGTGGACCAGATTGTGGCGACGTACAACGATGCCGTCGAGCAAGGGCAGGTCCTTGCCAAGATTTCCTCTGAAATCCAGCGGGTAAAGCTCGAAAGCGCTCTCGCGGACCTGGAGACGGCCGAGACAGGTCTCAAGACGGCCGAGGCCGGGATCGAAGCCGCGCGTCTCGCCGAGAAACAAGCAGAACTTCAGCTCAATACGGCGAAGCGATTCCTAAACGATGCCCAAACGCAAGCTCAGGAAGAGTTGATTCCCAAAACGCAGGTCGAGAATCGGGGAGACATTGTCAAGCAGGCGGAAGCCGGCGTCGAAGTCGCGCGAGTGCATGTGAAGCAGGCGGAAGCGGCTTATGAAACCGCGAAAAGCAAGCGAGAATCCGCCAATGTCGGCATTCGAGCAGCGAACCTCGAACTCAACAAAACGGAACTGCGATCCCCAGCCGCTGGGATCATTCTCAACGTCAACTGCAAGATTGGCGACACGGTCGGCCGACCCCGTTTGTCGCTGAGCGAACCCTCGCCAGCACTCTTCGAAATCGCGCGATCGCTCGACAAGATGCGAGCGGTCGTTCGCGTCAACGAAGTTGATTACAGCCGAGTAAAAGTTGGCCAATCGGTTCAGTTCACCGTTGACGCCTATCCCGATCTCAAGTTCGAGGGGAAAGTCGTCCAGATTCGCAACTCGGCGACGTCCGATCGTACCGCAGTCAACTATGACACCGTCATCGAGTTCGAAAACAAACATGACCCCAGCAGTAACGAGTGGATGATTCGTCCTCGAGCTACTTGCCGAGCCGATATTCTGGTTCGCCGTGTCGATGATGCCCTGGCGGTCCCGAACGATGCGCTTCTTTTCAGCCCTCCCCCCGGCCAAGAGGAGATACCGAGCGTCGCCAGTGGCGAAAACCTTGTCTGGACGGTAAACGCCTCGGGCAAGCTCATTCCACATAAGGTCAAGATTGGTGTCTCGGACGGCTTCTGGACGCAAATCATCACCGGCGATTTAGATGTCGGCCAAAAGGTCGTGACGGGCCAACCGGCTAGCAGCGAATCGTTCAAGATGCCGACGATCGGCAATTAGAGTCGGCAAGGAAGTCGCTTTAAAAATGGTCGGAGCAGATTTCGTCCGAATGCCTCGCCGCAATTGGACCAGTCCGTGTTAGGATGAGACGTTCGAGCGAAGCAATTCTGACTCGCGTCTGGATGTAGCGAAGTTAGACCACCGTAGAGAAACAGCATGTCGAGCAGCGATGTGGTAATCCAAGTCGACAACGTTCGCAAGGTTTACCAAAGCGGCGAGATCGAAGTCGAAGCCCTTCGAGGCGTCAACCTCCAAATCAAGCGAGGTGACTTTCTCGCGATCATGGGAACCAGCGGTTCCGGCAAAAGCACGCTGATGAATCTCCTGGGTTGCCTCGACCGTCCCACCTCGGGTCATTACTACTTCGCGGGAGATGACGTCAGTAACTTCAATCGGGATCAATTGGCCCGAATCCGTGGCGAGCGAATTGGATTCGTGTTTCAGGGATTCAATCTTCTCACTCGCACCTCGGCGATCGATAACGTCATGCTCCCGCTCGTCTATTCGCAAAAATACAAGCCGAAAGAACGTCGGGAGCGAGCGAAGAAGCTTCTCACCAAGTTCGGCCTGGGAGATCGACTCGATCATCACCCGAATCAGCTCTCTGGAGGCCAGCAACAGCGGGTCGCAATCGCTCGTTCTCTGATCAATGAGCCAGAAGTTCTTCTCGCGGATGAGCCAACGGGTAACCTCGATACTCGCACAGGGCTCGAAATACTCGCGGAATTCCAGCGACTCAATCGCGAAGATGGTCAGACCATCATCATGGTGACGCACGATCGTGACATCGCCAATTGTTGTTCGCGGCAGGTGATCATGACCGACGGTCAAGTTGTCGGCGATCGACGAACGACTCAACCGCGTGACGCCGCCGCCGAGTTGGCGGCCTACTTGAAGAGCGGACGTCACCTCTTGTTGGAGGCGGCATCGTGAACTTGTACTCCACCTTCAACACCGCCACGAACGCTTTATCCGCGAATAAGGTTCGCACCGCTCTGACGAGTTTAGGTATCACGATCGGTATCGCCGCCGTCATCGCGATGGTCTCTGCCGGGCATGGGGCGAAGTCAAAAATCGATGAAGCCTTCGGCGCTCTTGGTCCCAATCTCGTCATCGGTTTTTCTGGATCGACCACGACCACGGGGCTCCGCGTCGGTGCTGACGCCGGAGGAGCATTCACGCGCGAAGATGCCGATGCGATCCGCATGAAACTGAAAGGGCTCATCAACGGTTGCTCCGAAGTGAGCCAGTGGCCCACGGAAGCCTCTACCGAATCAGGTTCGCACAAAACCGTTTTCGCCGGCGGAACTCCGGACGTCTTCAAGATGCGCCGCTGGACGCTCCGGGAATTTCCAAGCGGCCCGCGCGGGCGGTTCTATACCGATGCTGAAGTCAAAAGTGAAGCCTCTGTCTGCGTGATCGGCGATACCGTCGTCTCCAAGCTTTTTCCGTATGTGAACCCGGTCGGCAAGACTCTTCGCACGCGTGAAGGAAATCAGTTTCGTGTGATCGGTGTCCTTGATCCGAAGGGGACATCTTTCACCGGTGGAGATCAAGACGACTGCATCATGATTCCCGTGACGACGCTGATGAAGCGAGTCTCAGGGAAAGATCATGCGATGCTTCTCATCGCAGAAGCCAGGTCAAGCGATCTTACCAATGTCGTCAAACAGCGCATGACCGAGATCATTCGACGGCAGCACCATATTCGCCCCGGCCAGGACGACGACTTCTACGTCAACACGCTGCGTGAGTATGCCTCGATGGCGGAACTTTTCACAAAAACGTTGAGCGGCCTGATCTTTGCGATCGCGAGCATTTCGCTCATCGTTGGCGGGATCGGCGTCATGAACATTATGCTCGTCAGCGTGACGGAACGAACACGAGAAATCGGCATCCGTCTCGCCGTCGGTGCTCGCACGAAAGACGTCCTCGGTCAGTTCCTCGCGGAGGCAGTCATCCTCGCGATGATCGGAGGACTCATCGGCATCACGCTTGGCTCAGGTATCGCCTGGATTATCTCCTACTTCGCGAAGTGGGAATTCGTCATCACCCCGGAAAGTGTGCTCGCGGCAGCTCTCACGTCGGCGGCGGTCGGTATCTTCTTCGGTTTCTATCCGGCTCGTAAAGCCTCGATGCTCGATCCGATCGAGTGCCTGAGGTATGAGTAATAACGCCTTTGCCGGCTGATCCGCACGAATGACTGATCGTGACTCGTCGGACCCGATCCGCCGATTAAGCGGCGGATCCTCTCTTTTTCACGAAAAACGTCGTTTCTAAATCCAAAGTCTCGTCGTTCTCTCCGTCAAAACGATTCATGGGCCATAATAGAAATGGGTCTAACTTCCATGGCCGGAGGTCGATCAGCGTGCGGCAGGACTTGTTTGAAATCCTCAATCTTCCTCCGAAGCCGGTCGATCTAGACGGCCTTACCGCGGCCTATCGCGATGTTCGAAAGCTTTGGTTTTTTCGCCAATACGATCCCGAGTACCTCATCGAGGCACGCGAGCATCTGGAGCAGATCGACGAAGCTTTTCAATCGCTGAAAGATCCGAAGCGTCAGGGACTCATTCTCCGCGAGCTGCAAGCGAGGAAGCGGACCGAAACGAAGCCCGTTCCTGTGGTGGACGCTAATGCTCCCTCGCACGAGGCGATTCACGACGACGTCCCACCCGCCATCAATCGTTCCAAGATCGTGCGTCAGTTGCTTCGAGAGGCCGAGGATATGGTTTCTCAGAGTCATCGCCCTCTGTCGTCCGTTCAACAAGAGTCGCTTCGGCGAAAGGCTTATGAGATGGGGCTCCCCTTTGACGATGCAGAGGAAGTGATTCCTCGTATCGTCCGGCAAGTCGAACCGTAGTCACGAGCGCCAAGAAATGCCGACTCGCCGTGCAACTTCTCGTCACGCGGCGAGTCCGTCAAACAATCGATCGCTCTTCACTATTCCCCACGGAACGGCCGAGCAATACTAGACCTCCCAACCTTTGCGGAACTTTGGCTTGATGAAAGGTTCCGCCTCGGGGCAGTTGGTCGCCTTCATGTTCGGCCCGTCCCATTCGATCTTCTTTCCAACCCGAATCGCGACGTTCCCCAGAAGTACAACTTCCGTGAGCAGTGCCGCATAATCGAAGTTCGATTGCGTCGGTGGTCCACCCTTGCATGCGTTCAGCCATTCGGCGTAATGAGAAGCCGCCACCATGATCTCATTGGTCAACGTCGTGTTGCGAGGAAGGGTCGGTGCGGGGGGCTTATAATCCGTGAACTTTTCTTTCGGCAACAAAAGATACTTGCTGCCGTAATCGCTCGGAATGAACATCGTCCCCTTATCACCGACGAGAATGGAACCGCCGCTCGGCAATTCTTCTCCCCCGACGAGTGACGAATCTGGCTTTCTTCCGCCGTCATACCACGTCAGGACAACAGGAGGATTCTCGCCCCGCGCCGGGAAGTAGTACTTGATGGTGCTCGACAGGGGCCCGGTGAACTGATTCACTCCGGTGGCCTCCGCCTCGACAGCCGTGGGATACGCAAGGTCGAGTGCCCAGAATCCGAGATCAACGATATGACAAGCCATATCGCCGAGTGCGCCCGTTCCAAAGTCCCACCATCCGCGCCACTTGGTCGGAAGATACGCGGGGCTGTAGGGTCGGTCGGCGGCCGGTCCCAACCATACATCCCACTTCAGCGTCGAGGGAACCGCGGCCGTCTCCGGAAGTTGATCGATTCCCTGTTGCCAGGAGGAGGGGCGATTCGTCCAGGCGTGGAATTCCTTGATCTTGCCAATCGCGCCCGAACGGATGACCTCCACGGCTTCACGAAGAACGGGGCCGGCGTGCCCCTGGTTTCCCATCTGGGTCGCGACCTTCTTTTCGCTCGCGATCTTTTGCATGACGCGTGCTTCGTAGATCGAGTGAGCGAGAGGTTTCTCGCAATAGACGTGCTTCCCCATCTTCATCGCCATGACGGCGGCGGGAGCATGATGATGATCCGGCGTGCTAACGATGACGGCGTCGAGGCTTGGCTCCTTTTCGAGCATCTCTCGATAATCGTAATATCGCTTTGCCTTGGGAATCATCTTGAGTCCCTTGGCCCCGCGCTCATCATCAACCTCCGCGACGGCGATGATGTTCTCTTTCTTCACGCCGAGAATGTTGCTTTCCCCTTTACCCCCTGCCCCAATCACGCCGATGTTGAGCTTTTCATTCGGCGACGCAGAGTATCCCCAGTGGGAAGCCGCCAACATCCCAAGTCCCGCTACCAGGGACTGATGCTGAAACTCGCGTCGAGTCATTCGCCGGGTCATTCAAGATCCTTTCGCGTGTCAGTTCAAAATTGAAAGTCTATTCATGGGGCAAGTTACCGGAGGATGTCGACCCGCATCATCGACGATCCGCCGAATCCCGCATTAGCGTCGGCCGCTTTAGAGACATTCCAAAGCGGCTGTAGCGTCAAAAGCACGATGGATTCCTGTGAAACAATCGCGTCAGCCGCTACAGAGAATGTCGATCCGCTGTAGGGCGGAAAAATCGCAGGCTCTTCCGACGTGTACCCATTGTGTCGGATCAAAGTGTCACGGTCACGTAGGAAACATAATCGATGGGAAAACAGAAGTCTTCCCTTGCAATTACGGAAATGAAACGATAGAAGCGAAGACGCTGCCTTTGATTGTCATAGCCCTCCAACTTTCTCTCCTCGCTCGGAGATGCCATGTTAAAATATTTGACCCTCACCATTAGTTTTATTGCTTACCAAACGTCAATTGTCTGTGCTCAAGTCGAAGGGCCAGTGTGCGGTTGCACTTCGATGGTAGACGTCAGCTATTTCGATACCTTTGGTCTCATCGTGAATGGTGGTTTTGAGCTTCAACGCCTCTCGACAAGCTATCAAATCGATCTGTCAGGCAGTTCGAATCTAACGGGCTGGACAATTGAGGGAGCAGGCATCGTCCACACTGGAAACTATTGGCAAGCAGCAAGGGGAAATCAGTCGGTTGAGTTGAACTACCTCGCTAGTGGCGGAATCTCTCAACAAGTCGCGATCGAACAGGGTTCCACCTACCTTTTAGAGTTCGACCTTTCTGGCGAACCGGATATCGGGGTTCCCATCAAGCAGCTACAAATCTTTTGGGGAAATGAACTCGTCAGAACAATTAGCTTTGACACGACCGGTTACAGTCGCGCAAACATGGGATGGAAGCACTTTAGTTTTGTTCTGCCCGCTCTCACCGCAGATACGGCAATTTTGAAGTTCCTTGGTTCAACGCCAACCATTGGTAATGGAGGGGTAGCTATCGATAACGTTTTTCTGGACAGGCGTATTTTCTGGCCAAATGATCCACCATCTGTCATTGTCATTCCAGAAGCGTCGAATCTGTATTTGTCTGCGATAAGCCTCTTGGGATTCGCTTTTGGCCTTGTTCGAAATCGAATCGCCCAGGTAAACTCGTAATTGTCCACGAAGAGACTTACACGAGTTCCTTGCGGGCCATCTCTTTGCTGGATCCGAACACGAAGGGAAGCATCGCTCGGCCGATCTGCCACGTCGTCATCGGATTGGCGGCCAATCGCCAGGCATGTCGCGCGATATAGCGAGGTCGGAAATACATCTCGCGCAGGAATCGTTGCTCCCACACTTGAAGCTGTTTTCGCCGGCCGGAGTCCTTCCATTCGTTTTCATACGGGAACAGTGAGAACTTCACTTTGTCACGATATTGATCGAACAGCGCGGTTCCGGGATAAGGAACCGTCTGGCCGATGGCGGCAAAGTCGATGTCGAGACTTCGAATCAGCTTCGACGTCTGTTCAAAATCCTCTGCATTTTCCTCAGGGTGCCCCACCATGAAGAAGCAGGCGATTTCGATTCCGTTTTGCCGAACGAGTTCGAACACTTTCGGAACTTTCTCGACGCCGTAATCCTTGCCGTAAAGCTGCAGGATTCGCTCCGATCCGCTTTCGACTCCAAAATAAATTCGCTTACATCCCGCTTTCTTCATCGCAACGATGCGCGCTTCATCGATCGTGTCGATGCGAGAGAGGCAGGACCAGACGAGGCCGGGGAAGTTCTTCTCGATTCCCTCACAGATCGCGATCGTTCGCGCCGGATGAGCCGTGAACGTATCGTCGGCAAAACGGAGTGACTTGACACCGAACTTATCGACGAGAATGCGAATCTCGTCGATGATGTTCTCTGGACTTCGCATCGTGAGCTGCCGGCCGTAGCTTCGCGTGCAGTAGTTACAGGCAAAAGGACAGCCCCGGGCGGTTTGAATCGCCGCGAATGGTTTCGGTAGCAAAAACTCGCTGTAAGCGTTGATCGGCACCAGCGAATAATCAGGATGCGGAAGCTCATCGACCGGCTTCAGCCGAGGACGCTCCGGATTGATCACAACTTCGCCGCTCTCCTTCTTGAAGCAGAGCCCCAGGATGGATTCGAAGCTCGTTCCTTCTTTGATCGCGGTGACAAGTTCATGACAGGCGTATTCAGGCTCCCCCAGAATCACGAAGTCTGCGCCCGTGATTTCGAGCATTTGCGCGGGGAACGTTGTCGGATAGTAGCCGAATGCGACGAACTTGGCCGACGGCAGTTCGCGATGGAGGAAACGAAAGGCTTTCACGTCCTGTTCGAGAATCTCGAAGCCGATGATCGAAACGACCATTTCGGCATCAAACACTTTGAGTTGATTAACGACTTCACGCGAGTCAAGATTCTCGGCAATCGCATCGATGAGAAGAACTTCGTTCCCACCCCAGTTGCGCACCGCCGTCGCCGCGTACATCAACTCTTGCGGCGGGAATAGAAAGAACGGCGAGTTGTAAGAGCACATGTATCGCCGAACAACCGGCGTCGGATGAGGAAGATTGACGAACGCGATCCGCATCGTTCCACCACTCTCGCTACTTGAATGAGCATGAAGAGACGGCCCCCATACCGAAACTGTCTGGGAGCAAACCTGCCAGAAATGCTGACCACTTATACACGTCGTCGCTCAAAGCGGAGGGCGTCCCTGAAGAAATAGGTGCCACGCGCGACTCATGAAAAATGGTTTCCACTAGTTTACCCAAATCCGGCCCGGAAAACGACGGAATTGACGGAGTGCTTGTGCTATTTCTCAATCCATTGATCTCAAAAAGAGAAACGAGCGAACAGGTGACTATTACTTGTTATGCGATGAATCTCTGGCGCGAGATTCAGACTGATGGAACGGAGCTTCCATTTCTGAAACATCATTCTCGGAGACAAAGGTCACTTCGGAAGATCGGGCGACCCTGGTCATGATCCAACCGATCGATCGGATAATTAGCCAAACAGTGACACCGACCGCGAGAATCCAGGGCCCGGTTCCCCAACCCGACTGAGCGACGAGTTCCGTCGACCAAGTGGCCGCACTCCAAGCCAAACTGACGGTGACTGATGCGTACAGGACGGCGGCGAAGACGAGGGGGAGAAAGAGCCGCGCGGGTCGTTCGCAAACGACTCCCAGGAGCCACTGCATCGGCGTCCGAATTCCTGGCAAAAAACAGGCAATGAATGCAGCCTTTCCCGAATGGTGCGAGATCCATTCTTTCCAGCCGACGAGAGCTCGCTTGTCGCTTTTCCAAAGCTTGAAGACCCGATCGAAGAGGGCCCAGCCGAAAATACGGCCGGCGGCAATAATCATCACATCGCCGACAAAGGTCCCTGTCGCGCAACCTGCAATCGCCAGCCAAAGAGGAATTTTCTCCTGCGCAACCGCCAAGCCCGCCGCGACGCATGTCGCGTCATTCAGCACGATCGTTCCACCTACCAGGGCAAAAAAAGCGGCTAATTCAGGCATTGAATAATGGCGATCCCAACTTCGAGAAATGACTCACCTAAGGCTAGTTCCCCGCTCGTTCTAAAGCCAATCGAATGTTACGGCACATAAATGCTCCCCATGGATCAAAGCATGGAGGAACCCGAGTTTCACTTGCAGTATCCATTTATTCCGGCCATAGCGTGGACCGACCGAAACAGTCTGGCCGTAAGGAGTTGGCCGATGCCCGCGGAATTCTGGGTTTACGGTGGTTTGATGGTGGCGGCTGGCCTGCTTGTCTGGCGAATCGCGATGCAATACTATACGTATCTTGAAGATGCGTACAATCACAGCGAGATGACCCGAAATCAACTCAGGGCATATCTTCGCGGGAATGATTCAGTGACCGGTGGGCCGACAGACGGTGGGGATGTTCCGCCCAAGTCGCCTGCTCCAGCCGTGACGGCATCTAAATCGAAATGAACACAGATAACTCTGAGCGGCTGATTGGGTGGAGGGTGCTCTCTTGAGTCATGCAGAACCGAACGAAGCCCCGCGAAAGCTCTACATCGAGACCGTCGGCTGCCAGATGAATGTTCTAGACAGTGAACTCGTCGTCGGCTCTCTTCGCAGCCAAGGCTATCAGCTCACTAATGATATTCGTTCCGCCGATACGATCCTATTCAACACCTGCAGCGTCCGGCAACATGCCGAGGACAAGATCTATAGTGCGCTTGGCCGACTGAAACGGCGTAAAACCGAGCAACCTGATGTCGTGATTGGTGTGCTGGGCTGCATGGCACAAAAGGATCAGAGCAAGATCTTTGAACGGGCACCCCACGTCGATCTGATTTGCAGTCCCGGCCAACTCGCCCGCATACCGGAAATGATTGCCGAAGCGAGGCAGAACCGCGCTCCCCAATCAGCTCTCGGGCTCAGCCGGACGGCCGGTACCCGGCTGAACATTCTCGACTCGTTTGAAAGCTATGACCCCTCTCGCGAGCCGAGCATGCGGCCAACTTCATTCCAGGCGTACGTCCGCCTCATGATGGGTTGCGATAAGTTCTGCACCTATTGCATTGTCCCCACCGTGCGGGGCCCCGAGCAGGGTCGGTCTCCTGAGGCGATCTTTGAAGAAACCAAATCACTCGTCGATCAAGGATGCAAGGAAATCACGTTCCTCGGTCAGACGGTCAACAGCTATAAGTTCGAGCACGGCGACGGTCGGATGACTCGTTTGTCAGACATTCTCTACGCGATTCATGATCTGCCGGGATTACTTCGGATCAAGTACGTCACTAACTACCCAAAGGACATGACGGACGACCTGCTTCAAGCGGTACGCGACCTTCGTAAGGTCTCACCCTACATCCACGTCCCAGCCCAATCCGGTTGCGACACGATGCTAAAGGCGATGAAGCGAGGATATACCGTCGACGACTATCGTGAGATGCTCGCTCGCATTCACGAGACGGTCACGGATGCAACAATCTCCAGCGACTTCATTGTCGGGTTCCCCGGCGAGACGGAAGAGTCATTTCAGAAAACCGTCGACCTGGTCCGCGAGGCACGGTTCAAGAATTCGTTCATCTTCAAGTACAGCCCGCGTGAGGGAACCAAAGCCTTCCGTCTTGAGGATGACGTTCCCGAAGAAACGAAGAAGCGGCGGAACAATGAACTACTCGCCGTTCAAAGTGAGATCAGCCAGGAAGACAACGCCGCTCAAGTGGGCCGCGTCGAAGAAATTCTGGTCGAAGGCCCCAGCAAAATGACGCTGAAGGATGAGGAAGCCACTCACTCGCCGGTCAAGCAAATGACCGGTCGAACGCTGGCCGATCGTATCGTCGTTTATCAGGGGAATGAACGACAGACGGGCCAAATGCTGCCTGTTCGCATTACGGGAGGAACCCCCTTCACTCTCTTCGGAGAAGTGATCACCCACGAACTCGTCGCTGTTGGTTAATCCCATGTCGCTTGGCGTGTACCACAGAGGGGAACGGTTTAAGCAGTCATCTATCAGGCTGATCCAGGCGAGCAATGCCCTCCACTGGGCCATCGACCAGAGGCATGCGTCCACTCAAATTGACTCGTCCATCCTCTTGTGAATTCTCGTCGTATGGTTCACTAAGAGTGATCGCGTCCCCTGCGTTCAATAACTCGTCTAGATTCTCTGATCAGAGCGAATTGGATCCATTCTCTCCCCGTCGCGTCGAACTCATTGCAAGGAACGATCGATGATCTGCCAGAAGCCGACGGGAAAAGAGTATCGCATTCCGTTCGGTGCCTACCTCGTCAGCAAAAATCTGATTAGTCCCGGAGAACTCGAAGCGGCGCTCCTCTGCCAAGAGGAACGAAACCCGAAGCTGGGCGCTCTCGCGGCGAAGAGACATCTCCTCACTTTTGAAAAGGTACGAGAGGTCTACGCGCATCAATTGGCGACGGGACTTCCTTTTGGCGAAGCAGCCATTGAGCTCGGCTTGCTCACCGATCAAGAGGTGGGACAATTGCTCGAGGAACAGTCCCTCCATCACAAGATGCTCGGTGAAATACTGGTGGAGTTGAACATCATCCCGCCTAAGAAAATGGAATCGATCCTCGGGAGCTACTTCAAGGAGCAGGGTGAACTCTTAGCGATCACCCAAAAGAACGAACTGGCTCGCTCGTGAGAGTTTGCCTGTTGACGTCTTTCCTTTGCGCTCACAACTTGCCATCTGTCCGTTCTTTTCCTCCCCCAGCTTGCAGCATGAATACTTCTACAGATGCCGGAACCAGATCCTTCCACGCTGACGTATGAATGACATATCTGGACGTGCATCTCTCCCTCGAACAATAGAGTCTTGGCCATCGGAACGTTTGCTCGGTCCGTGATGGGCCGCCGTGCAATACTTCGTCGAACCAGTGTGAGGACTCAAACAGTTGCTTAAGAGGGGACTTGACTAGAGATGCCATTATTTGACAGGTATTACCACTTCACCGCGATGAAGTGACTTCGATCGATACGAGAATGCCGTCTTGGTGGCGGTAGAGAGAGAACAATCGAACGGACGATCGCAGAAAAACGAATAATTCTCCCCACGACCAGCCGAGAGCATAAATAGGCTTCCCTTAAAAATGGTTCGGAGTATGAGTCGGGATCGAAATGAAAGGACCTGCCTTGGTTTCAGTTGGGTATTGGCGGATCATGATGCCGCTTGAAGGGCGCTAGCCCGGCGCTCGTGGCTCAGGAAGATGGCTCACTTCCTTAGCTCAGGTGATATCACGTGCCGCTAATCTCCTCCTGAATGGGAAAGGAGATGGACGTGAAAATCCAGGATCCAGCCGGGCACTTGTTGCCCGGCGCCCGCCGCTATCACCCTCCTGGCCAGCGTCCAAGTTATCCCTTTGCTCCCATCGCGAGTCTCGCTCTTCTGCTCATGTCATCAGTTGGATTCACACTGACCTTGTTCGGCGCACCACTTCCCCAAGAGTCCTGGAACGAACGTATCATCGAAATGACGGGGGCGTATCAAGGAATGCCTTCACCCACGATGCCGCCCCGCGACTTTCTTTGTTCGCTCCGATCTCCCCTCGAATTCAGCCGATTCCTGAAAGTTCATAGCAAATGCCTGCGATGTCCCGATCCCATCACCTATGCCACCGAGTTTCGCATGGGACTCGATGAATTTCAGGAGCATGGCTGGAAGGGGGACTGCAACGACTTTGCCAACGTCATTTGTGAAGTCGGCTACAGGCATGGCTATCCGATGGGAATCATCTCGATGTGGCCGCTCCGGGTCCAGGATCGACTCTCCAAGGATTGGCATCAAACAGCGGTTCTGTGTCTGCGTGAAAACTCCGATTACCTCATCTTTGAATTTGAACAGGTCTTTCGATGGCGCGGCACACTTGATGAATATGCTCGCTTACATGAGAAAGAGATCATCCCTTTCGGAGGAGTGCTCGACTGGCGACCGACGAAGAAAAATCCCGTTGCACGTTTCATGGATCATCTCAGGGGCAATGTTCGCCTCGACGAAAATCGCCGTCCGCTCCGTATCCCAGAACCGCGATCAATGACGTAATCGTGTCATCGATGTCATCGCTGGAAATTATTGCAAACCGCTTGAGTGCTCCGTTCTCCCTTGAATAGGCTTACGGTGCGAATGCGTTGAAGGTGCTTGTTTCGTCCTCTCGATTGAGAGATGATGGCTCCCATTCGTCCGGCCCCCATCACTTCATTCGCATGGGAAAATCCATGAAGTCGTTTCGCCGCATCGGAGGGATCCTGCTGGCTATGATCGTCCTACTTTCCATCATTCTTGGTGCCTGGGAAGTTTATCGCCAATCGACCGTCGAACTCGTCACGGCTCAAGTCTTGGCGGAGAACAACAAGGGGAAGAAGGCCGCCGTTCGAGAGATCGATCCGAAGGAGATTGAAGCGCGCTATCAAAATCCCGAACAGTTCCGAGCCATGCTCGAAAGCGTGCGCGAACAAGTCCACGCGATCGATGAACGAGACAAAACACTGGAGCATGTGGAAGTCCAAGTCGCGAAGGAAATCGATCCCAAGGGTCACGAGGCGGCAGCGGAGCGGCATACCGAGCGAATCTGGCGCGAAGGGGATAAAAAGTATCGTCAAACGATTGAGTATCTGGACCTCGTCAAGGGGAAACCCAAGAAGGGAGCCGTCACTCGCCCTCGAGTGGACACGGGCAAAATCAACGAAGTATTCCCATTCCAACTTCCCGCCGCTGAGGACGACTATCGCTATCAGTTCGCAGGCGTCGAACAAATCAACAACCGCTGGACGATAAAGATTAACTTTGAGCCGAGTAAGGGACCCGCGGGTCGATTTCGCGGGGAAACATGGATCGATCCAACCACCTTCACTCCCGTCCGACTTTTCGTGAGCTTGGCGGAAAAGAAGCCATTCCTCGACCAGTTTTCAATGCTCATTGATTACGGCACCGTGGAAACCGGTCAGGTACAAGTGGTCAGCACCGTGATCGATGGGAGTGGCGGATTTGCAATGGTCCAAAAGCATATCCGCTCAGAAATCGCCTTCAACAATTATCAAAGCCTGGCGAATGCGAAAAAATCTTCTGAACCCACCAACGATCGAACTCCTGTCGCCGTACCAGAGAGATGAGTCTGCTTTATTGCGTCGGGGGCGAGGCGTTTTGCCTCCTCAATCGCCTTGTCCCTGCGCATGTCACATCTGCCCCCATTTCTTGACTGTTCACCGTTTGACTCACCAAAATCTGAGTCATCCCCTTTTTGTCGGGTTCTCCTTCGATATTGCCCTCTGTCGCTCGCCTCGAAATATTCCTTCCGGAACCTTCACAGGGATTATTGGATCACCTGGACGCGTGCTCTTACAACAGCGTCAAGGATTCGGCTGGATGATCTGCCGACCGCACAAGCAACCCATGACAAGTGAGCACCGACATGAGTGAGAGTTGCGACATCGGGCTGATTGGCTTAGCCGTTATGGGCGAGAATCTCGTCCTGAACATTGAAAGCAGGGGCTACACCTGTGCTGTCTTCAACCGGACGACGAGCAAGGTTGACGCTTTCATGGCCGGTCGCGGCAAAGGAAAGAAATTCGTCGGCTGCCATTCACTCGAAGAGTTGGTGAAACAGCTCAAACGTCCCCGACGCATCATGATGATGGTCAAGGCCGGCGCCCCCGTGGATGAATTGATCGCGGAGATCGAACCGCTTCTCGAACCGGGCGATATTCTGATCGACGGCGGCAATACCTATCCCGACGACACCAAGCGGCGAGTCGCTGTCGCGAAATCAAAGGGACTGCTCTACATCGGCACCGGCGTTTCCGGCGGCGAGGAAGGAGCGCTCAAAGGTCCAAGCATCATGCCAGGCGGCACGGTTGAAGCATGGCCGGCTGTCAAGCCGATCTTCCAAGCGATCGCGGCCAAGGTTGGACCGAAGGGTGATATTCCCTGCTGCGAATGGATCGGCCCCGACGGCGCGGGCAACTACGTCAAGATGGTGCATAACGGCATCGAATACGGCGACATGCAGCTTATCTGCGAAGCCTATCATTTGCTTCATGCCGGCCTTGGGCTGTCGAACGAAGAGCTCCATCAAGTTTTCGACGATTGGAACAAGGGAGAACTCGACAGCTATCTCATCGAGATCACGCGCGACATTTTCACCGTGAAAGATCCGGAGACCGGCAAGTATCTCGTTGACGTCATCCTCGACACTGCCGCCCAAAAGGGAACGGGTAAATGGATGAGCCAACTCGCCCTTGATCTCGGTATCCCGACGACCCTCATCACCGAAGCGGTCTTCGCACGATGCCTCTCGGCTCAGAAGGAAGCACGCGTGAACGCGAGCAAAGTGCTTCACGGACCCAAGGGTGCGATCGAAGAGTTCCGCAAGTCCGTCAACAAAAGGGAATTCATTGAAGCGGTCCGGCAAGCCCTCTATGCATCGAAGATTTGCAGCTATGCGCAAGGCTTCGATCAACTCGCGCATGCCGCCAAGGAAGAAGGGTGGAAGCTCGATTACGGCTCGATCGCGATGCTCTGGCGTGGTGGCTGCATCATTCGCGCCCAGTTCCTCGAGCGCATCAAGGAGGCATACGATCGCAAACCGGATCTCGCGAATTTGCTCCTTGATCAGTACTTCGCGAACGTGATCGAGAAGGCCCAGCCCGATTGGCGGCGCGTCGTACAGACTGCGATTGGTATCGGACTGCCGATACCGGCGTTCACTGCCGCCATCAGCTATCTCGATGGCTATCGCAGCGAACGGCTCCCCGCGAACCTGCTGCAAGCACAGCGCGACTACTTCGGCGCCCACTTGTATCAGCGAGTCGACAAGTCCGGCAACTTCCACACCGACTGGATCAACGAACGGAAGTCGTCATAGTACGATGCAGGGCATAACGGGTGGCCCAGGCAACTCGCAGGAATCAAAGTATTTGGTTGAATCCGATAACATCCGTGAATCGAGGTCGTGCTTTGTCACTGTCAAGAATGGGGATTCAAGGGTGCCATGGCCACGCTTGTCTTGGCCATGCGAAACCTGCGATTATTTCAACATCCGCTTGCCGTCGGTCATGCAAGCGGGTCGTCGGATTCGATACTTCATGCCCACGCAAGCGTGGGACATGGCACCCCATTTTTGCTGTGACAAATCAGTTTCATCCTAAGCTAAGTCATTTCGACCCAGCTTAGGATGAATTACGTGATGGCCCCGACAACTAGCTTGTCGGGGTGCCGAAGGCACAAGAGGGAAAGTCTCTGAAATCACCCTCTCGTCTGCTTCGCAGACCCGGACAAACGAGTTGTCCGGGCCACCCAGATTGATGATTGAAACGCATTTGCATTTGGAAAGTGTGACCATGTCTGATTACTTGTCGAATCTCTTCAGCCTTAACGATCGACGGGCCGTTGTGATTGGTGGAACCGGTGTGCTCGGCGGGCGAATTGCCACTGCGCTGGCGAAGGCGGGCGCAGCCGTTGTCATCGCGGGGCGGAGCGAGGAACGAGGGAAGGAACGATGCGAGGAAATTGAAAAGACGGGCGCGAAGGCGACTTACTTGCCAGTGGACGTCATGAGCCGTGATTCGATCCAAGAGCTTCATGACCGTGCGGAAAAGGAGGTCGGCCCGATCGATATCTTGGTGAACGGCGCGGGCGTGAACAGCGCGCAGCCGTACTACGAGATCGAGGACGAAGTTTGGCAGAAGATCTTCACGACGAATCTTCTCAGCCTGCATTGGGGTTGCCAGATCTTCTCGAAGGACATGGCATCGCGCGGCCGAGGAAGCATCATCAACATCGGCTCGGCTTCGTCCGACAAACCCCTTTCGCGCGTCTTTGCGTACTCATCCAGCAAAGCGGCCGTGGTGAATTACACGCAGAACCTCGCCCGCGAACTGGGCACGACCGGCGTGCGAGTCAATTCACTCTCCCCCGGTTTCTTCCCTGCCGAACAGAACCGCAAAATCCTCGATGCATCGCGCGTGGAAAGCATCATGCGCCGCACCCCGATGGCGCGGTTCGGCGAGCCGGAAGATCTCGACGGCGCGGTGATTCTCCTCGCCTCCGATCAAGCCGGCCGATTCATCACCGGCATCAACCTCTTCGTCGACGGTGGCTTCACGGCCATGTCGATCTAGAGTGACTTCAATTGATGTTCATCAATGACATCGCCACTTGCACCGTGAATGAATGCAAAAAGGGCTGAGCATCTTTGCCCAGCCCTTTAGTGATTGGTCCAGTGCGATTCGCCGAACTGGCGTCGGTCGCGCTTACTGCAAGTTCATTCCCATGAGGAATTCCGCGTTGCTCTTCGTGCGGCGGAGGCGGCTGGAGAGGAGTTCCATCGCTTCGACCGGGTTCATGTCGTTCAGCACGCGGCGAAGAACCCAAATTCGCTTGAGCTCTTCCGGATCGAGCAGCAACTCCTCACGGCGAGTCCCCGAGCGGTTGACGTCGATCGCGGGCCAGACGCGCTTCTCGACCAGACGGCGGTCGAGATGGAGTTCCATGTTGCCCGTCCCCTTGAACTCTTCGAAGATGACTTCATCCATCTTGCTGCCGGTGTCAATGAGCGCGGTGGCAAGAATGGTCAGGCTTCCGCCATCTTGAATGTTTCGAGCAGCACCGAAGAATCGCTTGGGCTTGTGAAGCGCATTCGCGTCGACACCGCCGGTCAAGATCTTGCCGGAGTGAGGAATTTCGGTGTTGTATGCACGGGCTAGACGGGTGATCGAATCGAGCACGATCACGACGTTGTGACCGAATTCGACCATTCGCTTCGCCTTCTCGATGACCATCTCGGCCACTTGAATGTGCCGGCTGGTCGGCTCATCGAACGTGCTCGAGATGACCTCGGCCCGGGGGCCGGTCACCATTCGCTGCATGTCCGTCACTTCTTCCGGACGCTCGTCAATGAGTAGAACCATGACGTAAACGTCGGGATGATTCTTGAGCACGCTGGTGGCGATCTTTTGCAGCAAGATCGTTTTGCCGGTACGGGGAGGCGCGACGATGAGACCGCGCTGTCCAAAGCCGATCGGCGTCACCATGTCGATGACGCGCATGTTGATTTCTTCCGGCTCTTCCAGCAACTCTAGCCGGACCCGCCGCGTCGGATGGAGCGGCGTCAAGTCGTCGAACGAAATCATGTTCGCGACTTTGTCTGGATCCTCATAGTTGATCGCTTCAACTCGCAAGAGCGCGAAGTAGCGTTCGTTTTCCTTCGGGGGACGAATTTGGCCGGCCACCGTCACACCGGTCTTGAGACCGAAGCGGCGGATCTGGCTTGGCGAGATGTAGATATCGTCCGGGCAAGGAAGGTAGTTGTAATCGGGACTGCGGAGGAAGCCGAAGCCGTCTGGAAGGATTTCGAGGGTTCCCTCGCCGAACATCAAGCCGTTCTGCTTGACCCGCTCTTTGAGGATCTTAAAGATCAGGTCCTGCTTCTTGAGCCCTTGATAGTCCTCGATCCCTTCCTCTTTGGCGATCTGCATGAGCTCGGGCATCGTCATGTGCTGAAGTTCAGCAAGATGCGTCCCGCGATTGCCACGCTTGATCTGCTCGTAACGTTGATTCGTATCGAGGTCGTTGAAATCCTCGCCTCGTTGATCCCGTTGCTCCGGCTCTGGCGGGCGGGGTGGTTCGGGCGGAGGAGTAGGAGGAGCTTCTTCCGCAACCGGTTCACGCGATGCTGATCGAGACCGAGACGGGGGTGGTTCTTCCGGCGTGTCTTCGAAGCCGACGAAATCCGTCTCTGACGGATCGGGTTCCGGTTCGGGTTGTGATCGACGCGTGGTACGGCGGCCAGGTGCTTTGGCCATGTTGCTACTCCTTCCGATGAGCCGACGCGAAGAATCGGAATCAACTACTGCTGATTCACGCCGAGCGGATCGCCCCAATGGCCAATCCGAGAATGCCCAGCGTCGTCGGCGGCGGGTATTAGTCCTGTTGCTCCATGATCATGAGCCGATGAGCCAGACTCCACAAGGAACTGCTTCAACGAACTCTTGAAATACCTTTTCTGAAACACTCACGTTGAGGGATTCTTCGATGAATTCTTCGCCAGCCCTAAACCGGTCCCTAGCAATTCTCTCGAAGGGCCTGCATGGATTCCATGAAATCATGCCCTCATCTCTGGCGAAAACCTATCGAATCGGCCTCAAAATCATCAACACTCAACGAGTTTGTGTCCACTCTTCAAACAAGCGGTCCACCTGAGCTCGGCAGGCTTCCCGCGAGGTGCCGTTGTCAATGACGACATCGGCCCGTGATCTTTTTTTGTCGATCGGCCACTGCGCCGCCTCGCGCCGGTCGAGTTCCGCCTCGTCCCAGCCTCGATTTTGGCGAAGCCGTTCTAGTCTCACCTCTCGCGAAGCGTCGACAAAGATGATTCGATCGCAGATACCGGCCCAACCAACCTCGAGCAAAATGGCCGCATCCAGCACTACAACGGGACAACTTTGATCATGGAGCGAGTTCTTAACCTTCTCCACGAACCGCTCGAACATTACTGGATGAACGATTGATTCCAGTTTTTGTCGTCGCTCTTGGTTGGAGAACACCAAAAGACCGAGTTTCGATCGGTCAATTTGGCCATCTTCCCCAAGAATGTCTCTGCCAAATGTGTCGGTAAGCCTCTCGATGACCGCTGGCTCACGAAGCACTTCGTGCCCCGTCCGATCCGCATCAATCACTGCCGCGCCAAGTTCGACAAGTCGCTCCGCGACGGTACTCTTTCCCGCTCCGATCCCCCCGATCAGACCTATGACAGGCTTTCTGGGGAGCGAATAATCCATCAAGTCCGTCATGCCGGGGTCATCTCGATTTCAAGCGGTTCCAGATCGAGCCAATTCGGTCCCGATCCAACATCCACTTTGAGCGGCACACCTTCGAGCGGCAGCGCCTGCGTCATCTCTTGAACGACGATTCCCGCAAGGAACTCCGCTTGGCTTGCCTCGACCTCGAAGACCAATTCGTCGTGTATTTGGAGAAGCATTCGCCCAGGAAGGTCTTCGCGTCGCATCCGTCGATGAATGTTGACCATCGCCTGTTTAATCAGGTCTGCCGCGGATCCTTGAATGACCGTATTGATCGCTGTCCGCTCGGGGAGATTTCTCACTCGACCGGTGGTATTCTTCACTCCGGTGATCGGCCGGCGACGACCGAGAATTGTCGAAACGAACTGATTCTGCTTCGCTTCTTCAAGGACACGGGTAAAGAATTCTTCCACACCAGGGTACTGCTGGAAGTAGGCGTCAATGAACGCGGCTGCTTCTTCTTTATCGATTTTTAACTGCTTGGCGAGTCCAAAAGGGGACTGTCCGTACATGATCCCGAAGTTGACGGCTTTGGCTCGCCGCCGAAGTTCGGGGGTCACCTCCTCAACGGGGACACCCCCTATTTGTGCTCCAACGACGGCATGAATGTCCAGATCATCCCCAAAGGCCCTGCGCAACGTCGCATCACCGCTGAAGTGAGCGAGCATGCGAAGCTCGATCTGAGAATAATCGGCTGACAAAAGAACCCAACCCTCTTCCCCCGGCAGAAACGCTTGGCGGATTTTCTGACCTTCCGGAGAACGGATTGGGATGTTCTGCAAATTCGGATCGCTGGAACTGAGCCGTCCGGTGGCCGCGACGGTCTGATTGAATGACGCATGAATCCGCTTCGTCTGAGGATTGATCATCGTCGGAAGGGCTTCGACGTATGTCCCCTTCAACTTCGCGAGTTGTCGATACTCAAGCACAAGCTGGCAGACGTCATGCTGGTCGGCTAACTCTTCGAGCACTTCCTGATCTGTGCTCGCACCGCTTTGCGTTCGCTTGACGATCGGCAATTTCAGCTCGTCGAATAGCACCTTTCGAAGCTGAACCGGCGAATCGATATTGAACTCATGACCGGCCAACTTGTAGATCTCATCTTGCAGATCCCAGATGCGGTCCGCGAACTTCTTACTCAGTGAATGAAGCAGGTCGACGTTGATGCGGATGCCGTTCCATTCGAGTTCTGCCAAAACGTCGACCAGCGGAAGCTCGAGTTCTTCATAAAGCTTCTTGAGACCGTCCGCCTCGATACGGGGCTCGAGGATATCCGTCAGCCGAAGTGCAACGTCGGCATCTTCTCCCGCATACTCCGCGACTTTATCCGCATCGACCTGATCCATGCGGAGCTGCGTTTTTCCTTTCCCCGCCTTGCCGATCAATGAATCAATCTTGATCGTCTCATGCCGCAGAAGCCGATTCGACAATTCATCAAGGTTGTGATTTCGCTCACCCGGCTCGAGCAAGTAGCTCGCGATCATCGAATCGAACGCAAGCCCTTCCAGACGAACGCCCGCTCGGCGAAGGACGAGCATGTCATACTTCAGGTTCTGCCCGACCTTTTGAATTTCGGGATTTTCGATGATCGGCCGTAGCTTCGCGAGGACATCGTCAGGATCGAGCGATGATTGACCCTTCGGAGCGCGGACGGCGACGTAGTAGGCGACACCCGGCTCCCACGAGATCGCGTATCCGACGATATCTGCTTGTGTCGGGTGAACACTCGTTGTTTCCAGATCGAAACTAATGCGTGATTGCGATGCAAGTTCGTGCAACATCAGTTCGAAGCTGACTGGATCATGAATCAGTTTGTAATCGTGCTTCCACTTGTGTGCCGAAGGCTGCTCGGCTCGTAGTTGATCGGCGAATCGATGAAAGCCGCACTGAGTGAAGAGTGACAAAAGCTCGTCGTAGTCAGGCAACGTCAGACGCCAAGCGGACCAGTCGGTGGGAAGTTCGATATCGCACTTCAGCCGAACGAGCTCACGACTGATGTAGGCCTTCTCTTTGTCCCGAACGAGGTTTTCCTTGACCTTTCCCTTAATGGACTCGATGTTCGCGTAGATGCCGTCAAGGTTCCCGTATTCTTCGATCAATTTCGAAGCCGTCTTCGGACCTATGCCACGAACGCCCGGAACATTATCAGTGCTATCTCCGACGAGAGACTGGTATTCGACGACTTGATCCGGGGTAATTCCCCAGTCATTTTTGACGTACTCAGCATCAATGATTCGGTTCTTGCGAAGGTCATACATGACCACGCCGTCACCCACACATTGACGGATATCCTTGTCGGCCGTGCAAAGATAGACTTCCACTCCCCGTTTCTTCGCCGCCGCGGCGACCGAGGCGAGAAAATCATCCGCTTCGAGTCCATCCTCGGCAAGGACGGGGATGCGATACGCATCAAGCACTTTTCGAATCATCCCAATCTGCGGACGAAGATCGTCCGGCATCTCGGATCGTGTCCCCTTATAGTCGGCGAAAAGGTCATGCCGAAACGTGACAGAAGACGAATCCATTGCGCAGACAAAGTAATCGGGCTGCTTATCACGACGAATGAATTCGATGTCACGGACAAAACCGAAGACCGCATTCGTTGGCTGGCCGTCGGGGCCGGTCATCTCTGCAATGGCGTGAAACACCTGATAGATCAGGGAATGCGCATCCAGAATGTAAAGGCGTTCCGCCATCATTGAGGCCTATCGGCCGCGGGGAATCTGCTGAATGAAAGACAAGCTTCACACGATCAGTCGCGTAAACCTTGTCGCGAACAGACCAAAGGGAAAAACCGTCGCTTGGTCATCCCGGAGCGGATTCCGAGTCGCGGTGGCCCAAAGCCAGAGACGAGCAGTGACTTAGCCACCAGAGGAAACCGATAACAGCAGATCCTTTCGCGGATCAATCCTTTCTGACCAGGAAGACATGAAAGCAAAACCAAGTATGCGAATCACGTCTCAAGGAGGTAGTTGGCAGTAAATGAGAAAGCCCTACTCTTCCGCCGGAAAGGGGCATTCAATTGTCCGATTGGAGACCATCGAAATTAATAGATCGGTGAGCGACCATCGGATGGCGGAAAATTTCGTCGCTCTATGACTCTAGGCACCCCGAAACGGGCTGTCAACAGGAAGATTCCCGCTTCGAGCCACCCTCTGTGGTTCCGAGCATTCAAATTCGCAATAGACTGACGAACGTCATCGACTAACTTTGCTCCCTGCGGCCATTCGAACCAAGACGGCTCTACTTTCACTTCTAACGATCAATGGGGCAAAATTCGAAAGGATCGGCTGATAAAAAAGAACCTCCGCCCCATGGAAGAGCGAAGGTCTGTTCGATCGACTCCGAGAACTCTTGAAAATCAAGCGAACTTGGTTCGTCCCGGAATCGCAACGGGTGGAACGGGAAGCGATCCGAACTCGTAAGTCGTCGGGCCAAGTGACTCCTGCGAATTCATCGCCATATCCCAAGTAATCTTCTTTCCGGTATAGCACGCCATTCGACCCATGATTCCCATGAGCGTGCTCTTCGTCATGTAGTCGCCGTCGTTGACCGGCGTTCCCTTGCGGATCGACTCAAAAAGCTCATCGTGCTCTGTTTGGTAGGCATCAGTCGGCTTACCACGATACTTCCATGCATTCTCCCCTTCGATCTGATGGAAGTTGAATGCTCGCTTGATCGCTCGTCCCTTGGTGCCGAACGCCCAATCGGAAACATCAGAATCAGTATCGACCTGTTGGCGAGTGTAGCTGTAGCAGCGTGCCCCGCTCGCATATTCGAAGACGACCGCATGATGATCAAAGATATGACCGTAAGCGGCATCGGTTCGGGCTTGCCGTCCACCGAGCGCCACGCACTCAATCGGGTATTCGTTGTTCATGAACATCGCCGCGGTATCGAGGCTATGGATGTGTTGCTCGACGATGTGGTCACCGCTGAGCCAAGTGAAGTAGAGCCAATTACGAAGCTGCCACTCCATATCGGACCAACCCTCTTGACGAGGATTCATCCAAAGGCCACCCGTGTTGTAGTTGGCTTGCACGGTGACGATCTTTCCGATCGCACCGTCATGGATTCGCTTCATCATCTCGCGGGTCGGCTCGTTGTAGCGGTAGCAAAAGCCGGAACAGACGGCGAGTTTCTTCTCCTTCGCCTTCTGGGCCGCGGCAATCACACGGCGAACACCAGGTGCATCGACCGCCATCGGCTTCTCGACAAACACGTGCTTCCCCGCATTGACGGCTGCCTCCATTTGAGCAGGACGGAAGTGAGGAGGAGTCGCCAGCAACACCACGTCGACATTGTCGATGACCTTCTGGAACGCATCAAATCCAACAAAGCAGTGATCATCGTTGACGGCAAAATTCTTGTGCTTGGAAAGATTCTTCTTTCCATTGTCGAGTCGATCCTTGAACACGTCTCCGAGAGCGACCAGGCGGATATCGTCCCCCGCGCTCATCGCTTGCATGGCGGCTCCGCTCCCTCTACCGCCACATCCCACCAACCCCACTTTGATCACGTCGCTTCCGGCCGCATGAACGTTTGATACCGATCCAATGGCGGCTGCCCCCGTGACGGCCGCCACCCCCTTCATGAATTCACGACGACCGGTTTCAAAGCTGGAAGTTGCTGGCTTCGAGTCACTCACGTCTCAAGACTCCCTTTAAGAGGCAGAGAAAAGCATTGATCGGCTACGTTCCGATGAGGGTGCTTCCTCGGGCGATTTCCCTCGTTCAGAACGAAATCAAAGCGGTACGGAACAGTTCGAGGCTAAACTCTCGGCTTAACCGCTGTCAAACAGTTTTACGAGGCGGGAAGCGTTATCACGCAATGCTCCCTTGGAATCGTCACATTTCACAGAGAGATGATTACTTTGGGAACATGTTCCATTGACTCACTCATTTTGAGCCCGAAGAAACCTTTTTCCTGATGTTTTGAAAGACGGAAAGATCCCCGGAATGGGAGATCTCATATTCGAACGCCTTCAATTTCGAAAGGACTACTTCTTCGCACGCAGTTCCGTGTAGTTCGATCAAGAGGTTTCGAGTTCTTTCGAGCCAGCAAAGAGTTCCCTCGCCAAAAATCTTCTCTTCGGCCCCTTCAACATCAAGTTTGACTAAATCGACGATGGGAGAATCGATTCGGTTGAATAGATCATCGAGCGATATCCCTTCGATCTCTGCTTCCTCGATCGAGCAACTCACGACGGAGATGGCCGACTCTTGCCCCGTTCCTTTTCCCTTTCGAGAGAATTTCAAGGGGGCGGTCATCGACCAAAGAGCCAAAGGCATGATTTGAATGCGATCGTTAAAGGGGCCGAGGTTTCTTCGGCAGACTTCGAGATTCGTCTCATCAGGTTCGACGACGATCGCCCGTGCGTGGGGATATTTCGACAACAAAAAAAACGACGTTGCGCCAATGTTCGCTCCCCCGTCCACGAAGAAGCGAATCTCTTGTTCCGTATTAAGGCAATCATAATCGCGCAAACGGAACACTTGCCGAACGATATGGAGATCGCTGGTATTTCTGCGGAAATAAACGCGGTGCGAGTAACCTGGTATAGGGAGACTCACGAGTTTCATTGGAGCATTGTCAAGGCAGTGGCGCTGAAAGATACGGCGGAGCCAATGTTCCAGATCCGCCCGAAGGAGGCGATAGCTCGAAACGACGCCAAGCCTGGGCAAATCCCTGGGGAACTCGACAACGATCGCAAGAAAGTGCCAAACCGCCGCTCCCACGGAACGTGGAGACAACAACTTTCGAAGGCGTGACCAATCTATTGACGTCATCTATGACACAGTGCAACGAGCAGTTTCGATCAGCAGTGGTACTAGGGTATGACCTTCCCGTTCGGCGAGCATCATCAAATGGATCAAGCTTCCCATTTCTCGGTTTGTCGCTCGAAGTCCTCGAAAGGAAGCTCGACAGCGTGGAGCCGACCGGCGGCGAGCTCTTCAAAGTCGAGAAGTCGGCCTTCTTTCTCATCAAGGACGCGATCGACGGTATTCTCCAATTGACGAAGCCATTCTGGAAGATCGATCCCGGATCCTTGATGAAGGTCACAGAACTCCTCGACGTCCTTAAGAAGTGAATCGAATGCGTTCCCCGAGTCGGCGGAATCTTCCGACAATGATCGCTCCGCGAGGCCCAGGACTTCATCCAGTCGAAGCTGGCCGACAAAACCCTCGTTGATCCTGCTACGAACCGTCTGCAAATGAAACCCGCACTTCTTTTCCGTCTCCGCCAGTCCAGAGATGATCATCTCCGCCGTGGATCTTGTCTCGCGCACGAACGCTTCGCGCACCAACGCTGCCCATTCGAATCGTCCTTTTCGAACGAGGATATTATGAGCGATGTACGCCGGTTCGAGAGCCCAACGGTGCCGTTCGTATTCAGTCTTTCTCCGTAAGAGTTCCATGAGCAATTGGAGATTCTCGCCGTAATCGGACTGAGGAGTCGTGGTGTTATAGTCCCTGTATACGTCGTAATTCTCGAGCACGCTCCTGGCTATGAAATCGATCTCTTCGGCCGCTTTGTCGATGCTCAATTCACCGCTGGTGAGCGCTCGAAGCAAAGTGGTCGGTTCCTCGTCCGTATCTCCGGCGAGCAAATCCGTCAAATAGGAGGCGGGGCCGTGATGCAATATTCCGCGCAAGCTCCCTTCGGTCATGAATGCTTGAGTGAAAATGCCGCGACCGTATGATGCGATGAATTCCTCTGTCTGCTTCCATTGCCGTGGCGTGCGACGTCGCTCCAATTCCGAAATGCGAACATTCGAAATGTATCTGCTCCAAAGATGGGAAAAGTGGGAGACTACTTGCCCCACAATGCCGGTGCTGCGTTCATTGTCTGATCGGGTTTGCTCCCAGGTTCCGAGCAAATCGACAAGTTTCACCATCAGCGAACGATAACCAATGCGAAACAGCAGATCGAACTCAGAGACCTGCATGCTGACCGCGCGCGAGCTCTGTTCATGCTCGATATCGAGCACCGACTCCATCAGATCATAGACCCCTTGAAAATCACCGATTGCCGGCAATTGCACAACCAGCGATCGAAGGACGTCTCGTGCGTAGCGAGCCGCGTACACGTCAAGAGGCTTGCCCCCCTTGTCGGTCGGCACATACATGAGTTGAGCATCGGCAATCGATAAACGAACTTCTGAAAGCCGCTGTCTTGCGGAAAACGCATCTCCATGCCTGAGTGCCGACTCGAAGGCGATCACCGATGGCTCCCACGAGGCGAGTCCGGACGGAAGATCGGCGGGAGTCTCTCCATGCGATCGAATCGCCAATAAGACACGCAAGGCATGCGACATTTCGATCGCCACATGCGACGCTTTGATAATCAGCGTCTCCTTGATCGATGAACGACGTTCGAAATCGAGCAGCGAATCGCGATTTCCAGAGGGAGCCGCGATCGCTTGTTCATCAAGATCCCGGAGAAGGCGTGACAAGTCCCTCTTGTTCCTAATCGCCCGCAAAATCCATTGCTGTAATCGATCACGACCGGGACCTGTTTCCAGAAGCGTCGGATGAGCGGCCAGGTACCAAAGCCTTGCCACCGTCCCAAGGAATCGAAGCCGGCGCATCAGATCATCGATCGTCGCGAAGATTCCCTCGTCCTCCGAAGGGCCTTCTCCCGCGAGAGACGCATCAACACCATCGTCGGTTTTGTCTTGGTAAGTGACCCCCTCATACGCGGCAGCGAAAATATCCTCCTCGTCGTCATCGTCGTCGCGCGAGTGCGCTCGATCGATGGAAGGAGCGCTCCACAGTTCTCCCGCGTTCGCTTCGAGGAAATCGAAGAATTTGACGATCATTTCAGAGGCTTCGGGAGCACGTCCTCCGGGCTTGGTGGGAACAGGCTCGCCACTGAGGACATAATTCATCATTCCCGCCATCCAGCGGAGTACAAGTTCGTGGAACGAGTGCCCGGCCTCGTCGAGCGGATAATCCTCGCTATCGGAGAGCCATTGCATGAGGAGCGCCATCGCGGAAACGTAGTCATGCTTTTCGAGCAGCGCTTCCACCACCAACCCGAACGATTGCGTCGAAGAAAAATGCTCGGAGCGTTCGCGCCAAAAGGCCACGTCACCTGTTTGTTGACCGCTCTGTCGCCACTGTGAGAGAGCTTGTGCGACGAAATTCGCGGACTGCATCGAATCTCTGCCGGAAACGCGTCTCAATCCGCTCACCTCGGTCGTGGCAAACTGATCCCACCACTCGACAAGTGTGTTCAGTCTCTCTCGCAGAAGCTCGGTCGTGGCAACGTCACCTGCCGCGGCACCCTCGCGAAGCGCGAGCGCGTATGATTCGAAAAGCTTTTGCATAGTCTGCAAGAGGATATCGACGCGATGGTCCGTCACCGCGTCTTCCACCGCTTGAAAGCGATTGAAATTCCCCTGAAAACCAAGGATGTTCCACGGATCGATCATCGCACCGCATTCGATCGCGCGGTGAAGAACATCCTCTGCCTCCTCGATGCGTTTCGTTGCTGATTTCACGTGTCCGACCAACGCGTCCTTATCGGACGAGACGAGCAGGCACTCGATATCGGCTCTCATTCGCGTCGACGGAATATCGATCCTCGCCGCCTGGTCACGACTTGCCTCTGCGAAACCCATCCGAGCGAACAAAAGGGAGAGTCGGTCTCGCTCGATCTGATCGGCCTTGCATCGAGCGACATATTGATTCAAAAACGATCGCACACCGCCGAAGGGTTGCCGCAATCGTTTCGCTTCGTCGCGCAGATGATCCCCCTCCTCTCCAGTAATGTGTTCGAGGAGGTACGAATAAAACGCATCGCGATAGGCGGCCACGCCGGGAACGAGTTTCGCGAGCGACATATCCGAGGAAAACGCGCCGGGGCCCCGGCCGCTAACGCCCGACGCGAGTAACATCGTCCCGGCGAGCGCGGCTGAAGCTTCGAACTCCGCTTCCTTTTGTCGATCTTCGTTCGCCGGCGCTGATTGCCAAGCTACCAGCGCATCAAGAATCATGAGCCGCAACACGAATCGACGGTAGCGACCTTGGTTGTCGATATGTTGCGGATCCCATTCACCGAACTGATACCCGGGACGCTGGTTGGAAGGATGAGCGTGGTCGTAGGCGCGAGGGTCGATTGCCAATTCGTCGAGCAGGCTCAAATCCATTGAGGCCGCTTCGAGCACGTCGTCAGACGCCATCTCTAGGATCGAGAGAGTCTTCTTCAGAAGGGACTCGTACGCTCCGACCGAGACCCCAGCCCCGCGGATGAAAATAGGAATGGGACGGACTCGTTCATGAGGATAAGGCTGAATGCCTCGATGATTCTCTAGCACGGGGACCGGGCGATGGCCGACAAAATCATTCAGTCGATCGATCGCTCCGGCAACGATCCGGCTCGTCTCTGTCCATGGCTCTCGTTGCGCCAGCACGGCCTCGTAGCATCGAGCGAGAAAAAAAGGAACGAACAGCTCCGTATCGGTCAGATGCGCCAGGAGATCACGGTGATATTGACGGTAGGCCGGGAGTAGTGAGTCATGAACGATCGAGAAAACGCCACGAGCCTGCTTCAATGGGCCAAATCGGGAGGTCGTGTTCGCCGTTTCGCTCAGTTCCTCGCGAAGGCGCAGCCAAGGAGGTAGTGTGTCCGAGTCAGTATCCGCAGCACATGAGCGATAAAACTCATTGAGGGCTTGGTGAAAGGAGGCACTCGGCGCGCCGTCCGAGAAATCCAAATAGCCGAGGATCGATTCAGTGAGGGCACGCCGATCCATGACCGCCTTCCATCATCTCTTCGCCATTGTGGGGCTCAATCAGGTTCCAAGTCCAATGCGAGGCCGGTATTAAATCATTTCCATGATCACGGGCCGACCGACGTCAATTCTGCTCGCCTACATCCCAAGTTCAAAAACGCGAACCCGGTCATTGTAAGGGAGTCTGAGGAATCGCAAACAGAGAGATCCACGAAGTCAGGATATCGCCGTTGGCAGCTCTCTGCCGTTACAATACGAGTGAATCAAACGTCGAACCGCTGAGCCGATTTCAAATTTGGATGGGGCGAGAATGACAGTTAGTCTGCTCCATCCTCTATTAGCAGCCGCCGGGCTGGCCGCCATTTCCGTCCCGATCATCATTCATTTGTTGCTACGGCAGAAACCAAAGCCCATTCTCTTTCCTGCCTTGATGTTACTGAAGAAAAGGCAGACACAGACGATCCGTCGCCTCAAGATTCAGAACTGGCTCTTGCTCCTGCTTCGTTGTTTGGTGCTGTTAATGCTCGGCCTGGCCATTGCCCGCCCGACCGTGAGGAGTTCCCTTTTCGCACTCGACCAGCAGGCGCCAATCTTTGCCGTCATGGTTTTTGACGACAGCCCGAGCATGACCTTTCGTGAAAAGGGTCAGACTCGACTCGAACAGGCCAAATCCCTCGCGAAGTCCGCCATCATGCGAATGCCGTCGGGAAGCAAGGTCGCCGTTGTCGAGTCGTCGAATCCTATTGCCTCTGTCTTTCTCGAGAAAGCGGCGGCCATCAGTCGAATCGATTCGCTGGAAACGCAATCTCTTGCTGTCCAGGTGAACGAGGCGCTCGCGGCCGGGGTGCGAAGCCTGATTGATCAGAAGGATCAGCGGCGCGAGTTGTACGTTTTTTCGGACCAATCCGCGAATGCCTGGAACGTCAACGATAGCGATCGTTTGTCGGGCCTTTTTAGGGACGCCGGGCCGGGGCTAGCGGCTTACATCATCGACGTGCACGCAGAGGCGATCAAGAATGTCGCTATCGATGATTGGAGGCTTTCCGCTCAAGTCCTCCCGATGAACGGCGATTTAGAAATTGACGCGACGGTCAGGCAACGAGGGACCGATGGAGACAACATCGTTCGATTGATCATCGATGGTGAGCCCCGCGGCGAAAAGCCGATTCGTCTCAGCGAAGGACAAGCGGTAACGATCAACCTCCCTGTCCCTGGATTGCGAGAATGATTTCATCAGGGAGAACTCTTGCTGGCAACCGGCGACGAAATGTCGATCGATGATCGACGTTATTTCACCGTAGACGTCCGCCCGGCGGCACGAGTGCTCATCGTGTCGGACAATAAGAATGAATCGATCTATTGGCGAAAGGCGCTCGACCCAGAAGGAGGCCGTGGTCAGGACGCGAAGGCCTCTTCTATTGACGAAGTCTCATCGCCGCAACTCGAAGGAACCAATCTAGATTCCTACCGCGTGATTTGTTTACTGCACGTCGCCAAGCTGACACCGGCCGCGTGGATCAGAGTCGGCGAGTTTGTGGGTCAAGGGGGTGGACTGTTCGTCTCTCTCGGCCCGTCAATTGACCCGGAAAGTTACAACTCGACCGCTGCCCAGCAACTCTTGCCGGCCAAATTGATCGACATCGCGAAACCCGAGCACGCGGTCCTCGCACCAAATCAATTCACCCACCCCCTTATGACACCTTTTCGTGATATCGGAAACAATGACCTCGCCGACGGACCGATCAATCGGTTCTGGAAAGTTCAGCTTAATGCGGACACGAACTCGACCGTCATTATTCCTTACTCGACCGGCGAGGCGGCTCTTGCCGAGCGGTCCTTCGGCGAGGGACGACGCGGACGAGTCCTCTTATTGACGACGACAACCTTCTACGATCCATCGGGCGCGGCGTGGAATGAATTGCCGCTCGGCTGGTCGTTCGTTCTACTCGCGGATGAGATCGTTCGCTATCTGGCAGGCTCGGCTGAGACCAAACTCAATTTCATTACGGGCGAAACGATCGAGGTCGATCGTCATCCCAGCGATCCCTTCACTCTCTATGCGGTCACACGACCCGACAAAGAGATCGAACGAATCACCGTCGATCCACGAGAGACGGTGGTGACGATTCCAAATGCCAATTTGCCGGGCCAGTATCGGGTCGATTCATCACAAGCCGACCGCAGCTTCATGGCGGGCTTCAGTGTAAATGTCCCCGCTTCAGAGAGTCAGCTTGAGCCGATCGAAGCGGAAAAGATCACCACCCTATTCGGCCAAAACCCTGTGACTGTCGTTCGCGATCCGGCGGAACTCGAGCAAGTCGAGGGGACTTCGCGCATCGGACGGGAACTTTTTGCCTGGATTATTCTCCTCGTTGCGGCGGCATTATTCGGCGAGGCATTCCTCGCCAATCGCTTCTATCGCTCCGAAAGACAGGACACGAATCCCCTCCTTCGCAATAAAACCACGTAGGAGATGCGTTCAGATTTCGAAAATTTGGGAGCGATCGTGAATCAACGACCTTATCGAAGGCTGGGAGACAAGGCTCCGATCGATCGGCTGATCCGTCCCCTCTCGACGTTTCTCGGCATTGAAGCCATCAGCGGAATATTTCTTCTCCTCTGCGCGCTGGCCGCGCTCATCATCGCCAATTCACCGCTGGAGCACGATTATCATGAGCTGCTTCACAAAGAAGTTGGCTTCAATTTTGGCGAGTATTCGTTTCACCTCTCGTTTCTTCACTGGATCAACGACGGTCTGATGACGATTTTTTTCTTCGTCGTCGGGCTTGAAATCAAACGTGAAATCGTCATCGGTGAATTGCGGGACTGGCGAACGGCGCTCCTTCCCGTCATGGCGGCGATCGGTGGGATGATCGCTCCCGCTCTCGTTTACTTACTGTTCCAGCAAGGGACACCCGCCGCACGGGGTTGGGGCATTCCGACCGCGACCGACATTGCATTCGTCGTCGGTGTTCTTGCGGTGCTTGGGAAACGGGTTCCGCTCGGCCTCAAACTTTTCCTTCTTTCCTTAGCGATTGCGGATGACCTCGGCGCCGTGATCGTCATTGCGCTCTTCTATTCGCAAGGAATCGATCCGAACGGATTGTTCATAGCCGGCTCGGGAATTGTCGTCGTTTTCTTTTTTCAACGCCTCGGAGTCTGGTCCATTCCACCCTACATCATTGCGGGGATCGTGATTTGGCTCGGAATGCTTCAGTCGGGGGTCCACCCCACCATCGGTGGCGTCATCCTCGGATTCGCCACTCCCATTCTGGGCCGTACGCATCCCAAACGACCGTTTCAGTTCGTCGCGGAGGAACTCGACAACCTTCCTCCCGATGAAGAATCCGAACATAACGAAGTGCTGCAAATGAAGCTTCGCCGACTCTATCACCTCACGAGTTTGACGCTGTCCCCGCTCGAACGGATGGAGCAGTCGCTTCATGGATGGGTGGCATTTCTCATCATGCCTCTCTTTGCCGTCACCAACGCTGCTGTGACGTTTGATCTCTCCTCGCTCGGCAACAGCGTCAGTTGGTCGATCGTAGCCGGGCTCGTGATCGGCAAGCCCGTCGGCATCGTGCTGTTTACATTCCTCGCGGTGATCACTCGCCTGGGCAAACTTCCGCGTGGCGTCAATTGGAAAACGATGGTCGGCGGGGGCTGTCTCGGCGGGATCGGCTTTACGATGTCTCTCTTCGTCGCTTCTCTGTCATTCAAAGATGCCGAGATGCTTTCCTCCGCCAAGATCGGCATCTTCCTCGGCTCCCTCCTCAGCGCCGTCATCGGCGTCTTGATTCTTTCGTACGCCCTGCCGAAAACGAGCTTCCCAGCGACGGAGGAATAGCCCGCGCCAAGCAGTCGGCTGCGACGACTGATGACGTCCCCATAGATTGGGTGGCCCGGACAAGCGAGCTGTCCGGTTGCCGAAGGCACAAGAGGGGAACGCTACTTCCAAGCAGTAGCCGACGTATTCTGTCCCATGGGATACATCAGGTAAACGGCCCTCTGATTGCCTTCGCAACCCCGGAAAAAGAGTGCTGATCTGAAAAATGAAAGTGACGACCGGCGGATAATGGGTGTACAATGTGTACACACTGGGGAGGTGCGGGATGGCAAAAAAACAGGTGAAACGTTCGACCTCGGGAAGTCGGCTCAGTATCCGCGTGGACGCGACGAGGAAGGCCGTGATTGCTCGGGCAGCCAAGCAACATGGGGAAACCCTGAGTGACTTCGTGCTGGAGAACGCCTACCAGGTGGCGACCGAATTATTGGCCGACGAAGGCCCCGTCTCGCTGACCCGCAAACAACTGACTCACCTCTTTGATGTGCTCGACAATCCCCCTCCCGCCAGTATCGCGGCCGTCCGCAAGCTTTTGACGGAACGGTCGATCCTTGATGGCTGATGCTTCTTTTACGCCGTTGGTGCCGCTTGACGGCGGTCACGAACGGGCGATTTTTAACTGCGGTGTTCCTGCGCTCAATCTCTATTTGCGCAACTACGCCCTCCAAAACCAAAATCGCGGCATCGTGCGAAACTACGTGACGACGCGGTCCGGCGGTAAGGTCGTTGTCGGATACTACTCGCTCGTCTACGGTTCGATTCACCAGAAGCGGTTTCCGCCGAAAATTGTAAAGGGATTGGGGAAGTACGATATTCCCATCATGCTACTTGCCCGTCTGGCAGTCGATCATCGCGAGCAAGGCAAGGGGTTGGGCAAGGCACTGCTCAAGGACGCCATCCTAAGAACCATGCAGGCGGCAAAGATCGCCGGCCTGAAATTGCTTCTCGTCCATGCCAAGGATGAAACCGCAAAAGCTTTCTATCACAAGCACGGCTTCGAATCGGTGTCCGACGACCCGCTTCTCCTTTTCCTGCCAGTTCCACTATCACCATGAGGCACGTTGATCCAAACAACGCCATTCACAACACACTCGACCTGCAATGCCGAAAGCTAGCGTCGCTGACTAATAGAAGAAAGAATAGCGTGGGAGGTATTCGAGCATGTACGAACGATTCATTGACCGCGCGCGACACGCCTTGGCTCTTGCGGCCCACGAAGCTCAGCGGTTCAATCATGAATACATCGGAACTGAACACATTCTGCTCGCGTTATTGAAGGTCAGAAGCAGCGCGGCATTACAGGTCTTGAACGGGCTGGATGTGTATGCACGTGAAATCTGCTTGAATCTCGAAAAATTGATGGATCCTGGATCTTATCCGGCGGAGCTTGGCAAACGTCCATACACACCTCGCGCCAAGCAGGTGATCGATCACGCTTTCGAAGAGTCGAAAAAACTCAAGCACACGTATCTCGGCACCGAGCACCTTCTGCTCGGTCTATGGACAGAGACCGGCGGGCTTGCCGCCAAAGTTATTCTGAAATTGAACATACCGATCAGGGATGTTCGAGAGGAAGTCCTTCGCCTCCTTCGAGAGGGAATCAATACGGGGGAACATCCACCAAAACGGAACTCTACCCAGCAGCCGCGAAAAATCATGACGCTGGCAACCGAAGAAGCAAGACGCCTAAAGCACGAATTCATCGGGACCGAACATATTCTGCTCGCGATTGCATCAATCAGAACCGGCTTTGTTCCGCACCTCTTCGATAGATTCGGAATCACCGGTGAAGAACTGCGCGACGCAGTAGAGAAAACTGTCCCACGTGGGAAAGAAGCATCTTCCGAAGCCAAACTTCCTCATACACCGAACGCACGGAAAGTCCTGGAGTATTCCATCGAAGAAGCGAGAAATCTCGAGCACAGCTATATTGGTTGTGAGCATTTGCTCCTCAGCCTAAGTCGGATCGACGATTGTCGAGCTATTCAAGCACTGAGCAGCCTTTTCATCGAACCGGATGATTTGCGATTCGAGATGTTGCAACTGCTCGGTACGGGTGGTCTTTCTGATGCGATCGTTGAACGAGATCCATTGAATAAACGACATCATTCGCTTTTCCATCGGATGAATGATCGAATCACCGATCGTGCACGAAATGTCTTGCGTCTGGCCACTGCGGAAGCGATTCGCCTTCGGCATGACTCACTTAAGGCCGAACACTTGCTATTTGGCATGTTGAAACACGGACATGGCCTAGCATCCGAAGCTTTGAAACATCAGGGAATCGACTTGATTGATCTGCAGGCACGATCGGCCGAAGCTCTCGCTGCCATGACAACCAGTGGGCTGGCAAAACACCCACGAGCGAGCGCATCCCTTCGATTCGCAATTGAGCACGCCATCGAAGGAGCCCAGGGGTTTAACCACGACTACGTCGGCACGGAGCATCTCCTCCTCGGCATCCTTCGCGAAGAAAACAGTCCCGCCGCTCAATTACTGGAGCAATACGGCGTGACGCTGGAAAAGAGTCGCAGGGTGATTCGTGAATTGCTCGGCCAGTAAACCGCTCGATTAACATCGTGGGAAAGTGTCCAGGTATCCTCCAGGTGCCGCCATTCCGTCAGATCGTGCGGCGCGGGGCGGCGTGGAACCGTCATATTGGCGGGAAACACGCTCTCCCGCCGTTGCCTGCTGCCAGTTTCAACAATCAATTTCCCGTAAATTCCCAGCCTTTCGCCTTTTCTTGAAGGGTCCGAACCCCGTCCTAGAATAGAGGCGACGGGATACGGCACGCAGGATGCAGCCCCGTTTGAGTTTCAGAGATGCACCGGTCGAATGATCGATGACTTGAGACTCTGGGGGCGGGATGGCCCCAGGCGACCTTGTTGCATTGGTCGCTTCTGTTACGATTTGGCTCGATTTGCGATCGGAGCCCGCCACGAACCTGTCGCGGGCTGACTCGAAAAGAGGCGGCTGAACATGTACGAACGCTTTACAGACCGTGCCCGAAAGGTGATGCAGCTCGCGAACCAGGAGGCGCAGCGCTTCAACCATGAATACATCGGCACCGAGCATATCCTGCTCGGTCTGGTGAAAGAGGGAAGCGGGGTGGCTGCCAACGTCCTCAAGAATTTGGACGTCGACCTTCGCAAGATTCGCATGGAAGTGGAAAAAATCGTCCAGGCTGGCCCCGATATGGTCACCATGGGCAAACTTCCTCATACCCCCCGCGCCAAAAAAGTGATCGAATACGCGATCGAAGAGGCGCGGAACCTCAATCACAACTACGTAGGCACCGAGCACCTGCTCCTCGGCTTGCTCCGCGAGCAAGAGGGAGTGGCGGCTCAGGTCCTCATGAACTTGAACCTGAAGCTGGACGAAGTCCGCGAGGAGGTCCTCAATCTTCTCGGTCACGGCATGGATAGCGGCGACGCCGGCGGCGAACGAGCCCAAAAGCAAGGGGGCAAGTCAAAGACCCCTGCTCTCGACAGCTTTGGTCGCGACCTGACCGAGCTCGCCCGCCAAGAGAAGCTCGACCCGGTCATCGGTCGTGCCAATGAGATCGAACGCGTTATTCAGATCCTCAGCCGTCGCACGAAGAACAACCCCGTTCTTCTGGGCGAAGCGGGTGTCGGAAAGACCGCCATTGTCGAAGGGTTGGCCCAGGCGATCATCAGCGGCAACGTTCCGGAGCTGCTTCGGGATCGCCGGATCGTCGTCCTTGACCTTGCCATGATGGTGGCCGGCACGAAGTATCGCGGCCAGTTCGAGGAACGCATCAAGGCGGTCATGAATGAAGTCCGCCGGGCTCGGAACACCATTCTCTTCATCGATGAGCTTCACACGCTCGTCGGAGCGGGTGGTGCGGAAGGTGCGATCGATGCGTCGAACGTCCTGAAGCCGGCCTTGGCTCGTGGCGAGATCCAGACCATCGGCGCGACAACGCTGGACGAGTACCGCAAGTACATCGAGAAGGATGGTGCGCTCGCTCGCCGCTTCCAGGAAATCATCGTTGAACCGCCGTCGAAGAGCGAAGCCAGCCAGATCTTGAAGGGTCTTCGGGATCGGTACGAGGCACACCACCGCGTGCAGATCACGGACGCGGCCATCGACGCGGCGGTTGAACTTTCGGACCGCTACATCACCGGCCGTTGCTTGCCGGACAAGGCAATCGACGTGATCGACGAAGCGGGGGCTCGTATCCGCCTCAAGACGATGACCCGTCCACCCGATCTCAAGGAACTGGACGAAGAGATCGAACGCCTGAACCAGGAAAAGGAAGAGGCGGTCGCCAGCCAAGACTTCGAGAAGGCCGCCAACCTTCGCGATCAGGCGGACAAGATCAAGAAGAAGAAAGAACAAATCCAGCGCGAGTGGCGCGACCGGACCCAGGAAATCGACGGCGTCGTCGACGAGGAAGTCATCGCCGAGGTCGTCAGCAAGATGACCGGCGTGCCTCTGACCCGCCTCGAGACCGAGGAAGCCGAGCGACTCCTCCGGATGGAAGACGAGCTGCACAAGCACGTCATCAGCCAAGAGGCGGCGATCACGGCCCTGTCACGCAAGGTTCGCAAGAGCCGTGCGGGACTCAAGGATCCGCGACGTCCGATCGGCTGCTTCATCTTCGCTGGCCCGACCGGTGTCGGAAAGACGTTGCTCGCCAAGGGGCTCGCATCGTTCATGTTCGGGAGTGAGGATGCCCTCATCACGATCGACATGAGCGAGTACATGGAGAAGCACAACGTCAGCCGACTGATCGGTGCCCCTCCGGGCTATGTCGGCTACGAAGAAGGTGGCCAACTCACGGAGAAAATCCGCCGGCGCCCGTATTCGGTCGTGCTCCTCGACGAAATCGAGAAAGCCCATCCAGACGTCTTCAGCCTCCTTCTTCAAATCATGGAAGAAGGCCGGTTGACCGACAGCTACGGGCATAGCGTCGATTTCAAGAATTCGATCGTCATCATGACGACGAACATCGGTGCGGAAGCAATCAAGGACCAGACAGCCTTCGGCTTCTCGAAGCGGTCAGACGACATCAGCTACGAGAAGATGAAGGAAATGGTGATGGCCCGGGCCGAAAAGGAATTCCGTCCTGAATTTCTTAACCGCGTCGATGATTTCATCGTCTTCCACGGCCTGACGCGAAAGAACCTCGAAGCGATCGTTCACCTCGAATTGAGCAAGGTTCGCGATCGGTTGAAGGAACGACACGTGGTCCTCGATCTCGATCCAGCCGCAATCGATTACGTCATCGAGAAGGGTTACAACCCTGACTTCGGTGCTCGTCCCC